>JANODY010000122.1:0-19235 GCA_031412945.1 Cyanobacteria bacterium SOY_65_metabat_81
CAATTCACTTGTTCGTAATTCATTTTGCAATCTTTTTACTTGGTCTTCGTTTAAAAAGTTCCGTGCTGGCATTTTATTATTCTCAGTAAGTCTGTTGTTCTATATTAATATTTCTTGCAACTTAAATGCCGATTAGCTTAAAGCCTATACACTTGCAAATATGGGAAATTTATTAGCGAACAAAGGCGATTTTCAAACGGCGATTTCCTATCTCCAAGAATCCCTCACGATCCTGCAACACCTCAAATCCCCCGACGCAGCCACAGTTCAGAGTTTGTTAGAACAAGTTCAACAACTAGCAAAAAGCCCCCCTTTGCAAGGGGGGTAGGGGGGATCAACCCTCCAAACGTAGCAAGAAAACTTATTCAAGCTTGCAAGGCGATCGCAATTGACTCGTATATTCAAAGTGACTAAAGATCCCCCCTACCCCCCTTAGAAAGGGGGGCTTTAGACAACTTCACAAAATGAGAAACTTATCTTGGAAACTATCGGAGACAAAAGAACCTCTTCTCTTAAAAGCCCCCCTTTGCAAGGGGGGTAGGGGGGATCACCCCTCCAAACGCAGCCAAAAAACTTTATTCAAGCTTATTAATGCGATCGCACAATTGACTCGTATATTCAAAGTGACTAGAGATCCCCCCTACCCCCCTTAGAAAGGGGGGCTTTAGACAACTTCACAAAATGAGAATCTATGCTCCAAACCGACAACCACCTGCCTTACAACCCAAAACTAGGCGATCGCGCTAGAGAACTTCGTAAAAATATGACCAAAGCAGAGCGGAGACTTTGGTATGACTATCTTCGCCACCTTTCGACCAGATTTTATCGACAAAGACCCATCGACAACTTTATCGTAGACTTTTACTGTCCAGCCTTAAAGCTGGTGATTGAAATTGATGGCGACACTCACAATAGTCAAGAGGCTAGAGATTATGATTTAGAGCGATCGCAGAGATTAGAAGGTTATGGATTGCAAGTGGTCAGGTTTACAAATGAAGAAGTTTTAGCTGACTTTGAAGGGGTTTGTTTGAGGATTGAAAATTTCACTCTATAGAATGTCTAGTAAAAGCACAGCATTTGCGATCGAGATTTCTGTGATGAGTTTAAAAAGCGATCGCGCAAATGCAACGCCCCTACAATTATCTATGCACTAACATAAACCCATGACTATTACCGTCACCACAACATGGATTTGGCATCTGGAAAGGAAAAATTGCGATGTCAGAGGATTTTGATGCCCCAATGGAAGAATTTGAAGAGTATATGTAAATATGAATATACTTTTAGACTTGAGTTATCCTATGGCTATTGCCACTGATTATTGCCATGAATCCCACCGAGCCAGATTCTACTGATTTAAATGCGATCGCTACTGATATTTCTAGCGATATTCCACCCAAGCCGCCACAAAACTTGGGGACATTTCTCGATCGCCTCTATGGGACATTATTTCTGCCCCAATCAACTTTTGAGCAACTTAAGGCTAATCCCTCATTTACGCAAGGGGCGATCGTCATTGCTTTAGTCAACGCACTGGAAACTCTGCGCCTTGATCAAATATCAGTTTCTGTAATTATCTGGTCAATGATTAGTGGGATTATTGGCTGGCTATTTTTTACTTACTTGCTCAGACAATTAGCTAATGTTTTTCAACGGCAGGTCAAACTTGTTGAATTACTGACTCTGACAGGTTTTGCGAGTTTGCCTTGGCTATTTATGGCTCCCGCTCTGAGTTTGCCGTCACAGTTTCGGACTCTTGCGGCGATCGCGGTGATCATTTGGTTTATCGTCTGGCAAGTATGGAGCGCATCGATCGCCTTAAGCATAAAAAGCTGGAAAACCTTAGCGATCGTGCCGATGGCGATCGCTGGCGGCGTAGTGGCTTTGATTTGGTTAGGTAACACTGTTAAGTTGTTGATTAGCATTACTTAGCATCAAAAATCTAATAAAACCAAAAATCGCTTCGGCGGGCTTCGCCCGCCAAAACGATCCTGAATTTATGCACTCAAAACGGGCTGACAAGCTTCAATCGTATGCTCATAATAGTTTTGTAATTGTCGGGTTGCCGCATCCCAACCCCATTTTTCGGCTTCTAGTCGCGCTTCGATACACATATATTCATTCCGACTTTGTTCATGGCGACTTTGCAAGAGATTTTTAGTGGCTGTTACCAAACCATGACTATCATTTGGCTCAAACAAATAGCCATTAAGTCCATTGGTGACAATATCAGGGATACCGCCCGAATTTGCCGCCACCACAGGACAACCAGCCGCCATCGCTTCGAGTAGGACTAAGCCTAAAGTTTCAGTGCGCGATGGGAATAGAAAAGCATCGCTAGAAGCAAAAGCGGATGCTAAGTCATCACCGCGCAGATATCCCACAAAATTGGTGTTTGTATCCGCGAAAATCTTTTCTAATTCTTGGCGGTATGGACCATTTCCGACGAGGGCAAGGCGACTGTTGGGGATCGCTTGCAGCACTGGCAAAATTTGCTGAATTTCTTTCTCGGCGGATAATCTCCCCACATAAAGAAATAAAGTATCTTCAGAATGTCCTTGGGTGAGGCGCGATCGCATTTCTGCATTTTTAAACTTGGGATGAAACTGCACTGTATCTACGCCGCGCTGCCACAGATCGAGACGCTCAACACCATGCGATCGCAATTCATCAATCATCACCGTTGACGTACAAAGATTTAGCGCTGCTTGATTATGAGTATTTTTGACTAATTCCCACATCAAACCTTCTAGAAATCCTAAACCGTAATGCTGTAGATATTGAGGTAAATGCGTATGGTAAGAAGCCATAAGCGGATAATTCATCGCTTTTGCATAATAAAGCCCCGCCATCCCCAAAATTGCAGGATTTACAATATGAATAATATCTGGCTTAAACTGCTCTAGGGCATAGCCAATCGAAGGTCGTGGCAAAGCGACTTTTAGTTCAGGGTATAGTGGAAAGTCAAAACTTGACACCCCATAAATCTCAGCGCCACAATATTCTTTGAGTCCACCATCGGGCGAAAATATTAAGACTTGATTACCGAGTTTGACCAGATACTCAACGGTATATTTTAGGCGCGTAACGATGCCATCAATTTTTGGTAAAAATGTCTCGGTAAATATGGCTATACGCATAGTGTGACTGCACGCGATCGTTTGCTGTGGGCTGACAAAATCATACTATAGTGACAAGCCGCGCTATCAAATAAAAATAATCATCCAGAATGCTGACTTGCCCGATCGCTTGACAAGCACACAAGATTAAAGGAACTTGCCCAATCGAGAAGAATTATCCGCCCAAGGAATATCAAATTTTAGAGTTGCTCTTGCGCCATCGCGATCGCACATTTAGCAAGGCTGAAATTATCGAGCATCTATGGTCATTTGCCGAGCCGCCAAATGAGGAAACTGTAAAGGTACATATTCGGAGTCTGCGCCAAAAACTAAAACAGGCTGGGGCAGCAACGGATTTAATTGAAACAATTTATGGATTGGGATATAAACTTAAACATTTATGAAAAATAACTATATTTTAATCGATTATGAAAATGTACAAGACATCGATTTAGATTGCATTCAAGATAAAGGTTTTTATATCAAAATATTTATTGGGACTAATCAAACTAAAATCCCAATTGATTTGGTTTTAAAATCTCAAAAATTAGGAAATAAATTTGAATGGATTCAAATTAATGGAAGTGGGAAAAATGCCCTTGATTTTCATATTACTTTTGTCTTAGGACAGTTAACTCAAAAAGATCCAGAGGCATTTTTTCATATTATTTCCAAAGATACTGGATTTGATCCACTGATTATTTATCTAAAAAATCAAAAAATATTTTGTAAACGCAGTGACGAGATTTCTTCGATTATAAAATCATTGTCATTAAAACAAGATGAAAATATTACCTTAGAAGATGCTTACAAATTAATTTTTCAAAAACTTGCATCTATCGACAAAAAATCTAGACCAAAAACTGAAGCTACTCTAAAAAATTATATTAAAGCTCAACTTAGTTTAAAGGAATTAACTCGCACCGTCACTGAAGTTTATCAAAACCTTTTTAATGATAAAAAGGTTTACTTGGATCAAGCGAAAAAAATTGAATATGGATTCTAGTTCTTGGAAAATCAGATTACAAAAAATTATTAAACGCTGGTTAGAACAACCATTTAATGCATTGCATTTACGTTTGTTATTGAGTTACCTCAGCGTAATGTCTACCGTTTTAGTCATTATGGTCGTTTTTGTTTATCAATATTTTGCTAATAATCTTTACAACAAATTCGATCGCCAAATTGCCACACTTGCTGATGCTGCATCTCATAGTTTACCAAAGCTGAAAGCCAATTCCAATATATCTCACAGTTTAGAACAGCGCGATCGCATTTTTGATAATGATGGGGACTTAGATATTCCTTGGCAAGATATCAGTCAACATCAGCAGACGGTGGAATGGTTTGATGCTGATGGTAAATTGTTAGTCCAAACAGGAAAAAAGATCCCTAATTTTCCTCTGGTAAGTTCAGTGCAACTATCGAAAGTACAGCAACTAGAAAATAGTCAAGTGGGAAAAACTAATGATGCCTATGAAGATTTAAGAGCTTTAACCATACCTGTCTATAGAGTCAATAATACCAACGAGTCTATTGGCAATCAAGAACCTTCTCAAAAAGTATTGCTTGGATATGTAAGAGTTACGGAGTCTAGTGAAGAATTAGAAAAATTATTATTAGCTTTTGGTTGGGGTGGGTTATTGGCGATCGCGCTGAGTAGTGTGGGTGGCTGGTGGTTTGTTAGGCAAACTTTGCAACCAATTGAACAAAATTATGAACAGATGCGCCAGTTCACGGCTGATGCTTCCCATGAGTTGCGTAGCCCTTTGACGGCTATCAAAACTTCGGTGGATGTGATTCGTAGCCATCCAGAGCGTATTCATAATGCCGATGTCCAGAAAATCGCGGCGATCGCGCAGGCTTCGGAACAGATGACACATCTAGTCGAAGATTTACTGTTCATGGCAAGGTTTGATAATGGTCGCGATCGCGATCGTCAAGATCTGTTGTTTTCACCTAGCGAGTTACTAGAAGATTTATTAGCGATGCTAGAACCGCAAATTCAGGCAAAGGCGATCGCATTACGCACCAATCTCCATGAGATAAACCTAGATCAAGCCAATATTTATGGCGATCCGCAGCAAATTCGCAGACTATTCATGAATTTACTGGAAAATGCGATCGCCTACACACCACAATCAGGGGAAATTCAAGTTAATTTGACTGAACAAGAAAATTTCCTAGATATAAATATCACTGACACAGGTATCGGCATTGCTGCTGAAGATTTAGAACATATATTTGAGCGTTTTTGGCGAGCCGATCGCGCTCGTAACCGTAGGTCTGGTGGCTCAGGTTTGGGTTTATCAATTGCTCAGGCGATCGCCCATAGACATGGTGCGGTAATCAATGTCAGCAGTGCGATCGGATTGGGTAGTTGTTTTAGCGTGAAATTTCCCTGCGATTAGCATTGTCTTTCCGAGTTCTTTACTTTTGCTTGACATAATCAACTCATTCAGGCAAATCAACTCCCGCACAGCCAACTAATTATGAAAAAACTCAACTGGCGCAAAATTCACCGCTTCATTGCTCCTACTCCCTTCCCAGTGAAAAACTAGACGTTGCGGCGCTTCGCGCCGCAACGCTAATTCTTGGTTTTATATGTCTATTTCTTTAGTGGGAAGGGAGTATCTTATTTTTGCCACTTTTTCTAACTACAGTTACAGGAGTAGCTTATAGATTGGGAAGGAGTTGGTTTAAGATTCCCAAAGGTGAAGGTTCATTAGCCGAAACCTTGTTAAGTATCCATCAAGGGAGATTTTTGGTACTGGTTCCGTGTAATGAAATGCCAGAACCTATATATAGAAAGGACTCTAGGATTATAGCGTAATTTAGGTTTGAGAGATCTTGAGCGAGAGAATGGGGCTTCTAGCCTTCTTCCTTGGAATCCTCTGGCATTCGGATGGATCGCCAAATTTCTGTATTCGTCTCTCAGCAGTCTTTTTCAACTCTCATCAGGCGGAACCAGTACCAAACAATGACTTATCGGCTTATGTTTTTGAAAGCAGTATCACCAGTGCAGTCGGGTTCATCTCAGTTTTGCAATAATTATAAGTACTCACAACGAAAATTCAACATTTCAGACTTCAACAAAAAGAAAATATCATAAATTTCGTTCATTTTTTATGCGTTGGTATTGCAAAATCCAACGATTTTAGTGACTTTTAACCCTAAGTATAATTACTCATTGCAAAACTGAGATGCACCCGATACCATTGAAGTGGTTTTAGAAATTGCTGCTAATCTAGTGCCTATGTTTATAGAATTAGAGAATGGTGAAAAAGAATCTCGGTTAACTTCTGTAACTATTCCCAAAGAATTTGAACATCCTTTGATGCTGAGTCGATAAATCATGGGAAGGTTATCAGTATTTTCTTATCAAAACAACAATCCCTCACCATCAGGAAATAAAAGAGGGAACTTTGCATAATATTTTGAAACAAGCACAAGTTGATATTAATGATTTTCTTTCAATCTAGCAAATTTTATGTTTTTCTAATTTAAATATGTCAGATACGGTGATTAAGGTCGAAAATTTGAGTAAGCGCTATGTGATTGGGCATCAGCGCCAAGAGCGTTACAGTACATTGCGAGATGCGATCGCTAATGGTGCTAATTCGTTAAAACAAAAAATTTTGCATCCCACAAAAAAAATTGAAGATCCTGCCCATGAGGAGTTTTGGGCGTTTAAGGATGTGTCGTTTGAGGTTAAGCAGGGCGATCGCGTTGGCATCAGACATAGTTAATAAGTTAGCCAATTAACAGACATTTTAGATCAAAACTTTTCCCCTGAATGACCATGAGTAGACAGAATGTCTATGTTATTATCCCAGTCCATAATCGCAAAGCGATCACAATTCAATGTTTAGACACATTGGACAAAAATGGTGATCTAAAAAAATATCATGTAATTGTTGTCGATGATGGTTCAACGGACGGAACTAGTGAAGAGATTAATTCCAGTTATCCATCTGTGATTATATTGGCGGGAGATGGTAATTTATGGTGGACAGGTGCAATTAAACAGGGAATGGAATATGCCTATGAGAAAGGCGCAGAATATTTTATTTGGCTAAATGATGATTGTTTAGTAGATTCTCATACATTTGATGACTTAGTTTCATTTTGCAAAACTCATATTGATTCGATTATCGGTTGTCAAGGTGTAGATTTCAATAATCACAATATAATTTGCTTTGGTGGAAAAAGAAAACAATGGATGAATCATCACATGCTAGATTGCCCTAAAGGAGAAATTATACAATGCGATTTGCTTAGTGGAAACTTAGTATGTATTCCTAGAGCAGTTATCAATAAAATAAACTATCCTAATTCTTATACAGTTCCTCATTATGGAGGAGATTCAAGTTATTTAATCAAAGCAAGAAAATCTGGATTTAAAATATTTGTTGTAAACAAATATTTAAATTTTAATTTGTGCGGCGAATCTAGCGTTTCACCTCAACGCTGGTTACTTAAAAATGGATCTCCTCTTGATATAATTCGGCTTTTTTTTGAGCCACGCTCACTTTATAGTTGGAAAGTATGGCTAGAACTTAATGAAGCAGAATATGGCAAATTTTTGGGAATAATAAGCTTTCTAGCTTACTATACAATCTATTTTATTATTCCAATTACTTTAATTACTGCCTTAAGATTTTTGCCACTTTCTCTAAGATATAATCTCTCTCGATACAAGCAAAATTTTCTTAATTTATTATTTGTTAAAAACAAAAAAATATGATCAAATACCCCAAAATTAGTATTGTTATTCCAGTTTATAATTGTGCTTATACCTTAGGAGAAACTTTAACAAAATTACAACAACAAGATTATGTAGGAGAAATAGAAATTATTGTTGTTGATAATAACTCAAAAGATAATTCTGACAGAGTTGTTCAAGAATTTTCTAATGTTCTTATTGTTTGCCAAAAAGATATTCAGAATGCAGCAGCAACCCGTAATAAAGGCATTGAAATTGCCACAGGAGATATCATTGCTTTTATCGATGGTGATTGCATCCCTGAGAAGGATTGGCTCAGTCAAGGTATTAAAGCAATCCAAGAAACTGGTGCTGATAGAATTGGCGGCAAAATTGGAGTTAGACCACTCTTCCCCGATAGTTCAATTTATGCTTTGATCGATGCTTTATTTTTCTTTGATCAAGAGACTGCCGTTAAATATGTAAATGCATGTATGACTGGAAATCTATTTGTTAAGCGATCGGTATTTAAACAAATAGGCTTGTTCAATCAAGACTTTGCTGAAATGGAAGATATGGAATTTGGCATCCGAGCAGCTAAACAAGGTATCTCTGTCGTCTACGCTGATAAAGCGATCGTCTGGCATCCCCCCCGCCAAACCTTTAAGGAAATGTGGCATAAGTCAGCAAGAAATGGCAAGGGGACTTTTATCTTATGTCAACAAAATCCCAAGTGGGCAGGTAAATATGGATGGAAACACCCATTAAGATGTATTAAAATAGCGATCGCACTACGCAAACCAAACTGGAAACTATTGTCATTCCCATATCAACAAATATCTTTAACTACAATAATAAAAATATACCTGATGTCATGGATAATTATTAATCTCGGTGAAGCCTATGGATACTTGCGATCGTGGATAGAACATTTTTCTAGATAACAACTTATGCAAATAAATTCAGAAAGAATAGAAATAGTTGCAGCATGTGATGACAAATATGTTCAGCATCTAGGGGTGATGTTATGTTCTTTATTAGAAAATATATCTAATAGAGAGAATATAAAACTAAATGTTATTGATGGCGGAATCAGCCTAGAAAACAAAAAGAGAATTGATGACTTCTTAAAAAACAAATATCAAGCTAGTATCAATTATTTAGAAATAGATACACAAATATACTCAAAATTTAAGATTAGCCATCACATTACTCATGCTACCTATTACCGCATTTCTATTCCTTCTTTATTTCCTAACCATATCAACAAAGTTTTGTACCTTGATTGCGATCTGATTGTTAAGGAAGATATTTCTAGACTTTGGGATTTTGATATCAAAAATTATTCCATAGCAGCCGTTAGAACTTTGTTAGTTGATAGAATCCATTTACAAGGCATTATGCCTAAAGAATCGCTATACTTCAATGCAGGAATATTACTGATAAATCTATATAAATGGCGTGTAAATGATACATCAACAAAATTAATACAATTTTTGCAAGATAATCCCCATCGCACAGTATTCTGGGATCAGGATAGCCTCAACGCAATTTTATATGATGACTATTTATTATTACCTTTAAGATGGAACCTACAGAGTAATTTCTTTGAGATTAGAGATCAGAATAGAAGTCAAGAACTGCAAGAGGCAATCACTAATCCAGCAATTATTCACTATACAGGGATGCATAAACCTTGGGATTATATAGATAATCATCCCTATAAACAAGAATATTACAAATATTTAGCTCTGACTCCTTGGCATAACTATCAACCCAAGAAAACCTTTAAGCTTTTTATAGAAAGAATAGTTCGCATTTACACCCCATCTTTTTTGTTGAGACTTCTCAAATATTTATATCACCAATATTTTAAACATTTCAAAAAATGACAAAAACACCCATAGTTTTAATTGTTTATAATCGCCTTGAACAAACCAAAAAAATTGTTGCAAGCATTTTACAAGCACAGCCAGCACAAGTCTTCTTGATTGCTGATGCACCTAGAGAAAATACAGCTGATGACTATAAAAAATGTCAAGCAGTACGTCAATTCCTTGATCAAACAGAGTGGAATTGCCAAGTATTTAAAAACTATGCCGAAACTAACTTAGGATCTAAACAGAGAATATCTACAGGGCTAGACTGGGTATTTAGTCAAGTTGAATCAGCAATTATTCTTGAAGATGATTGTTTACCCGATCGCTCTTTCTTTCCATTTTGTGAAGAATTACTAAATAGATATCGAGACGATCGCCGTATTTTTTCAATATCTGGTGATAACTTTCAGTTTGGTAGAACCCGCACAAATTATAGTTATTACTACTCTCTATACAATCATTGCTGGGGCTGGGCTACTTGGCGGCGTGCTTGGCAGCATTATGATGTGGATATGAAATTATGGGAAACTGTTCGTGATTATGATTGGTTAAATGATATTTTACAAAATAAGGCGGCGGCAAAATACTGGAGACATAAGTTTCAACAGACATACATGGGAAAATTTGATGCGTGGGACTATCGATGGACGCTAAGTTGTTGGTTGCAAAGTGGTTTAACGATTCTGCCAAATCAAAATTTAGTTTCTAATATTGGTTTCGATCGCCAATCAAGCACACATACAAAAAATAAGAATAGTCCCTTTGCAAATATGCCTACTGAAGCGATGGATTTCCCTTTAAAACATCCTCCTTTTGTTATTCGCGATACCCAAGCTGATAACTTTACTTATGAAAATATGTTTAGCCTATACTCAAGAATTAATCACAAACTAAGGGGGTTATTTTAATGATTGATTTTAAGATTTCAGAATGTCCAGTTTGTAAAAAGAATCAACACAAGAATTTGTATAGTCTTGATAAAGGTAGACTTATAAAATGCCAAAATTGTCAGTTAGCGTTTTATATTCCTCGTCCTACCGCAGAAGAATTATCTGATTTCTATAATCAAAAATCTTATCGCCATGATTATGAACAGAGTGTCATGACTAGTCAAGATTTCACTAAAAATAGATATCTGGAATTAAAAAAAATAATTGCTACATATCAACCTAATTTACTCAAGCAGTCAAATAAAACTTTTTTAGATATTGGTTGTGGTTTGGGTGATTTACTATCTCTTGCGATCGCAGATAGATGGCAAGTTACTGGTACAGAGCTTTCCCCAATCGCTGCCGAGCAATCTGACATCAATATTCGCGATCGCATTTTAGTTGGAGATATCCTATCTTTAGATTTGCCAGAATCCTCTTTTGACTTGATTACTATTTATCATGTTATCGAACACTTGATTGATCCTATGACTACCTTAATTAAAATCAGAAAATTACTCAAGCCTGGAGGGTTAATATTTATAGAAACACCAAATTTTGGTAGTCTCGGAGCTAAAATCAAGGGTAAAAAATGGTCAAGTATAATTCCTCCTGAACATATAAACTACTACACTTCAAATTCGCTAGCTAATAGTTTAACAATTGCTGGCTTTGAAGAATTTAAAATACTCACAAATGCTCCTTATAGAATAGAAGTAATATCAACATGGAATATATATATTCGGATAATTGCTACTTCTATATATAAATTAACTCCTATATTTGGACTAGGTGCAGCTCTACAAGCAGTTATTCACAAATAATTTTATATTTAGTATGAGAACTATTACTCCTGTAATAATTTAATTCGTAGATTTGTTTTTATTCTGACTTATGATTTTTTTGTATAGATCAACCAGATAAGAATAGTTATAATCCTTTAAAAATAGAGTGTCAATAAAAGAATGCATACAAAACTTAAAATCAATCCAACGATTTTGATCAAATTCAATATATGCTATCTTTTCTTTTATAGAATTTACATCCAAAGAATCAAACAGTAATCCTGTTTTATTTGTCTTAACTAGATTGCTTATAGCTCCTTGATTTGCTCCAATCACAGGAAGCTTTTGACTATAAGCTTCAATAATTGTTAATGGACAGCACTCATACCATAGCGAAGGAAAAATAAGAGCGATCGCTTTCTGCATCCATTTTAATACTTGTTCTTGAGATTGGCTACCCACATAATTAATAAGTGGGTTAATAGCAGCATAGCTTTTCACTAATTCTAATAAGTCACCTTCTCCTACTATTACCAATGGAAACTTACTATTTATACTTGTATAGTTTTCCAGCAACCATCTAATTCCTTTCTCTTCTACTAAACGACCGACAAAAAGATAATAAGAGCCAAATTCTATATCATTTTGAGCATCTGATTTTAAGTCGTTATTAATGAAATTTGGCTTGACATAAATTTTTTCTTTGGGGATACCAACTTCTACTATTTTCTCCTTGAGAAACTGATTGACGACAATATAGGCATTTACTTTATATTTCCATGTTCCTAGCCATCGGTGAGTCTGTAACATAATCGCTATTATTGCTGTTTGTAAGCGAGAATTGCGATAACATCCATAATAAATACTAGCCAATAATGACTTGTCTAAGCAGGATATACAAACTTGTCCATCACGATAATAAGTTCCCACGGGACAAGCTAAACGATAATTATGCAGTGTTTGTATGATAGGGACTCCATAGAAATGACATGCATGAAAAATAGATGGCGATAGTAAGGGAATAATATTATGTACATGAACTATATCTGGTTTAAAGTCATCTAGTTTTTTAAGCATCATCCGATAAGATCTCTGTGACCAAATCGTACTAATACCTAGCTTTAATAAATTAAATAGCCCTTTATCTCTAATCTGTTGATTATCTACAGTCCAAGTTTGTACGTTATTACCATATGCATTTAATAAAGACACTTCTTGGTCAAAAACTTTGTCTTCTCCAGAGCGAATTCGATATCGATTATGAATAACTAATATTTTCATAAGTACAAATATCCACTGTTTAATAATTGAAATTTATTTTAATGATCTATTTTGATCTATTTTTACATGCTTAAAATAAACTCTGCGATCTCTGGATCGTGGGTACTGGTTCCGCCTGATGAGAGTTGAAAAAGACTGCTGAGAGACGAATACAGAAATTTGGCGATCCATCCGAATGCCAGAGGATTCCAAGGAAGAAGGCTAGAAGCCCGATTCTCTCCCTCAAGATCTCTCAAACCTAAATTACACTATAATCCTAGAGTTCTGTCTATATATAGGTTCTGGCATTTCATTACACGAAACCAGTATCGTATTTCGATAAACCCGTAATCGGTTGTAACATTCTGGCCGTCTCTGAAGTAATTGATGATGCCGATGATGGTACTAACAGCTATCTTGTTAATCAAAATCCTCTAGAAATTGCTGATGCAATTTGTCAGATTCTTCTGAATCCAAACCAAGCGCTAAAAATGGGACAAAATGGCAACCAAAAGCTACAGACAAAATATACATGGAATAGAATCGCCGAGATCACCTAAAATATTTATCAAATAGTCATAGGCTAAATATTAGAGAACCATTATTAGCAAAAGCGATCGCCAAATATTTGATATGAAGCTTGGAAGTACAGGCGATCGCATTGGTAAACTAGCAGCGATCGCCATTATTTTTGTCAAACGCCACAGAGATTGAAAGGTACTAGTTCAACAACTTCTGAACCTGCTCCACAGTTAGTCCAGTAGCAACAGCTACTTGCTCAGCAGATATACCTATTTTAAGCATATTAACAGCCACCCACCGTACAGCCTCCTGTACCCCCTCAGCCTTGCCTTCAGCTTTACCTTCAGCCTTGCCTTCAAGCTTAGCCTCTTCCATAAACTCCTGAACCAGCCAAGCCTTTCTCATGTCTTCTTTAGTAAACATAATTTTCAACTCCTGCTCTTTTTCTTTACCAAGTTTATAAACTAAAACCGACTTCACCAAGTCTAGCACTATTTGCTGAAAGCCAGAATCATCGATCTGCTCACGGGTTTGAGCGATTAAAGCTTTGGCCGACTCGATCGCCACATCCTCATTAGCAATCTTAGGCGATCGCTTAAACCTCATCGGGGTTAATCCCCAACGCTTTTAACTTTTCCGCAAACCGTTGTGCTTTTTGCTCAGATAGTTCTTTGGCAATACGTTCTTGATTTGCGATTAGCCGCTCTTGATTTGCGATTAGTCGTTCTTGACCAGCGATCGCCTCAGCCTCTTGCTTAGCAATACGCTCTTGACTAGCAATTAGTCGCTCTTGAATAGCAATTAGCCGCTCCCGATTGGCGATTGCCTTAGCCATATTTGCATCTTCGCGATCGCTTAGTATTCGAGCACCTGATTTGTCATACCAATACAACCATTCACGACACCAAGCAAGATGATTTCCCTGCTCATAGCCAAGCGCCAAGCTAATTTCTGGCAACCAAACACGATTATTTTTAGAGGGTAAAAGTTCATATTTCCCTGAAGTCAACCGATAAACTTCTAATCTTTGTCTATTTTTAAAACGCCCTCTGCGACCACTAAAAGGATTGTAAATCGCGTAGTAGAGAATCCCTAATGCTTCATAATCGACAAACTTGTTCTCATACTCACTGCCATAGCGTTCTGAAATAACCTCTAAACTCAACAGTGGCATAACGTTCTGCTCTTCCCACAACACATAGCTGAGTCTCCCTCTCTCACCCGTATCATGGCTGACCCCGATCGCCAAAAATCCATCAGGCACGATCGCCGGCTCGTCAGGATTGTAATAGACAGCCATATCCACACCAAAATACCAATCATCACGATCGCCCCAGATAGAAGCTAATATACTTAGCAATAAATTGGGAATGTCGTTTTGTAACTGGTTATCCACTGGTGTTTCGTCTGACGATGGCAATTCTTCGGCTGTGGGAAGAATTCGATTCTTGGCATAGGTAATATTGACCATAGCTTGTTCAATCGAGGTGTTGCATGACTTCGATTTTAACAGGCTTCCCCAGTTTTGAGCTACGAAATATACTCCCTTCCCGCTATGAAATTAGGCATTAAAAACCAAGATTTAGCGTTGCGGCGCGAAGCGCCGCAACGCCTAATTTTTCACTAGGAAGGGAGTAGCGATACGAAATATAGCGAATTGTGCCGATATAAACACACCATCAATCCGAAAAGCACGCTTTTTTACCAATCAATCTCCCTAGCATCCTAAAACCCGATCGCATTAACCACCACTGCTGCGGACAAATCAACTCTGTGACCGATCGCATCTCCAACAAACCCATCACGCGCCGAAACTCTTGCCAACGTCCGCGCCCGCGTCACAATGATTTCAATAGACGATGCATATGGCTCATTCCCCACCACAATAGAAGTCAAGGCGCGGCGGAACCAAAGCGGACGATTATAAGCTGGAATACAAATACTTAAAATTGGGGTTTCAGACATGTCAAATAGACCGATCCATTGCGACTAAAATAATCATATCGACATGAGGATAAGCCATGACCTTCACCTTAGATCCTTCGACTGATCCTGTTACCCTGCCCGACCATACCCAACTTCCCGAATCTGACGGTACATTTGTGAAAAATTTTCAAGAGCATCCACAAAGCATCTTGTTGACTGATTCGATTGAGCCGACTCTGCAACAGCGACATCCTGACGGGCAGTATGCGATCGGGCAGGATTCTGGCATTTATTGGCGGATGACTGAACCACCCGAAAAAGGTGCTGAAGCCCCCGATTGGTTTTATGTGCCGAATGTGCCACCAAATCTGAATGGTCAACCGCGCCGATCTTATGTGCTGTGGCAAGAATTTATCGCGCCGTTGATTATTTTAGAATTTGTGTCGGGTACAGGAAAAGAAGAACGCGATCGCACGCCTTGGGTGGGCAAATTTTTTGTTTATGAACAGGTAATTCGCCCTGCTTTTTATGGTATTTACGAGGTGCAAAAATCTAGCATTGAGTTATATCGCCATGTTGCCAATCGATTTGAGCTAGTGACTGCCAATCAGCGCGGACATTACGTCATTGATGACTTAGGTGTAGAGATTGGTATTTGGCAAGGCGTTTATCAAAACTTAGATTTACCTTGGCTGCGTTGGTGGGACTCAGACGGCAATTTATTGCTAACAGGATGGGAAACCACTGAGCAGGAGCGCATAATTGCTCAACAAGAGCGGCTAATCGCTCAACAAGAGCGTCAACGCAATGAAGCCCTGATCGCCCAACTTCGGGCGGCGGGAATTGAGCCGCAGTTATAGTTTTTGAACCTTTCTTTTTCAGGGTTAAGACAGCAAGAGCCTCGCGATCGTGATGCTCTTGTTATTTTGGGATCAATTATTTTATGGAAGTCCCCTAGAACAGAGGGAGATCAACCCAAATTTATGATCACCGAGGCTTGTGTTCCCAACAGTCGGTTAATATATAGTCTGTAGTCCAAAATCGGATTAAATATCACGTTTGGCGCATCTCCCTGTTTTTCCTCTGTTTTAACTGCATTCGGTAGCTATGTTTAACCTAAAAAACCTGATTGGCGATCCTAATAAGCGCAAGCTCGACAAACTCCGTCCTGACGTGGCTCTCATCAACTCTCTAGCCCCAGAGTTAGCGGCGCTGAGCGATCGCGAATTACAAGCAAAAACAGGAGAGTTTAAACAACGACTAGAACAAGGCGAACCCCTCGATGACTTACTGCCTGAATCTTTTGCCGTAGTCCGTGAAGCCGCGACCCGCGTTTTGGGGCTGCGTCATTATGATGTGCAGATGCTCGGCGGCATGATCTTGCATCGTGGCGAAATTGCCGAAATGAAGACAGGAGAGGGCAAAACCCTCGTAGCGACATTGCCGAGCTATCTCAATGCCCTCTCAGGCAAAGGCGTGCATGTGGTCACGGTGAATGATTACCTCGCCCGTCGTGACGCGGAATGGATGGGGCAGGTGCATCGCTTTTTGGGGATGTCTGTCGGCTTGATCCAAAACTCGATGGAGCCATTCGAGCGGCGCAAAAACTATAACTGTGATATCACCTACGCCACCAATAGTGAGCTTGGTTTTGATTACTTGCGCGACAATATGGCGACTAGCATCGAAGAAGTGGTGCAGCGTCCGTTTAACTTTTGTGTCATTGATGAAGTTGATTCGATCCTAATTGATGAAGCCCGTACACCTCTGATTATTTCGGGAATGGTCGAGCGCCCCACCGAAAAATACATTGGGGCAGTGACGATCGCCGATCAAATGCAACCAGAAACCCACTACGAAGTAGACGAAAAACAGCGCAACGTGGTCATGACCGATGAAGGTTTTGAGCTTGCCGAAAATCTGCTCAAAGTTACCGATTTGTTTGACCAAGCTGATCCTTGGGCGCATTATGTGTTTAACGCGCTCAAAGCTAAAGAATTATTCCTGCGTGATGTTAACTACATCGTCCGTGAAGGTGAAGTCACCATCGTTGATGAATTTACAGGGCGGGTCATGCCCGGCCGCCGTTGGAGTGATGGTTTGCATCAAGCGATCGAAGCCAAAGAAGGCGTAACCATCGAAAATGAAACCCAAACCCTTGCTACGATTACTTATCAAAACTTCTTCCTGCTTTATCCCAAACTAGGCGGCATGACGGGCACGGCTAAGACCGAAGAAGCGGAACTGGGTAAAATCTATAATCTTGAAGTTACGACCATGCCCACCAATCAAAAGAGTGGACGCGGTGACTGGTCGGATGTGGTTTACAAAACTGAAGCTGCCAAATGGCGATCTGTTGCTGAAGAATGTCGGGAAATGCACGAATCAGGTCGCCCCGTTTTGATCGGAACTACCAGTGTGGAGAAGTCCGAAGTACTGGCTCGTTTGCTAAGTGAAAAAGATATTCCTCATAATCTCTTGAATGCTAAGCCTGAGAACGTGGAGCGTGAAGCCGAAATCGTGGCTCAAGCGGGTCGCAAAGGCTCAATCACGATCGCCACAAATATGGCTGGTCGTGGTACTGACATTATCCTTGGTGGTAACGCCGACTATATGGCGCGTCTAAAAGTGCGTGAAAGCTTTATGCCGCAGATTGTTCGTCCTGAAGATGACGACGACTTCACCAATGAAGGTCAGCGCATGTTTGGCGATCGCCCTCAAAAAGGACAAGGATTTGGCGAAATTTCGGAAGTCAAAAAGAAAAAGACTTGGAAAGTATCCGATAGTCTTTATCCTTGCGAACTTTCTCAAGATGCTCAAAACTTGCTCAAAGAGGCGGTTGATTTTGCTGTAGATAAAATGGGACGCATGAGCCAATCGGAACTGGAAGCCGAAGAAATGATCGCCGTGGCTTCTGAAAAAGCTCCGACCGATGATGAAGTTATTCAAAAATTGCGAAATGCTTTTGTGGCGATCAAGCATGAATACGAACAGGTCACTAAAGCCGAACATAACGATGTGACCAAACTCGGCGGCTTGCATGTCATCGGGACTGAACGCCACGAATCTCGACGTGTAGACAACCAGTTGCGCGGTCGTTGCGGTCGTCAAGGCGACCCTGGTTCGACCAGATTTTTCTTGAGTCTTGAAGATAACTTGATGCGGATTTTTGCTGGCGATCGCGTGGCAGGTTTGATGAATGCTTTCCGTGTTGAAGAAGACATGCCGATTAGTTCGGGAATGTTGACTAGTGCATTAGAGAACGCGCAAAAGAAAGTCGAAACTTATTATTACGACATTCGTAAACAAGTTTTTGAATATGACGAGGTGATGAACAATCAGCGCCGCGCCATTTATGCTGAGCGTCGTCGGGTGCTTGAGGGTGAAGACTTGCGCGATCGCGTCATTGAGTATGCCGAACGCACTATGGATGACATCGTTAATGCCTATGTCAATCCAGAGCTTCCACCTGAAGAATGGAATCTAGTGGCGATGGTCAAAAAAATCAAGGAATTTGTGAATCTCTTGCAAGATCTTGAACCAGAGCAGCTTGATGAGATGTTTTTGCCTGAGATGCAAGCCTTCTTGCGTGAAGAAGTGCGCCGCGCCTATGAAATCAAGGAAGCCCAAGTGGAAGGTTTGCAAGTTGGCTTAATGCGCCAAGCTGAACGATTCTTTATTTTGCAGCGCATTGACACCCTCTGGCGCGATCATTTACAAGCGATGGAGTCCTTGCGCGAATCGGTGGGTTTGCGCGGCTATGGACAAAAAGATCCATTGATCGAGTATAAGAGCGAAGGTTACGAAATCTTCTTGGACATGATGACCCAAATCCGCCGCGATGTGGTTTACTCGCTATTCGAGTTTGATCCACGTCCGCAACCACAACCTGAGGCGATCGAAGCTGAATTTGTCTAGGCTAGACCCGTTTAAGAATTGCTTGAGATCCCCCCCAGCCCCCCTTAAAAAGCAGGGTGGTTTCATTTTTCAAAAAGGGATAAAAAGCGTAGATTACATGAAAAAAGACGGACAAGAAAATAGGTAATAAAGAAGAGGCAAAAAAAGAAAAAATGGTCTGGTAAAAGCTAAGCAAAAGCAAGACCAGACCA
>JANODY010000123.1:0-28927 GCA_031412945.1 Cyanobacteria bacterium SOY_65_metabat_81
CCGCTTTATCGCCCCGCACACCGTCATGTGTATGCAGCCAAGCGATCGCGATGATCCAAATTATCAAGTTCTCATAGATATTGCCACGCAACTATCAACGATGACCGATGCCAAGGGATGCAAATTAAATGTGGTTAAGATTCCATCTCCACATTTAGTTCTCGATGATGAAGGTGAAATCATGCCCGCCAGTTATCTCAACTTCTATATCTCCAACGACAGCGTGATTATTCCCACCTATGGTTCGGTCAATGATCAACTAGCAGTTCAAGAAATAGCCAAGCATTTCCCCACTCGTAAAGCGATCGGGCTAAGTGCCAAACATATTCTCTTAGGCGGCGGCGCATTCCATTGCATCACCTGTCACCAACCAAAATAAGAATTGCCTACTTCTCTCTGATCGGGATGTAATTAAAAGTGAAAGTTCTGCTCAAAGCGAATAAATTCGCTCATCCGACTTTTATCTCAGGGCTGAAGACACTGAGCTTTCAATCTCTCGTATTATTTTTGTGAGTCCGATCGGTAAGCTGTCTCGCTAAATCAGAAATGTTCGCGCCCTCAGGCTGAGGAGTGTCAACGTAGCAACAAAAATATTTACGGCTATTTTTGAATTAACCTTGTATGCGTATCCTCATTTTGGTAGATTTAGTCTTGAGCAAGAAGTGATAATAAATACAATTTTTATAAGGATCGGTTCAGAATTATGAGCAGTAAGCCCAATCGCGTTGTTGTGATCGCCGTCGCAGGGGACTCTGGATGTGGAAAGTCCACATTTTTACGCAGATTAAATGATCTATTCGGCGAAGAATTTATGACTGTGATCTGTCTGGATGACTATCATAGCCTCGATCGCAAACAACGTAAGCAAACAGGGATTACGGCTCTTGATCCGCGTGCGAATAATTTTGACTTAATGTATGAGCAAGTCAAAGCGCTTAAAGAAGGTACATCGGTGATGAAACCGATCTACAACCATGAAACAGGGATGCTTGATGCGCCTGAACTAATTGAGCCGAATAAGGTGATCGTGATCGAGGGTTTACATCCTCTTTATGACGAGCGCGTGCGTGAACTAATTGATTTCAGCATTTACCTTGATCTTAGTGATGAAGTCAAAGTTGCTTGGAAAATCCAACGCGATATGGCCGAGCGTGGTCATACCCTTGCTGATGTCACTCAGGCGATCGCCTCTCGCAAACCTGATTTTGAAGCATACATCGATCCCCAAAAATCTCATGCAGATATGGTGATCCAGATTTTGCCAACCAATCTGATTCCTAATGATACGGAGCGGAAGGTTTTACGAGTTCGGCTAATTCAACGCTGTGGTCTAGAGGGGTTGCAGCCAGCTTATTTATTTGATGAAGGTTCAACGATTTCTTGGATTCCTTGTGGGACAAAGCTGACCTGTTCTTATCCAGGTATTAAGTTGTTTTCAGGTCCAGATAGCTGGGCTGGTCAACCTGCGAGCGTTTTGGAGATTGATGGACAATTCGATCGCCTTGATGAGATGGTCTATATTGAAAATCATCTCAGCAGTATCAGCACTAAGTATTACGGCGAAATGACGGAACTGTTACGGAAACATCCTGATTATCCTGGTTCTAATAACGGGACTGGACTGTTGCAAGTTATTGTCGGACTGAAGATGCGCGAAACATTTGAGCGTCTCACCGACTAGGCTTTAAGTAGTACAAAGGGATTTTTGAAAGCGCGGCGTAGCCGTGCTTTCAAAAATCTCTTGGGGTCTTAAGTCAGCGCAACGCGCCGTCGCTTGTTTTTTGGTTAGATTTTGGTTTTTGATAAACACTTTAAAGACTGACTCTGCGATATACGTTAGTAATTGCAAAAAATTAACTAATTGACGATCGCCATATTTGCAGCTATGCGTAGTTATGTCTGACCTGTTTTTTCCGATTACTTATTCAACCCTAGCGCCACAAGCCTTAGTCGATCGCATTTTATCTCGCTACGAAGTGGGGAAAATTGTCAGTTGTGTATTTTGGATGCGTGGACTAAGCGATATCTATCTAGTCGAAACTAGCGATCGGCGCTACGTCCTGCGAGTATCTCATGCCCATTGGCGTTCTAAAGCCGAAATTGAATTTGAGTTAGAATTATTATCTTTTTTGCATAAACATTACATTCCTGTCGCCCATCCCCTCTCCACTCAAGATGGGCAACTCACCATCGAAATTACGGCTCCTGAAGGCAATCGTTATGCATCGCTATTTACTTATGCCGCAGGTAAAGTGGCGATCGGCGATCTCAACAAAGTTCAGGCGGAAAGATTGGGCGAAACCTTAGCCAAGCTACATCGCACCGCGCAAAATTTTCAATGTCAAGCCGATCGCCCACATTTGACTGTGGAATATTTGTTAGATGACTCATTGCAAGATCTGTCACCATTTTTGGCTGAAGCGGCGCGATCGTATATGCATGAGGCGATCGCTGAAATCAAGACTCAAATCTGTCATCTGCCCCAAACCTTGCCGATTTGGAGTGTGTGCTGGGGCGATCCCCATAGTGGAAATGTCCATTTTACGGAAACTAATGAAATCACTTTGTTTGATTTTGATCAATGTGGCTATGGATGGCGATCGTTTGACATTGCCAAGTTTTTACAAGTTACTTTGCAAGCGGGGCTTAGCCCTAGCGTCCGTAAAGCTTTTTTGCAAAGTTATCAATCAGTACAACCACTTGATGCTATCGAACTGAGCTGTATGCAGTCTCTAATGCAAGTTGCTCAGATTTGGTCATGGGCGATCAGTGTCAAATCAGCGATCGTGCATAATCACAGCAAGCTTGATCATAGTTACTTTCACTATCGACTTGAGCATTTCAAAATGTTGCGATCGCCAGATTGGAAGCCTTTTTAAATATGGCAAATCAAAGCGCTGTAGTGATAGTCAATTTCGGTAACGATCGCATCTAATGGCACGTCCCAAACATCATGGGGCAGAGTGTCTATATAAAATTGATCAAAAACAATTCCTGCTTTAAATCCTGTCGAGTTGGGTAGCCAGCGATCGTAAAAGCCGCCCCCATAGCCTAGTCTGTAACCTTGGCGATCGCCAGCGATCGCGGGGATCAAAATTAAATCAATATGCTCTAGCTCCATAAGTGGCAAGTCGTGGCGAGGTTCAAGGATATTAAAAGCTCCTAATTGCATGTTGCTTTCGAAATCGGCGATCGGTACTTGATGCCAAATTAAGTCTTTGTCAAGATCTGTGACGACACAGCGCGAAAAGCCCCAATTTTTATTAGAAAATCTTTGCCAAAGATTACTTAAATCTGGTTCTTGTCGAAAACTGGTAAAAGCTAAAATATTTTGGGCTTGTTGAAAAACTTGCCAATAGCTAAGGCGATCGCAGAGAGATTGATTTTTTTGTTGCCAAATCACATGGGGAATTTGACAGCGCTGAGCGAGCAGTATTTTTCTAAGTTGCCTTTTAAATTCTTTATTCATAGAACTTATGCATTGACAAAATGAGCAAGATGTGCAACGAAATAGATAACGATAGTTTTAGTAAAAAGTGAGACAAGTAACCAAATGGATAAACCTTACAGTAACACCAGCAAAGCAGAGCTAATTGGCTATTTCTGGTCAGGGAAACACAAGAAAACTGTGAAAGATGCATCTTAAGAAAGTATTTATCTGTAAGCTAGGACAGATATTCGTAAAAGTCATGAAATACTAATAAGCAATCTAAATCGCTTATCTATTGCGTATTTGAGGTTGTAAGGTTAATAATCAAAGTATTTCAAGAATAGTCGAGGCGTTAAATGCTAACAGACAGCGATCGCGTTCAGGTTCTAAGTGAAGCCCTGCCGTACATGCAGCAATTTGCAGGGCGTACCATTGTCGTCAAATATGGTGGCGCGGCGATGAAAGAAGAAAGCCTGCGACAGGACGTGATCCGCGATGTCGTTACCATGTCATTTATGGGATTGCGCCCTGTATTAGTGCATGGCGGCGGTCCCGAAATCAATACATGGCTCACCAAGCTCAACATCAAACCCCAATTTATCGATGGTTTGCGCGTCACCGATGCTGAGACGATGGAAGTTGTAGAAATGGTGCTAGTGGGGCGCGTCAATAAACAAATCGTGGAGATGATTAACCTTGCGGGTGGTTCTGGTGTGGGTTTGTGTGGCAAAGATGGCAACCTGATCCGCGCCCGTCCTCAAGGCAATGATGCGATCGGCTTTGTCGGTGAAGTCAGTGGCATTAATATCGGACTGCTCTCGACTCTGCTCGAAGCAGGACATATTCCTGTTGTGTCGAGTGTGGCAACTGATGAAACTGGTCAGTCTTACAATATCAATGCCGACACCGTTGCAGGAGAACTCGCCGCCGCCTTGGGAGCCGAAAAATTGATCCTACTAACTGACATTGCAGGGATTCTCCATAATTACAAAGATCCCAGCACGCTCTATCGCAGTTTGACGATCCATAAAGCGCGAGAACTGATGAGTGAAAATGTGGTTAGCGGCGGCATGATTCCCAAAGTGCAGTGTTGCGTGCGATCGCTAGCTCAAGGGGTCAAGGCGGCGCACATTGTCGATGGTCGTATCCCCCATTCCCTATTGCTAGAAATCTTCACTAATAGCGGCGTTGGCTCAATGATTGTGGCTTCAGAAACTTCCTTCTAATACGGAGAAATCTTTTAAAGTGCCGCAAAGCGGCACTTTAAAAAAATATTAGTTTTGACTTTAGCGCAAAGCGCTACATGAAATTATGGCTGACGATCTTGACGATTCAGAAAATCAACAATCTGCGGCGAATCAACCCCAAGATATTAGCGGCTCGTCAAGATCTAGCCTGTTAAGAAGATTAAATTTATCCAGATTTAAACCAAAAATCGGAATTCCCAAGTTTAATTTTTCAAAGGCAGTCCAGCCTCAAAAAACTGTTAAAAAGAGTGGTTTCTTGTGGTTTTGGCTGGTCATCATTGTGGTTAGCTATGCCTGTATCGGTTACTTTTTATCAATATTGTTGACTATGCCATCGCGTAAAAATCTGGCGATCGCGGGTTTGGCGATCGCCGCCCTATTGCCGACTATTACCGCTTTTGCGGACTATGGCTTGATGAAGTGGGGATATCTGCTAAGCGGATTGCTGATTGTGGGCGGATTGTTTTATATAGCTAATATTAAGTTTCATTTCATCTTTTTGGCGATCATGCTCTGGACTGGAATTATCACGATCGCCTTTGTTGGTGATGCTCTAGTCAAACAAAATCGTAAGTTTTTGACCACGATCGCCATACTGACTATTCCGTGTTTAATTGGGCTAGGGCTAGGCTGGCAAATATGGCGACTAGTGGCGAGTATGTGGAGTTAGCCAGCACGTTAATTAAAATGACAGTTGCGATCTTGCCCTAATACAGCTAGCATAGGCAATAATAAAAAATGTAATAAAACGCAACAATATAATAAAAAATTGAGTGAGGAGTGACACAATGCAGCAGGGCAAAGCCCTAACTGTTCCAATCGGTCTGATGGGCGCAGCGCAGGGATTTAATCCGACCATATTACTGTTACTCGGTTCGATTGTTTTGGCAACCGCATCGACAACAGGATATTGGGTATGGGGCTGGGCAGACTGGCTCGTGTTTGTTTGTAATTTTTCGTCCCTATATGTGTTGGGGACAGTGATTCATGATGCTTGTCATGGGGTCGCGCATCCCAATCGGATCGTCAACGCGGCGATCGGGCATGTTGCCGCCATATTTCAAGGATTTGTATTTCCCGTTTTCACTCGCGTGCATATGCAACATCACGCCCATGTCAACGATGAAGAGGATGATCCTGACCATTTCGTTTCGACAGGTGGCCCCTTATGGTTGATTGCGGTGCGTTTTTTCTATCATGAAATTTTCTTTTTTCAGCGTCGTTTGTGGCGCAATTATGAACTGCTGGAATGGGCGATCAGTCGAGCGATCGTGATCGCGGCGATCGTTGTTGGCTATTATTGGGGATTTTTGGGCTATATGCTCAACTTCTGGTTTGTGCCAGCCGCCTTTATGGGACTGATGTTAGGTTTGTTTTTTGACTACCTCCCTCATCGTCCCTTTGTGGAGCGATCGCGCTGGAAGAATGCCAGAGTTTATCCCGGAAAATTTCTTAACATCTTGTTGCTGGGTCAAAATTATCACCTAATTCACCATTTGTGGCCCAATGTGCCTTGGTATTATTATGAAAAAGCTTATTATCAAATGAAGCCGCTTCTAGATGCTAATGGCTCACCACAGACCCTAGGGATTTTCAAAATGCCTGATCTGACTGGATTTTTGTACGATGTATTTCTAGGAATTCGTTTTCACGGTCATGGTGAAAAGGCTAGCAAGCGCGAGCCTAAAAAGTTGACAAAATAGTAACTCAAATAGTAACCAAAACAATGAAAGCCTCGCGACGCGGGGCTTTTATTGTTTTATTTAGTTTTAAACAGACTTTAAGGACTCATCTAGTTGCATTCTGGTTTCCATTTGGCGGATGAAATAACCTGTCATCATCGCCGAGCCGATTAAGTTTGCTAAGTTTTCGCGATCGGTGGTAATGCTGACATTAAAGTGTGGCGGTGGCAACATCCCGACCAAGTTTTGAATATTTTGATTGATGATCTGCTGAGCTTCAGGACTCACAGAACGAGCAACTGTTGCCAATGTTTCAGGCGATTGTTCTTTTAAATAATCGAGCAAAAGATTGTTGGTGGAATTTAGTTCGCCAAGGTTAAACATGGTTGTTTTCTGATGGTTGTAATTTTCTAAGTATATTTTCACTCATACGATCGCCAAGTTTTGAGTCGGAAAACCGTATTTAACCGAACTGCACCCTTTGCGGTCTTTTTACCCAAGAATAGTGAGTGCTTTGAGTCCACTATTCTTGAGATTTGGTGATTAGAAGTCTTCGTCATAGCCGCCGCTACTGCCGCTACTTGCCGCTTCACTTTCTTTGCGAGAAGTTAGCAATTCAAGGCGATCGACCCGAATTACTGGCTTTTGGCGTTCATCCCCTGTGGTGCGATCGTTCCAGCGATCGAATTTGAGTGAGCCTGAAACCCCGACTAGACTTCCCTTTTTTACATAGTTAGCTGCGACTTCGGCAGTTTTGTCCCATAATTCTAAGTCAAACCAATCAGGCGGCTCGTCGCGATTGCTAGTATTGCGGTTGACCGCGATCGCAAAGTTGCAAACCACTTTACCCGACTCAAAATGCTTAACTTCAGGATCGCGCCCAGCCCGACCAACTAAGTGAACTTTGTTTAAGGTCATAAGACAATTATCAAAAAAGATAAAAAGGTATAGGTATATATATTTTATTTGGTTTTAGGCGATCGCCCAAAAAAAGTTAGTCGCTAAATATAGCGCTTTGCGCTCTACTTAAAACCAAATTATTTGTATAACACTCATTTGATAACCGCTATAGCTTCTGACAGTTGCCAAACTTTGACTGAGCGATCGGCACTGCCACTGACCAAAGTTGAGTCTTTGGGGCTGAAACTTAAAGATAAGATCGGAGCTTCATGATTGCTGAGAATTTGGGACATCTTACCCGTCTCCACATTCCAGAGGTGGATAGTTTTGTCAGCACCACCTGAAGCGATCGCCGTACCATCACGATTAAAGGCTACCGCTAATACGCCACCCGTATGTCCTGACAGCGTTTTGACGATTTTACCCGTATTCACATCCCAAATTTTGACCGTTTGATCTTGGCTGCCACTGACGAGGAGTTTGCCATCAGGACTAAAGGCGATCGCATTTACAGGAGCAGTATGTCCAGTTATGCTCAAAATTTCTTTACGCGTGTTTATATCCCAAATCTTGATCGTTTTATCAAAACTAGCACTAGCTATGGTTTTACCATTGGGATGGAAAGCGACAGATACAACTTTATCTTGATGTCCTTCAAAAGTTTTTAGCAGTTCACCTTTGCGCCAATTCCAAAGCTTAATCGTTTTATCGGCGCTAGAACTAATTAAAGTCTTGCCATCGGGGCTGTAGGCGACACTGTAGACTTGCCCATCATGCCCTTCGATGTTGCGAATTGGTTGACCACTGCGGAAGTTCCATAACTTAATTGATTTATCAATACAACCTGTGGCAAAGGTATTCCCATTGGGATGCACGGCGATCGCATTAATGCCAGAAATCGAACCAAGGTGATTAGATAAAGTTCCAAAAGATTGATTATCTTTCACATTCCATAATCGCAAGGTGCGATCGTAACTTCCACTCGCAAAACTAAATCCATTCGGAAAGAAGCTGACGGCTCTAACCCAGCCTGTATGCCCTGTCAAATTGAGCCGTAATTGATAAGTCGCCGCTACAGGTTGAGCCGTCTCAGAGGTTAAAGGAGACGGGTTAGCGATGAAAGTTGGCAAGGTAATCTTTGGTAAACTTGGCAAATATTGATTCAAGTTAATCGCGCTCCAACTGATTCCCGCAAGACAAACTAAGGCGATCGCCCACCGTTGAGTATTTTGACTAATAGACAAAGTTGGCATCTGTATATGCATCTGCAAACTATTGACATCCTGACCAGATGGCAAATTATACAGATCATAGAGAACTTCTTGCGCCGCCTGATAGCGATCTTCAGGATGATGCTTGACCATGCGATTAAGCACGATCGCCAGTTCTGGACGAACTGAAGAACCTATCTGCCAATTCAACAAATTTAGATCGGCGCGGCGCACTAACTGACTGGGATGTAAGCTCGTCAATAGCTGAATCGCCGTTAAGCCAAGGGCATAAATATCACAACTGGGGGTAAAGTGTCCAAGGGCTTGCTCAAAGGGCATGTAGCTAGGTGTGCCAAGAATCACGCCATTACGCGCAGCCGTGGCATAAATGCCTTTAAGCACTGCGAAATTAGTCAAGACAAAATGATTAACATCATGGTTATCTTTACGGCGAATTAAATTGCGCGGATTAATATCACCATGCACCATATTAGAACTATGGGCGATATGCAGATTAGCCAGCATTTGTTGCAGAAAATGAATGACTTCAAATTCGTTATAAAGCTTGCCTGTGGCTATTTCGTCACTGAGTCGAATTCCGTAGATCGCTTCTTCAACGATATAAAATTCCTCTTCTTGCTCAAAGTAAGTGGCGATTTTGGGAAAGTCAGAACTGCGATCGCTAAGTTGTTGTAATTTAGGAACTTCGTTGCGAAATAGCGATCGCGCCCAGTCGAGTTGCAAATTGGTTTTATTGATTATACAAAAACTTTTAGCGATCCAGCGCGGCATGGCGATCGCGATCGTATCTTCGACTAAGTAAGTCTGTCCATAGGTGTCATCGGCAAGCGTTTCCACAACCCGAAAGCGTCCGCCTAAGAGATTACCTAACGCTTTACCGAGTATGTGTGATGTCGCCATGAGAACCTTACTCCAACCACAACTTTATAATATTATAACTATGACTTTGGGCTTGGCACAACATAGAGAATGCCAGAAATCAACGTGAGTGCGACGGCAATCCAAAATAAAATGATGGCATAGGGGCTTTTGATGATTAAGGCGGCGATCGCCACTATTTGCACCACAGTTTTGGCTTTGCCCCAAAAATTTGCGCCGATAATTTGCGATTTAGTTTCCTCTGCCGCAGGATTAGTGCTAGGCGCACCACGCCATGCGGTAATCAACAATTCTCGCGTAATAATTAAGAATACCCCCCATGCAGGAACTTGATCGAGTTCGATAAACAATAGAAATAAGGCGATCGTCAGGACTTTATCGACTAGAGGATCAAGAAATTTACCAAGTTCAGTTATTTGATTAAGTTTTCTTGCTAAATATCCATCCAACCAATCAGTAATCGCGGCAATGATAAACACACTCAGCGCAATTAAACGACTAAGCTCGCTATCTTGCCAACTAAATAGCCCAAAGATAATTGGCACAGCGATTAGCCGCGATAGCGTAACCCAAGTTGGCAATGTAATCATAAACAACCAAATAAATATGCAAATAATACAAAAAGTGATGCGAGGTATCACTTTCTATATTATTTGGTTTGGGTGACTCGCCAACTAAGTTTGAGATTAAACCAAAAGTTCCAAACTGTAACGATCGCGATCGCGATTAGATTCGCAAGATTCTTATCAACCCCAAAATAATTATAAAGAATGTTGAGAATAATCAAATTTAAGCCGATCCCAATTAGACAAATCAGATTAAATTTCAAAAATCGCTTAATCAGTTTTCCCCAGCCAGCTTGCAAACTGGAAATATCACGAAATGTCCAAATATCGTTCCATAAAAAGTTATTCAGAACTGCTACTTCCGAAGAAATAATCTTACTACTTGTCAATCCCCAACCCATCGTTCCCAACAAGTAAAAGATCGACATATCCACAAATACACCACTCAAGCCCACTAATCCATAGCTAAGAAATCGTTTAACTGGAACTTGAAACTTTTTACGGATTTTGCCAATCCTACCCCGCGATCGCAACCGTAACAGATGCAAAATATAATCCACATATTGCCGCCAAGTAACTTTGCTCTCTCCTTCTTGTCTTTCTTGAAAAACATAGCCAACTTCAGCCACAGAGCCAATGTTCCCGCGTCCTAATACTTCGATCAAAATTTTGTAACCCAATGGATTCATCGGATAATTGGCGATCGCATCACGTCTGACCATAAAATAACCACTCATCGGATCAGAAACCCGCCCAATCACATTGGGCAGAATGATCAAACCCAACATCTGCGCTCCTCGCGATAGAAATCGGCGAATAAAGCCCCAATCACTGACTCCGCCACCCTCCACATGACGACTAGCCACAACTAGATCTGCCCCTTTTTCCATCTCATCTAACATCTGAAGCAACGTCTCAGGCGGATGTTGCAAATCTCCATCAATCACACCTAAAATGTCTCCTTGAGCCGCTTGCCAACCACGAATCACCGCCGTTGAAAGCCCCTTCTCTCCCTGACGACGCATCACCCGCAATTGCGGATAATTTGGCATTAAGTCTAGTCCAACTTGCCATGTCAAATCAGGACTATCATCATCAACAATAATTAACTCATAGCTCCCATGCCAAGAATTATTCAATAGCTCAGTCAGAACTTCAACTAATCTCGGTAAATTTTTGCTCTCATTATAAGTCGGTACAATTAAAGAGAATTTAATTGTTTCTTCCTGTTGTTGAGGAGATTGATTAAAATTTGACTCGGCAACGTCTTCAGAGGGTAGAAGTTCATTAACTTGAAATGATCCCAAGGGAACGAGAGTAAGTGAGTAGGACATTAATCTATAAATTATTTATCGGAAAACTGGGTAGTTCGGTCTAACGACCTGATTGCCTACGAAGATTTGCAAGTACGGAATATGGTGAGCCAGCGCGTTGGGCGGGTTGCCTGACTTGAAGCGACTGGCGAACCCGTAAGGGCCAAAAATCATAAATTAGCTAAATCTATTTCAGATGCAAGCTGGTCTATGTTTCGCGATTGGGTTGAGTATTTTGGCAAAGTGTTTGGTAAGGTGACGATCGCCGTGCCACCACAATATACAAGCCAGAATTGTTCAACTTGTGGAACGATAGTCAAGAAATCATTGAGTGATACCTAGTCTCGCAACTAGCTTCGTCTCACAACTAGCTTCGTCTCGCAACTAGCTTCTCAAGGGTGAATTTCCGTATGCCCTGCGGTATTCGATATATTGTAATATGAAGCCGTGCTAGAAGCACGGGGTTTTAAACCCAATTTTCCGATAAGAGACTAAGTAAAAACATGGCAGAAATCGGCATCATGACCGCACAGGTGCGTCCCGAACGTGAGATCGGACAAATTCATGTTTATGACGGCACAGGCAAAGGCAAATCACAGGCCGCATTGGGCGTAGTCCTGCGATCGCTGGGTTTAGGCATGTCCGACACATCGCCTGTGGGGACGCGCATATTATTATTACGATTTCTGAAAGGGGCTGAGCGTGAATATGCTGAAGATGCGGCAATTTCGGCTTTGCAACAGGGTTTTCCTCACTTGATCGATCATGTGCGGACTGGTCGCGCCGAGTTTTTTGATGCTGAACATGTCACACCCTTCGATCGCCAAGAAGCAGAACGTGGTTGGGCGATCGCCAAAGGAGCGATGTCTTCGGGACTATATTCGGTGATTGTGTTAGACGAAATTAATCCTGTGCTGGATTTGGGCTTAATCCCCGCCGATCGCATTGTTAAAGATTTAAAAAATAAACCACCTCATCTTGAGGTTATCTGCACAGGGCGCGGCGCACCGCAAGCTCTGATTGATATTGCGGACTTGCACTCCGAAATGCGATCGCACGATGAGGCTCATGCGGAAAAATATGGCGTGACAGGAATTGAAATTTATACGGGTGCGGGTAAAGGTAAAAGTACTTCGGCGTTGGGAAGATCATTAAAGGCGATCGGCACAGGGATCAGCCGCGATTTATCGCACCGAGTCCTGATTATGCAATGGCTCAAAGGTGGCGCTGGCTACACCGAAGATGCGGCGATCGCCGCGCTCAAACGTGGTTATCCCCATGTGATCGATCATCAGCGCTGTGGACGCGATGCGATCGTCTGGCGCGGTCAGCAGCAAGAAATGGACTGCATCGAAGCTCAACGCGGTTGGGAAATTGCTCAAGCGGCGATCGCCTCTGGACTTTATAAAACGATCATTCTAGACGAGCTGAACCCTACTGTCGATTTAGATTTGTTACCCGTTGAGCCAATTTGCCAAGCCTTGCTTAAAAAATCTCGTGATACTGAGATAATTATTACAGGACGCTGTTTTAATCAGCCCGCCTATTTTGACCTTGCCTCTGTGCATTCAGAAATGGTCTGTCACAAACATTATGCCGAAAAGGGCGTAGACCTCAAACGTGGCGTAGATTTTTAGCCCAAATATCCACTACATCTTGAGATCCGTACCATTTTCCCGATCGCGGTGAGTGATAGACCCCATCGATCGCCAGATTCTTTGCTCCATCTAAATAAGCTGCCTCAATCGGAATGATACCATCACCCCATGCGTCGCCCTGACCAATCGTGAGTTCATAGCTGCTATAGGCAAGCCATTTTTGGGGCGTAGATTTTTTGCCCTGCACCGATTTTCCTGCGATGCAAATATATTCGATATCGTCGTAAAAAGCGTGGGGATAGTTGTCATTGACAAATCCTAAATTGCTAACTGCCCAAGGTTCGAGGCTGCGTTGCGGAGTTCCCAAACAGACTAGCTTGGCGACTTTAGATCGGGCATTCCAAACTTTGTCGTAATAGGGGCGATCGCCTAGATAAATTCTGGCTAGCCATCCCCCTGCGGAATGAGCAATGATATTTACTTTGGACGCGCCTGTTTTTGCTAATTCTAGATTTACGGTTTGATCAAGTTTTTCTAAAATTGGAGCAATCGATCGCCCGCCGACAGTCGGAATCCAATCCCACCATTTCAAAGGCACGACTGTTGCTAACAAATTTTTATCTTGTAACTTTTGGGCGATCGGCATGTAGTCTGATGCGCCTGCGAGATAACCCGCCAAAATGATATTAGGATTGCCCATATAAAGCTCATAAAGTAGAAGAGAGAACGCTTAGCATTCTCTTTTCTACTTTAAAGCGCAAAGTGCTATCTTTCGTCAGGGCGTTGGCTAAGACAGCTACCGCCGCGTGCAGCATTGCGAAAAGTTTGTACAGCTTCAACTTCATTAATATGTCCACAATATGGACAGTAAACTTGTTCGCCAATTTGCGGCTCGATGTCGGCGCGGCTCCACCATTTTCGACAGCGATCGCAATGAAAGTGATATAAAAATTCGAGAGAGACTTTCATAGGCTTTAGCGAAATGCCTTCCGAAATGTCTTCAAGGCTTCAAGAGGTGATGCACTTAGAATACAGCGCTGTAATGTCACGATGTCAAGATCGGGCAGAAATTTACTGGTTGAGGATTTACAGTATTGGCGATCGCTTTGAATATCCAGATGATAAATATCAAGAACACCATCTTCCCATAGCCAAACTTCAGGTACTCCGAGCAAATAATATTTCCTTAATTTTTCTGTGTTGCCACTAGTCAAAATCACTTCTATGGCTAGATCGGGAATTTTTTTCGGTGAACCAAAACTATAGGATTCATCTGGCTGTAAAGAGACTTGTTGGACTTTTTCTTGAGTTGCTTGCCCCATCGGAAAAAATTCAATTTCCATTTCCAAAAAATACAGTTCTAACAATGCGCCAATAATTGTTTTGATTAGCTCATGATCGATTGATGTAGACACAATCTCTAAAATCCCCTCGTAATAGGCTAAACGAATACCGCGTGAATCAGCAAAACCACGCTGAATTAACTTGAACTGTTCCCATGTGATTAAGGGCTGTTCAATTCTGACTTCAGGATTCGTTTTTTTTAGCGGAGTTAGTAGCATCTCGATAGGCGGCGTATACGCCCTTGACGTTGTACCAATTTAAGAAAATTCTAGCGATTTCGAGGGCGAGTTGGGGCTTTTCTTGAGCGATCAGCCATTGCAGTAAAGGTCGTAGCGATCGCTCATTAAGCATACCGCCCAAAGACAATGCGCCCCATAGCACCACATGAAACCATGTCATCTGAATCATCAGCCTAACTTCCCATGTGGGATGCTTTTGATAAAAAACTACACCCATGCGCCCGCGTTGGGCTTCCACATCAACAAGGCGGGGTAACTGATCGATTGTAAAAGGAGGATGCCAATGATAGCCAACGGCTTCTGGACATTTTATGAGTTTTAATCCCAAATTTTTAAGCCGCACCCCTAACTCTAAATCTTCCCAGCCATATTGACGAAAGCTGGTGTCAAATTTACCTGCGGCTGTTAGCCAATGTTTGGCGATCGCCACATTGCCCGTTGCAAAAAAGGCGGTCGAAATATCTTGAATTTTGACCTGTGCCGAAGTAGGATTTTCAAAATCGTTGGTATTGATCACCAATCCATAGGTAAAGGCGCGATCGCGATCGGCTAGAGCCTTGGCATGGGCGGATAAAAATACAGACGTGACCACCAGATCGCTGTCTATAAACACGATAATTTCACCCGCCGCCACATCTATCCCCGTATTTCTGGCGATCGCCGCACCTTCATGGTTTTGCAAAAACAGTCGCACATGGGGAAAGCGATCGGTATGTTTGCGTAAAAATTCAACCGTGCCATCGGTGGAGCCATCATCAACCACCACAATCTCATAGGGTTGAGTAAAATTCTGTGCTTCCATAGCTTGCAGACATTTTTGCAAGATTGGCAAGCGATTGTAAGTTGGAATGACGACTGACCACATATTGATTCGTTTTATGTTTAGTTAATCAAACCGCGCAAAGCGCGGTTATATGTAGTCTAAGAAATTTTTTAAAAGGCTTGCTTTGCAAGCCTTTTAAAAAATTTCTTAGGTTTTAAGAAAGCGCAAAGCGCTGCAACTATTCTAATTTCGTGATTGTTGCCAAGATTGCCAAAAGGTCAGCCCACCGACATAGCCATAGCTTAAGGCGTATAGCAACATAAATGGCAGGGTGAAATATAGCCCCTTTTGCAGCGAAATCACACAGGCGATCGCGCTATAAGCACACAAACAAAGCTCGATCGCAGGTGTCGCATCTAAGGGAATCTTGTAAGCCTTATTGTCCCAGCGATCGCTCTTGTGCTTAATGTCAAATTTGGGTGTACGCCGAAAATTTGCCCCTGTATTTGATAAACCAGCGAAGACCGCCCGACTATTATTCCAAGAAATACCCGTGCCAAGAATGGCTAATAAGAAAATGCGTCCGAGGCGGCGATGCCAAATTTTTGGATATAAATCACGCTGAGCATGAAAATATAAAAATGGAGGGCCAAAGGTGGCGGGCAGCATGAAGATCGACCAGACACTCTCAATCGAAATACGCAGGGCGATCGCGTCATTGGGCGTAATCAACATGAGCGGAATCGAGATCAAAATCAGGATCAACATTAACGGATGTGCCGAATATCCTGTTAAATGCATCGTGGCTTGAAACTTCACCGCCAGACTCAGATCCTGCGCTGACCAAATTTGACCAATCAATTTCTTGGCGCATTGAATACTCCCTTTTGCCCAGCGAAATTGCTGTAATTTGAAAGCAAGCATCGCCACAGGCAACTCGGCAGGCGCGACAATATTATTGTCATAAACTACTTTCCAGCCCTTGAGTTGAGCGCGGTAGCTCAAGTCCATATCTTCGGCGAGGGTGTCAGCCTGCCAACCACCCGCATCGATAATCGCTTGACGATTCCAAATGCCAGCAGTACCATTAAAATTCAGAAAATAGCCGTTATTACATCGGGCTTGCTGCTCGATCGCAAAATGTCCATCAATGCCAGCCGATTGCAACTTGGTTAGCAGTGAGTATTCGGAGTTGATATGTCCCCAACGAGTCTGCACCACCGCCACCTTAGCGTTGGGAGATTCTACATAATGGCGAATTGTATCTTTGAGCCAGTTTGCCGATGGGATGAAATCAGCGTCAAAAATGGCAATATAATCGGCTTTTACTCTTGTCATGGAGTCATGCAAAGCCCCCGCTTTAAACCCAGAGCGATTAGTTCGATGGATATATTCAATCCAAAAGCCCTGATTTTGATATTCTTGGACAGTTTCAAGCAAAATGGCTTGAGTATTATCGGTAGAGTCATCTAATACTTGAATTTGCAGGCGATCGCGGGGATAGTCTAACTTACAGACCGCATCGACCAATCGCCGCGAAACATAGCGCTCATTAAAAATGGGTAACTGGATGGTGACTAGAGGTAAATCTCCTATAGCAATTTCATAATGCTCAGGCGGTTCGGCAGCCATAACACAATTGGCGAAATTTTTTTCGAGGCGAAACTGCTCAAAATTATCAAAATTCTTCCCAAAACCACTATCAAAATTATTAACAGCGATCGCCCCTGCACTAGTTGAAGGCGATGATGTCGCTTTGGCAGTTTGGTATTCTCTGGCAGGATTTAGCTTGGACTGAAGCATCTGCTTTTGTAAAGAACGACTTGGCTTATGGACGGCTGTGAGCCAATAGGCATTGATCCCATAAAGCAGCAGCCACACTGCTACCACAGTGTTAAGCACGGCTAAAATAGCTATTAGTATTAGAATGACTCTCAACTCCTTCTTACCACACGAAGCACTAATCTTAAAAATTGATTAGTCAAATAAAATTAGCACAATAAAAAAATCTTACGATGCTTACTTTGTTTTTGTAGAAAATTTACAGGAAAATTTATGATTTAGCTCTAAGTATTTATACACATTGTATATGGTTTTATTTAAAGGCTCGACATTTCATTGAGAGCGATCGCCGCCGCCGCCTGTTGAGCCGCCTTGATACTTTTGCCTTGTCCGCGCCCCCAACAGCGATCGTCAAACCAAACTTCGACACAGAACAAAGTACTTTTATTCGGTAAATTATTAGATAAATTATTGGTTGGATTATTTGGCAAATAATCTGGCGGTAATTCAACATTACGATATTCGGGCAAGCGTTTCCAACGACCTTGGGTAAGCTCTTGCAAAGCCACTTTATAGTTACCTAGGGCAGGGATCGCTAATAATATTTCGGCAAAACGTTGCATTTGTGGATCGAGCCATTGGCGAATATAGGCTAAATCTTGCGTATTGATATATAGCGCCGCCATTAGCGCCTCAAGAGCATCGGCAAGCAGCGATCGCAAAGCTTGCGAGTCATTACGCGCCGCATTAGAAACCACGACACATTTTTGTAATTCATAAGTACTGGCAATCTCGGCGAGGGTTTTGTCACTAACTAAATGCGATCGCAGGGCGGCTAAGTCACCCACGGAGCGATCGCCATAACGTTCTTGCAAAAACAAGCTCACCGAAAGCCGCAACACACTATCACCAACAAACTCAAGTTGATCATTGTTGTAAGTGGTCGAAAAGCTAGGATGCACCAATGAGCGATCGATTAACAACCAATCAAAGCCTTGAGGGTTAGCCTGTTCTAAGCTTGTTTGGTCTAGCCCCATTTTGTCTAATAAACGAATTAATTCTCTGTGGCGGCGCGGATCGATAGTAGATGACATGAGGTTCTAATTTTGAGCGGTCTATTTTAAGGGATCTATACTTTTAAAGAATTTGTTAATTCAGATTTGAACGAATCGCACTAAAAGTACAGTTACAGATACAGATACAATTACTGGAACTTTATCAACATGATCGTAGTTCATCGCAACCATGACTAAAAGGTTTTTCTCCACACTTTGTCTGGCTTTGCTAGCAACAATAACTACAATTTGGATTGTAGCTTGTCAGCCTAGCACACCAATAACAGGCTCTAGTCCTAGCGCTCCCAACACATCAACAGGTTCAGGCGGCGGCGTTAAAGATACTTTGCGGTTAGGCGCATTGCTTCCGATTACAGGCGATCTATCTTCGATTGGTGCGCCCATGATCAAATCGATTGATTTTTTGGTTGAAACAGTGAATAAATGTGGCGGCGTGCTTGGTAAGCCGATCGCTTATTTTAAAGAAGACGATCGCACCGATCCGCCCGCAGGTGCTGAGGCGATGACCAAACTGGTCAAAGTAGATAATGTTGGCGCGGTGGTTGGCTCTTTTGCCAGTAGTGTCTCGACTGCGGCGCTAGCGATCGCCGTCCCTAACAAAGTGGCGATGATCTCTCCGGGTAGCACTAGTCCAGTCTTTACTGAACGGGCTAAGAAAGGCGAATTTCAAGGTTATTGGTATCGCACTGCACCACCTGACACCTATCAAGCACTTGCGCTGGCGAACTTAGCCTATAAAAAAGGAGCGCGAAAAGTTGCCACTTTAGTAATTAACAATGACTATGGCGTAGGTTTTGAAAAAGCTTTTGTAACCGCCTTTGAAAAGCTCGGTGGCACAATCGTGAACAAAAACAAGCCCACTCGCTATGATCCCAAAGCAACCACTTTTGAAGCCGAAGCCAAAGGTGCATTTGGCAGTAAACCTGATGCAGTAGCTGCCATTCTTTATCCTGATTCTGGCGGCGCAGTGATTAAGGCGGCTTTTGAGCAGGGCTTAACCAAAGATGTCAAGATCTTGCTTACTGACGGGGTTAAAACTGAAGATTTCCCCAAACTAATTGGCAACACCCCTGAAGGTAAATTGATTTTAGCTGGGGCGATCGGCACTGTTCCGGGCGCAGATGGCAAGTCTCTTGACTTATTTACCAAAAACTTTAAAGAAAAAACAGGACAAGATCTCGGCGCTTTTGTGCCACATTCTTATGATGCCGCCGCGCTAATGGCGATCGCGGCCGAAGCTGCCAAAGACGCGACTGGCGATGGCATCAAGAGCAAAATTCGTGAAATTGCTAATGCTCCGGGGCAAGAAGTTAGCGATGTCTGCGAGGCGATCGCCTTAGTGAAAGCAGGTACAGATATTGATTATCAAGGCGCAAGCGGCAACGTTGATCTTGATGAATACGGCGATGTCAAAGGCAGTTATGATGTTTGGGAAGTGCAGCCCGACGGCAAAATCAAAGTAATTGATCGAGTCTCACCATAATTTCTTATCATTAAATGAGAGTAGCCGTGAAGCGCCTTCTCTCATTTAACTCAAAAATCTGCTAGCCTTCTTGTAAAAATTATAAAAATCATATAGAGACGAGACACCTATGGCGATCGAACTCAAAGCTGCTGCTCCGCAAGAAGTCTCCATCTACATGCCCTATTATCGAGAGCCAAATAAGCGTCAAGCTCTGCCCTACGCCATTTCGTTGTATAAACAAGGCGAAATTACAGGTGAGCGTCACATTGAAGGCAGCTCAGCCGTTTCTTTTATGGCAGTATGGCGGGTCGCTAACTTGCCTTCAGATTTAGCTTTATGTCGCCTGACATTTGAAGGTGATGCTGACATGAGCTATGAAATGACCTTAGAAAATTCAGAATTTGTCGGCTACTTAATTGATGTTGTCTCCAGCATTAAAGACAAGGGTTATGCCGATTTTCCACAAATTTTTTACAGTAAGTTATTTCGGATCAAACTTATGGGTGCTGATGGCTAATACCCACAAGGATTATTGACGGTACAAAGCGCCGTCAATAATCCTTACACAAACGAATTACTGATATTTTTGCTATATTTTACCCAATAGCGACATAAAAACATGAAATAATGTATAATTTTTTTCGCAAATCTTGCAAAAAAAAACAAAGTCGGCTAAAGTCCTGATGCTGCTTTTGACAAGTCAAAATAATGGTCTATTCTAAGGGGACTAAATTGTGACATATGCTGCCCAAAAACTTGAACCAAAAGAGCGAAAGTTAGAAACTTTTGCCCAAAAAATTGATCCGATAATTATTAGAGCTGCTAAGCAGATTTATCGTTATTATGCAGATTCCTATGCAGCCCAACTGCCCCGTCCAATGGGAATTGCTATTAATCGTGTAGATATGACAGGTAAGCTCATTTATTCGCAGTTAATTTTGTTGCCACAAGAGAGCTTTGTGTCAATGGAATTAATTGAGTTGTCTGACTATCATTAGACTAGAATGGTCTCCGAGCAATCGCAGCTAATAAAAAAGCCCAATGCGTAGCCCCGTAAATAGTTTTATATTTTTATTAGGTATACTAGGTATTAATTATGACACCTCAAACTTCTTCTGAACCGTGGAATAAATCAGGACTACAGACAATACCATCAGAGTTATCTGTTTCAGATTCAAGCAAATCGGCAAGAACACCTCTGAGTGCGCTGACATCATCTGGTGAAGTAGCTCCTGAAGCGCCAGATGATGTCAAATCTAAGTTTCAAAAGAAGCTCGAACAGTCCAATAATGACTTCGGAAAAGCATTAATAGAAGTATTTGAAGATCTTGTCAAATTGAAAATTGTGACTTGGGTTGCCAATAAAGGTGAAAGCGAGGAAGCAGGTAATCGCTTAAAAACAACTATCAATTTGATTGACGGTGATATCGAGAATGAGATTGGAGCCAATTTTTTGCAGGGATATCCCTACTTTGAGCTACGCGAATTTCATCAGAAACAGTGCGAAGAGGGTGCTTTGATCATTAAACGAAATCTAGAGATTTTAGTAGATATGGGAACTAAAGTTGCTGACTTATTAGATAGCAAAAAAACACCAAGTTCTTAAAGTTTATTTGGCAGCGATCGCGTATCTATTGCACCCTAAATCAAGATTTTGCTAAAAGCGGTTAATGATTATGGCTTGGTTTGGTAAAGAAAAGAGTGGATCTCTTGAAGACTTTCGAGAAACGTTAAAAGACGTTCTGGAAGAAATTACTGTTCTAGAAATCAATACGATGATTGTCGATAAAGTCTTTACAGACAAGTTTGATGTAGAAGATTTTTTTAATGAAATAATGATAAATATTCCGATCAAACCTACCGAGCAACCAAGCAATGCTCAGGATTGTTTAGTCAAGGAAAAATCAGAAAATGAAAAAAGAAATGAAAGAAAAGAAAAGAGTTACGCAAAGCTAAGAGAGAAAATATCAGAATTTGACATCAAATTTAAGATTGTCAAATGTAAGACTGGCAATTGTAAAGTTGTCAAATGCGAGACTGGTAAATGCGAGACTGGCATTTGCGAGACTAGCAAATGCGAGCCTGTCAAATCCGAGACTGCTAAATCCAAGACTGGCAAATCCGAGCCTGCTAAATCCGAGACTGGCAAATGTAAACTTGTCAAAGATGAAATGGACAAGTGTGAGACTGATAAATGTCTATTTAAATTAGACAATCCTGATGCTCAAATGACTCGTTACTTTAGAAAGCTATGGGAAACGGAGCAGTCGTTTATTAATGACGATCTCGTCTGGGCTCAGACTAAGCTCACTCTTGATGGAGATTTGACTAATCGATTTGTGAAAGAGTTATTTCAACTAAACTCAACAAGTAATGTCAAGAGTAGTGATGTCAAGACAGCAATTGATCCCAAGACAGCAATTGATCCCAAGATGGCTGGACTTATTTTGAACTTACATCGACAAAGTGTCATAAATGGTCAAAATCAATGGTCGGGCTTAATTAATACTTGCGTAAATCTGGTCAAAAGTTTAATTCCTTTCCGCAAATAGTCATGTTGAAGGAGTCGCACTCTATTGCCAGTCAAGAATTTAAGATTTCTCATCTTGATTGGTTGATCATTGACGACGATCATCAAATTCAAATTAATTTACGTCTTAATCCAAAGGTGGTAAGACAAATTGAGCAGGATATAAAAGAGTTAAATACGCGCCCTATTGCCGATCGCAAAATTATTTATCGACTCGACAAACAGAAATTATTAAAAGTATTAGGATCGAGTGTTGGTGTTGCTGCGCCATCTCAAGTTAAGCCAGCTCAAGGGACGATCGTAATTTGGACTTTTTACGATGATAACCCTGATAAAAAGCTAAATGTCTCATCCCAGCCCATATTGCGGACTGTGATGTATATTGATGGCGATATGACCCAAAAAGTTCATAAGAGTTTTTTGGCTAATCCTGAAGCCGATCGTATTTTAGAAGCTCATAGTTTTGCGATCGCCCAAATTTCTCGACAACTGATCAGTGCGATCGCTGATTATCTCCAAGAATTAATACGTCCTTGGGCGATCGCCACCATATCCTCAGTAGCCACATATACTTGGGGCAAATCTTTGTTACCCAAACCACTTTGGATTTGGTCGATCGCGGTATTTTTGGGCGTATTAGCAATTTTTTTGATTAGCTCAAAATTAAAATCAAAATTGCAATCTTCGAGTTTAAAATCGCCCACGTTTACCCAAAAGCTGAACTTCAAATTTAGTCGAAGATTAGGACGATTAATCCGTAAAATCTTTGATAACCCTCTTTGTCAGATCGGGGCGATCGCGATCCTGTTAAGCGCAATAATAGGGTTAATACTAACCGAAAGTAAGTTGACGATCGCGCATCCTCTAATATCGATAATTCATAGTATTAATCTTCGCACTGAGCCATATTTACCATTGGCGATCGTTAGTGCGCGAAAAATGATCGTGAGCATATTTACTATGCTTTTCCCATCCGTTATCCAACTTATCTTTAAGCTGATCATAAAATGAAACAAGTTGAGATTTGGCGATCGCAAGCCGCCGCCACCCTTGAATTTCTAGTTCCTAAGATTGTTGGAACTGCTCCCACCGATCGCGATGGGTTAGTCGATGATCTCTTGCGATCGCTGAATAATCTGCCCGTTCGTCCAGTTACACGCCAACCCTATGCAGGCATTTTTCCTGCTGCGGATTTACCGACATGGCGCAATCGAGCGGCGGCGACACTTAAACTCATCGTCCCCAAAATTCAGGATGTGACGGGCAGTGTTTATGACGGGGCGATCGATGACTTAATTCGATTTATACGGAAGTTGCCAGCTCGTCCCACGGGGCGATCGCCTTATTCTGGGCTTTTTGCGGCGGCGGCTCTTGAGACATGGCGCAAGCAAGCATCGCAAACATTGATAGCGGCGATCGCGGGGCTAACGTCACCAAACTTAGTCGAAGCCGATGGCAAAATCGATGACTTAATTCGAGCAATGAGTGGATTGCCCTTGCGTCCAGCCATCCGTAAACCCTATGAAGGGCTATACCAAGCCCCAAATCTGGTCGAATATCGTAAGTTAGCCGCGCAGCGCTTACAGCAATTGATGACCGCTCTGAAGGATGATTTCAACCCAAAAGATGTGCTAGTGGATAGTACGATTCGAGTCTTAAATAATTTGCCCCCGCGTGCTGTTGATCAAGAACCATACGCAGGGCTATATCCACGCGCCAAAGTTGCATCGGTTTTAATATCTTTAGATCAGCTAATTGCGATCGCCCCTCGTTCAGATCGCGATCGCCTCGCCCAACTGCTGCCCCACTTAAACACCACAATGCAGCGTTATGGGATCATCACGCCTCTACGCATAGCCCATTTTTTAGCTCAAACTGCCCACGAAAGCGATGGCTTTAATACCAATGAAGAATATGCCTCTGGTGAAGACTATGAGGGAGTTAGAGATCTAGGCAATACCGTCTCAGGTGACGGCGTGAGATTTAAAGGTCGGGGCTTGATCCAAGTTACAGGACGCTTTAATTATGGCGAATGTGGCAAAGCCTTGGGAGTCGATCTGATCAACAATCCTCAGCGTTTAGCTGATTTTGATCTGGCTTGTCTTAGCGCAGGTTGGTATTGGGATACGCGATCGCTAAATGGCGATGCCGATAATGATGATGTCGAAACGGTCACATACTTAATCAATGGTGGCGACAACGGTTTAAAAGATCGCAAGGACTATTTAGCTAGAGCCAAGCAAGTGTTCGGATTGTAGCGCAGGTGCAGTTGTAGAATAGACAAATTATGTACAGGTTTCGGCGAGGGCAAATTCATGACTCTGCAACCTTTAACCTCTGAAGCGGCGATCGCGCCAGAGATCGATTATCCCGATAGTGATGGTAATCCCATGTCTGACAATACCGAGCAGTATCGCTGGATTGTAATTATCAAAGAAAACTTAGAGATCATGTTTGCCGACGATCCCAATGTGTTTGTGGCAGGTGATTTGTTGTGGTATCCCTTGCGCCATACTCAAAAACGGGTTGCCCCAGACGTGATGGTAGCCATTGGGCGACCAAAAGGTCGAAGGGGTTCTTACAGGCAATGGTTAGAAGATAATATGCCGCCACAGGTCGTTTTTGAGATCTTATCGCCTAGCAACAAAGATCGGCGGGGTATGGATTCTCTGGAAGAAAAGTTTGATTTTTATCAAAATTATGGGGCAAAAGAATACTATATCTACGATCCAGACGATCTGATCTTAGAAGGTTGGCAACGATTTGGCGATCGCCTGCTTAAAATTCCCTCAATGATGGATTGGGTCAGCCCGATCTTAGGGATCAGATTTGATTGGGCAACAGGACAAGAATTAGTATTGTCTCGTCCTGATGGTCAGAGATTTTTATCTTCAGTAGAGCTAGATCACCGTTTTCAGCAATCAAAAATTCAGGTTTGGCAAGAGCGTCAACGTGCTGAGCAAGAGCGCCAACGTGCTGAGCAAGAGCAGCAACGCGCCGAGCAAGAGCGCCAACGCGCTGAGCGAGAAAGCCAACGTGCTGAGCAAGAAAGCCAACGTGCAAATCGTCTTGCTGAGCGGTTAAGGGCTTTAGGTATAGATCCAAACGATGACATTTAAACCTGAAGATAAACTTGAGGGCAATCTTGGGCTATGTGGCGCACATCGGACGGGCAAGACTACATTGGCGATCGCCCTATCTTCATGTCTAAATATCCCCTTTGTTCGTACTACGACTAGTCAAGTTTTTGCTGATTTGGGATTAGATCCTGCTGAGTCGATGGATTTTAAAACGCGGCTATTTGTGCAAAACCATGTGCTGGATGCTGCCGAACAAGTTTGGCAAAGTTCATCAAGTCCTTTTGTGAGCGATCGCACGCCAATTGACATGATTGCTTATACGCTCGGCGATATCCAAGGCAAAACTGAGGTGGATTTTGATTTACTCAGTCAGTACATAGATCGCTGTTTTACGAGTACTAATCAATTTTTTCAAGATTTAGCGATTATTCAGCCGGGGATACCGTTGGTATATGAGGAGGGTAAAGCGGCGCTGAATGGAGCTTATATCGAGCATATTAATGTGTTGGTGATCGGGATATGTGCTGATTTGCGACTCAAAGCTAATATATTTTGTAATCCGAGAGAAGCGATCGCTATTGATGTGAGAATTCGCAATATTCGAGAGTGGCGATCGCCTGTAAGATCATGAAGTGAGAAGTCAAAACACAAATTAGCGACAGGAATAAATCGTAATTTTATGGTATCTACTCCTCTAAACATGACTGACGCAAACCTATCAAATCAGGCAACTAACGATTCAATTAGCTGCTATGGGAATGCTCGCTCTACAGTTACAGAAGCCGTTCTCAGTGCCGATGAGTTGCGTAAAATCGATGCATATTGGCGAGCTTGTAACTATCTAGCGATCGGGATGATCTATCTGCGCGAAAATCCACTTTTGCGATCGCCTCTAAAACCAGAACATGTCAAAAATCGCTTACTCGGACATTGGGGATCAAGTCCGGGTATGAGTTTTGTCTATACGCATATGAATCGATTGATTCAGAAATATGATCTCAATGCTATCTTTTTGGCTGGTCCTGGACATGGCGCACCAGGAATTCTTGGTCCCGTCTATCTCGAAGGAACTTATTCAGAGATTTATCATGATGTGAGCGAAGACGAAGAAGGAATAAAGCATTTCTTCAAACAGTTCTCTTTCCCTGGTGGGATCGGTAGCCACTGCACACCTGAAACTCCGGGGTCTGTCCATGAGGGCGGAGAACTTGGTTATAGCGTATCTCATGCTTATGGAACTGTTTTTGATAATCCTGATCTAATCTCTGTCGTGATGGTTGGTGATGGCGAATCAGAGACAGGACCACTTGCCACGGCTTGGCATTCTAACAAGTTTATCAATCCGATTCGTGACGGTGCAGTATTGCCAATTCTGCATTTGAATGGATACAAGATCAATAATCCCACCGTACTATCGCGCATCAGCCATGACGAGCTAGAGAGTCTATTTGTCGGCTATGGCTATCAGCCCTATTTTGTTGAGGGTTCAGATACTGCGTCAATGCATCAGGCGATCGCCGCCACTCTAGAGCATTGTATTAACCAGATTAGAACGATTCAACAAGAAGCGCGTAGTACTGGGATCGCCACTAGAGCCAAGTTCCCGATGATCGTGTTGCGAACTCCTAAAGGTTGGACTGGTCCTGTGGAAGTGGATGGACATAAGGTCGAAGGTTTTTGGCGATCGCACCAAGTGCCACTGTCAGGAATGCATAACAACCCTGAGCATTTGCAAATGCTCGAAGATTGGATGCGGAGTTACAAACCTGAAGAATTGTTTGATGCTGCGGGCAAGCTAATCCCTGAATTGCTAGAACTCGCCCCAACAGGCGATCGGCGCATGAGTGCCAATCCGATCGCCAATGGCGGTTTGGTGCGGAGATCTTTGAGAATGCCCGACTTCCGTGAATATGCCGCAAAGGTTGAGCAGCCTGCCCAAATCGAAGTTGAAAACACCAAACCTTTAGGTGTATTTCTACGCGATATCATGCGTCAAAACATGGATAACTTCCGTGTCTTCGGTCCCGATGAGAACTCCTCCAATAAGCTGCAAGCAATTTACGAAGTCAGTAAAAAGTTCTGGATTGCCGAATATCTTCCCGAAGATGCGGATGGTGGCGAACTGTCCACCGATGGACGCGTGATGGAAATCCTCAGCGAACACACCCTTGAAGGTTGGCTAGAAGGTTATTTGCTGACAGGTCGTCATGGATTTTTCTCCACCTATGAGTCTTTTGTCCATGTCATTGACTCAATGATCAACCAACATTGTAAATGGTTAGAAATCAGCCAAAATATTCCTTGGCGATCGCCGATCGCGTCTTTGAATTTGTTGATCACTTCAACGGTGTGGAGACAAGATCACAATGGCTTTACCCATCAAGATCCCGGATTCCTTGATGTCGTTGTCAACAAAAGTGCATCGGTGACACGCATCTATCTACCGCCTGACGTGAATAGCTTGCTATCGGTTGCTGATCATTGTTTGCGAAGCACTGATTATGTGAATGTTATCGTTTGCGATAAGCAAATGCATTTGCAATTCATGGATATGGATCAAGCGATCAAGCATTGCACCAAAGGCTTAGGCATTTGGGATTGGGCAAGTAATGATCAAGGTGTCGAACCTGATGTGGTTATGGTCGGTTGCGGTGATATTCTCACCCTTGAAGCTTTAGCCGCCACAACTCTACTTTGGGAACATTTCCCTGAGTTGAAGATTCGCTTTATCAATGTGGTGGATTTGTTCAAGTTGCAACCTGATACTGAACATCCTCATGGTTTAAGCGATCGCGATTTTGATTCGCTCTTCACCACGGATAAGCCAATTATTTTCAACTTCCATGGCTATCCTTGGTTGATTCATCGTCTTGCCTATCGCCGCAACAATCATAAAAATCTGCATGTGCGCGGTTATAAAGAGAAGGGTAATATCAATACGCCTTTGGAACTTGCCATCAGTAACCAAGTTGATCGGTTTAGCCTCGCGATCGATGTCATCGACCGTGTGCCAAAGCTCCAAAACATCGGCGCTCACGCCAAAGAAGCACTTCTCAATCAGCAAATCGAATGTCGTCAATATGCTTACGAACATGGCATTGATAAGCCTGAAATCGTGAACTGGCGCTATCCTCATTAATCCAAATCCCAAAAAAGCCCTGCTTCGCAGGGCTTTTTTTTGGCTTTTTTTTGGCTTCACCTATCCAGGTGGCCAGTTAAAAGCGCGATCGCCCAATACATGAATATGTAAATGGAAAACACTTTGCCCCGCCTCCGCACCATTGTTAGTCACCAGACGGAAACTGGTTAAGCCTTCCTGAATGGCTACTTTACTAGCCACAAGTAACAGATGTCCCAGCAGAGACTGATCTTCTGTATCTGCTTCCGAAAGCATAACAATCGGTTTCTTAGGAATTACCAGAAAATGCACAGGTGCTTGGGGATTTACATCGCGAAAGGCAAGTGCTAGATCATCTTCATAAATGATGTCAGCAGGAATTTCTCGCCTAATGATTTTGCTAAAAATAGTTTCACTCATCTTCAATTTCTCTAGTATGTTGACATTTGGAAATACATTAAAGCGGTTTGCGCTAATTTAAAACCCCGTAACTGATGTTACGTGGAACCCTCACCCCCCAGCCCCCTCGCCCTTAATGGGAGAGCAGGGTGGTTTCATTTTTCAAAAAGGGATAAAAAGCGTAGATTACATGAAAAAAGACGGACAAGAAAATAGGTAATAAAGAAGAGGCAAAAAAAGAAAAAATGGTCTGGTAAAAGCTAAGCAAAAGCAAGACCAGACCA
>JANODY010000124.1:0-13086 GCA_031412945.1 Cyanobacteria bacterium SOY_65_metabat_81
CATCGCTTTTCTGGGCGGCTTTCTTGAACATCGTCGGCTCTCTCCTATTGGTATTCAAGTTCTTTGGCGCGGTTGGTTAAAGTTGCACGACCTTTCTCAGGGCTGGCTCCTTGCAAATGATACTTAGCGGGAAAAGTAAGGTTACTAAAGCTGTCAAAGAAGCTACTAAACAGGGTTTGGAGCAAGGAAGAAAAGAGGCGCTGGCTCAAGGAATACGACAAAAAACCGAGGAGATCGCCAAGAAAATGTTCGGTGTTTTGGACGATCGCGGAGATGACGGGGCTAACCCTAGAAGAATTGCAATCATTGCGATCTTGTCAATGAATGGTTGAGGAATAATATCGCCAATTCAACGATGAATAAATATTTTATGCTTACCGCGCCGATGAGTTCCAATCATGATGAGGGAACATTCTCTAACTGTAGTTTGGACTGTTCAAATAGATATCTTAGTGCGGCGAATAATAGCTTTAGGTTTTGGATTGTATAAATGGGAATCTCTTTTATAAAATGTTTCTTACCCAGATTTTCATCAAGTATGGCAAATTCCCAAATTACGCCAGTAGATACAATGCCAAAGATCGGTGTGGATATTGGATTGTGACTTTCGTTCATTCTGTGGTTAATTTTTTGGGCGGCGATCATTTCCGCAATACATTGCGCCCATCCTTCTTCAAAGTTATCCTTTTTAGCTTCAACGATAATCAAAAATGGATTTTCGAGAAAGATTTTCCCCATAGGCGATCGCTTTGCCACCATGTAGTCAGGAATACCGCATAGATTTTCATCATAATTAAGAGGCTGATGACTCCAGAGTAACAAATCATTTTTATAGAGTTTCCATACTTCTCTAAGTGTGGGATAAATTAAAGTTTCGCAAAGGGCATATTCTGAATTTTTATATACGCCTTCTCGCAAGGTTAATTCAATCTCAGATGCAAAGTATGTAGGAACTTCTAGCTCAGATATTTGGATAAAGTTCTGCTCAGCATAGCTAACTTCAAAGACCCCTAGTACTTCATCAATCTTTTTGTAATTGTTGTATGGCATATTTTAGCTTTAGATATTTTATGACTTACACAAAAGAAGGAAATGTAAGGGCAATTCATGAATTGCCCTTACATTTATTATTCTAAGCTTTTGGTAAAGCATCGATCGCAAGGTTTAATTTCAACACATTCACGCCATCTTCGCCAAAGATACCTAGAAAACGGCGATCGGTATTTTGTTGAATTAATTTTTCCAACTTGCTAGGTTCTACTTTACGAGCTAGAGATACTCTTTGGATTTGAGCATTAGCAGATTCAGTCGTAATATGTGGGTCAAGACTAGAACCAGATGTATAAATTAGATCTGCGGTTGGTTTAATTCCTGCTTCTTTTAGACGATTTAATTCTCCTTTAATGTCTTTAGTTCGATCAACAAAATCTATACTTCCTGTAATTCTCTCTAACAGTGCAGGATTACTAGGCGCTAAGTTACTGGCTCCTGAAATGCCTGTTTTGAGAATGCCAGCATCATCTTTTTTAGGGTCGGCGGTGCTGTAATTGGTAGTGCTAGGGCGGCTATTGAAATAGCGATCGCTGGTAAATGGTTGTCCAATTAGAGCCGAACCGACTACTTGCCCTTGAGCGTTACGAATCAAACTTCCATTAGCTTGATTTGACAGAAATGGTAATTGCGCGATCGCCAACATTCCAAAGGGATAGATGACGGCGACTAGAACCCAAAGAACAAGGGTGGTGCGAATGGCTTTGATGATTTCGTTCATAGGTTTAGATATATTTTTAGATAATAGTTATGGCGGTGCAAAGTGCCACAATAACTAGGGAATTTAAAATTTTTCGGGTTGAAACATGACGACAAATAGATAAATCGAGAAGCAGACAGTGACGATTCCTAGAAGTCCTAATGCATAAGCTTGGGTGCGAGTAAAGCTATCAGCGTTGGCGGCATAAACGGCGGGAGCGACAATCAAATTAAAGCAGAGCGCGAGAAATAGATATTTTGGATATTTCTTTTTATTTGAGATTTGCCAAAGAGTCTTGAGGTCTTGGATAGAGAAATCGCTGGAAACATTGGGGAGAGATTTTTTCATGATGATTGGGAAATAAAAAGTGAGAAGCACAGATTAGAGGAATTGGGCGGACCACACGGATTTTTGGATTTGAGCGTTAGAGGTTAGATGATCGGAATATTATAAAAATCTGTGTAATCTAATAATCCGTTTAATCCGTGTTCAAGTTTTTTGATTCAAGCAATTGGAAGTAAAACATCAATGACTTTAATCGCGATGAATGGCGCAATTACGCCGCCTAGCCCGTAAATTAGGATATTACGCTGCAATAGTTGATCGGCGGTGAGAGGACGGAATTTTACTCCTTTGAGAGCGAGTGGAATTAGCGCAGGAATGATTAAGGCGTTATAGATTAGGGCCGAGAGAATCGCTGATTGAGGGCTTTTTAGACCCATCACATTCAAAGATCCAATCCCTGCGGCGGAAAAAATAGTGGGAATGATCGCAAAGTATTTGGCGATGTCGTTAGAGATCGAGAAGGTGGTTAAGGCTCCGCGCGTAATCAGCAATTGTTTGCCGATCGCGACTAAATCAATTAACTTGGTCGGGTCACTATCCAAATCCACCATATTGGCAGCTTCTTTGGCGGCTTGAGTGCCTGAGTTCATCGCCACACCAACATTTGCTTGCGCTAGTGCAGGAGCGTCATTTGTGCCATCGCCTGTCATGGCTACCAACTTGCCTTGAGCCTGTTCGCGCCGAATCACTTCGATTTTATCTTCGGGGGTTGCTTCAGCAATGAAATCATCGACACCTGCTTCTTCTGCAATTACAGAAGCCGTAATCTGATTGTCACCTGTGAGCATGATCGTGCGAACACCCATCCGCCGTAGTTGATCGAACCGTTCGCGCAGTCCGGGTTTGACCACATCTTTGAGATAGATCACACCATGCAAATCACCACCTAAACTCAAACCTAGGGGCGTTCCACCAAGTTTTGATACTTTCTCATAGGCGGCTTCAAATTCTGGTGGGACTTCACCCGATCGCGATCGCACAAAACCTCTGATTGAATCAACGGCTCCTTTACGAACTTCAATATTATCGGGTAAATCAGTACCACTCATCCGAGTACGCGCTGAGAAATCAATTCCTTTAGCTTGGTCGCGATCGAACTTAACGACTGCTCCCAATTGTTCGGCTAACAAGACAATCGAGCGACCTTCAGGCGTTTCATCAAAGATGCTGGCGGCTAAAGCAACCGTAGCAACTTCCGTTAGTGAATGTCCATTAACAGGAATAAATTCATCAGCTAGGCGATTGCCCAATGTAATCGTGCCTGTTTTATCCAATATCAATGTATTGATATCACCACAAGCTTCGACAGCGCGACCCGATGTGGCAATCACGTTGAATTGGGCGACCCGATCCATACCTGCAATGCCGATCGCACTGAGCAATCCGCCAATCGTCGTGGGGATGAGCGCGACTACGAGTGAAATCAAGATGGCAATGGTCGTTGGAGTTTGCACATAATTGGCCACTGGAGTAATCGTGGCGACTACAATCAAAAAGACCTGCGTAAGCACCGTCAAAAGCACCGTCAGCGCAATTTCATTCGGAGTTTTTGTACGTTCTGCGCCTTCCACAAGGGCGATCATGCGATCGATAAATCCTTGCCCAGGGTCAGCCATAATCCTAATTGTCAGTTCATCCGAAACAACACGAGTTCCGCCTGTAACCGAGCTAGCAATATCAGAAGCAGGCTGTTTTAGGACAGGAGCCGATTCTCCCGTGATTGCCGACTCATCGACCGAAGCCATGCCTGCAATTACTTCGCCATCAGAAGGAATCATTTCGCCGATTTTGACTTTTACTAAATCACCTCGGCGCAATTCGGTCGAACTGATTTTTTGAATGGAGCCATCAGGCAAAACTTTATTGGCGATCGTATCCGATCGCGTTGTCCGCAATGAGTCCGCTTGGGCCTTACCTCGTCCTTCAGCGATCGCTTCCGCAAAGTTAGCAAAGACCACCGTAAAAAAGAGAATTATAGTAATCGAACCATTGAGAATTCGCTCTTGATTGGCATCGGCTTTTACTGTCCCAAATAGATTTGGGTCAATAGTGACAAGCAAAGTAACAAGCGTACCGACCCAAACCATAAACATGACAGGATTCCGCACAACAATACGAGGATCGAGTTTGACAAATGCATCGCGAACTGCTCGTTGATATAGTTCAGCCATAGACGCTTTGGGTGTGTGTCTACGCGACTCGCGGGTACTACCAAGATCCCGTTTCGATTGAGATGATAAGTTATTGTTGTTCATGGATTTTAAAAGAGAACTCTTACTGCCCTATAGCGCTTTGCGCCCTAACTAAACCTAAATACCCAAACCTAGATAACTTTTAAAAGTTAGCCACCTCTACCAATCAGAAAAGCTTCTGCGATCGGACCTAGTGCAAGTAAAGGGAAAAAGGTCAATGCGCCCATGACCAAAATCACACCTGCGGTGACGGAAGTAAATAGAACTGTATCGGTGCGAAGTGTACCTGTAGTCATGGCGACTGGCTGCTTGCGCGACATTCCATCTGCTAATAACAGCAGAGCCGTAATGGGTATAAAACGACCACCCAACAGACTAAAGCAAGTGCTGAGGTTCCACCAGAGTCCTGTTGTGGCGGGTTGGCTATCGACTAGCCCTTCAAAGCCAGAACCATTGTTTGCCCCAGCCGAGGCATATTCGTAAACTACTTGCGAAATCCCATGAAATCCAGAGTTACTAATTCCTGCAAGTTGATCTGGGAACGCTAAGGCGATCGCCACAGGAATGAGAATCACAATTGGGTGGACGAGCAGAATCAAGAAACTGGTCAAAACCACTTCATTCTTTTCGATCTTCCTTCCCAAAAATTCTGGAGTCCTGCCAACCATTAACCCTGTGACAAATACTGCCAATATCGAGTAGGCAAATAGATAAGCGGTTCCTGTCCCTTGTCCACCCCAAATAATTTGCAAAAACATATTCGATAGAGTGATAAAACCAGCATTGGGCATAAGGGAGTCATGCATGGAATTGACTGCACCTGTCATAGTTCCCGTTGTTGTCACTGCAAATAGAGCCGATTGCGCCCAACCGAAGCGAACTTCTTTCCCTTCTAAGTTGGGGCTTGGCGTGCCGAGCAAAGTATTTACAAGGGGATTTCCTTGATATTCTCCAATCCCTGCCACGATAATGAAAGCAACATAGAGAACAAACACCATGCCAAACAATAGCCAAGACTGTTTGCGGTTATTGGCAAATATTCCGTAGGTATGGATCATCGCTGTCGGAATCGCAATCATCGCCAAAATCTGAAGTAGATTAGAGAATCCACTGGGATTTTCAAAGGGATGGGCGGAGTTAGTTGCGAAGAAGCCACCGCCATTTTCGCCAAGTTGTTTGATGAACTCGAAGTGAGCCACTGGTCCAAGGGCGATCGCCTGACTAATGTTAGGCTCTTCTAAAGTTGGCACAACTACAGGTGCTGATAGAGTTTCAGGAACACCTGCGGCGACAAAGGCGATCGCGCCGATAATGCTAATCGGTAACAGAATCCGAGTAATTGATTTGGTCAGATCAACGTAGAAATTACCTAAAGACCTACCAGTCAAACCGCGAATAAATGCGATCCCTACGGCAAGCCCAGTAGCTGCGGACGTGAACATCACGAAGCCAAGTCCAAACATCTGCGAAGCATAACTAAGTGTAGTTTCGCCTGAATAATGCTGCTGATCGGTATTTGTGACAAACGAAATCGTAGTGTGTAGCGCTGTATCCCAAGTTGGTGCGCCCAGAGCCGTTGGATTGAAAGGTAACGCTCCCTGAAACATGATGAGCAAAAATACCAGTATTGACATGGCAAAGCTGCTATACAAGACCGCGCGAGCATATTGCCATCCCGTCATTTGCGTCTCAGAATTAACGCCACTGAGCTTAAAAATTAAACTCTCAAACGGATTTAAAGCCGAGTCCAATATTGTCTTTTGTCCTAAAAACACTCGTGCGATGTAGCCGCCAAAGATTGGAGCGATCGCCACAATCAGCACCAGTGTTATTCCAATCTGAATCCATCCTTGTAGCATGGTGGAAATGTTCCCTTTATGTCGATGAAGTTTAGGTTCTAAGCTTGGTAAAGATTTAACTGTTTGGACGGTATTTAGATAATGTTTAGTTGGCGATGGTAATGGTTGTACCGCGCAAAGCGCGGTACAAGAATTTTTGGGATTTTTGAAGAAAATCTAAATCAAGTTACAGGTCTAAATACTGAATCACCGTATTCACGTCCTTGTCACCGCGACCAGAGCAATTAATAATAATGCGTTGATCGGCGCTAAGTTGTGGACATAGGGTTTCGAGGTAGGCGATCGCATGGGATGTCTCCAAGGCAGGAATGATCCCCTCCAAACGAGAAAGACGCTGAAATGCATCTAGGGCTTCTTGATCAGTGACGCTGTAATATTCAGCACGCCCCAAGTCCTTCAGGTAGCTATGCTCAGGCCCCACGCCCGGATAGTCCAGCCCCGCACTGATCGAATGCGCCTCCTGCACTTGCCCTTGTTCATCTTGCAATAGATAACTCATCGCGCCATGCAACACGCCAACCCGCCCAAGGGTCAAGGTTGCGGCATGAAATTCCGTATTTGTGCCTTTGCCTGCGGCTTCCACGCCGATCAAGCGCACAGTTGGCTCTTCCACAAACTCATGAAATAAGCCCATCGCATTCGAGCCGCCACCAACACAAGCCAGTAAAATATCTGGCAAACCGCCCCATTTTTCTTGACTTTGTTTACGGCTTTCTTTGCCGATGACTGCATGAAAATCGCGCACAATCATCGGATAGGGGTGGGGACCCGCCACCGAACCGAGGATGTAATGCGTATCAACAACATTAGTTACCCAGTCACGAATCGCTTCAGAAGTGGCATCTTTGAGCGTGCCAGTCCCTGACGCAACGGGACGGACTTCTGCACCCAACAGCTTCATCCGAAATACATTTAGGGACTGGCGCTCCATATCCTGCACGCCCATATAAATCACGCATTGCAACCCAAAGCGGGCGCAAACTGTCGCTGTCGCCACACCATGCTGACCCGCCCCCGTTTCGGCGATCACCCGCTTTTTGTCCATACGGATCGCCAGCAAAACTTGAGCTAAGGCGTTATTGATTTTATGTGCGCCAGTATGGTTAAGATCTTCACGCTTTAGATAAATCTGAGCCGTGCCATAGTGCTGAGTCAATCTTTCGGCAAAATATAAAGGGCTAGGTCTACCCACATAATCTTTTAAATAGCCATTTAATTCATCATTAAAGGCTTGATCATTTTTGTAATGATAGAAAGCAGTCTCTAGCTCAGCGAGAGCGCTCATGAGAGTTTCAGGGACATATTTTCCGCCAAAAACACCAAATCGTCCGAGTGCATCAGGACGACTAGCGGATTTGGATTGTGAAATAGGTTTTGCGATCGGCGTTGTGGTCATTGCGGTGAATGTTGACTAATGAGTTAGTTGTGATTAAGGCTTGTTTAGAGCTTGTGTGGCGCTGTTTCTAAGATAACAAAGATTATCAAAAATCGCATTCCAAAGAATCTCTAGTATTAACGCCTGTTTTGGAGTTTGTGCCTTTAGCTTTGGTGCATAGCCATTTGCGTTGTCCGCCATCCATGATCGCATCGGTGAAGTCTGCGCCATCGATATTTACAAAATCAAAAGTACTGCGTAACAAAATTGTTTCGACTAACAACGCATCGCGGAGATCGGCTTTAGCAAAATCAGCTTGATCAAGCAATCCTCCCGAAAAATCTGCACCTTTAAGATTGGCTTTTCTTAAAATTGAGGCGCTAAATACCGTACCGCGTAGATCCGTATTTTCAAAGTTTGCGCCCTCCATGTTGGCATTGGCAAATCCCGAACCAAAAAGAGCCTGTCCCGAAAAATCGCGCCCTTTTAGTTGAGCATGACTAAATGATAATGGGGCAGATGCTTGAGCATTAAAGGGAGTGTTAATCAAACAGGCGATCGCCACTAGTACGGCGATCGCCAATCGCAAAAAGAACATTAAAAAATTCATGAACACAAAACAAAATATAAAAATAATAATAATTTTATATTAACGTGATTTCCCCATGAATAAAACTTTTTTAAACCGCCGTCCGCTCACCCCTCCGCACTTAGTGCGAAGAGGTGAGCGAATCATGTGCATTATTGTGATATCTAAATATCTAGTTCAGCGATCGCCAATTTAGAACCATAGGTTTCAATGAATTCGCGGCGCGGTGCGACTTTATCGCCCATCAAAATCGTAAAGATGCGATCGGCTTCAGCCGCATCTTCGATGGTCAAGCGTTTGAGCGATCGCGTTTCAGGATTCATTGTGGTTTCCCATAACTGCTGTGGCATCATTTCACCCAAACCTTTAAAGCGCTGAATGTTGTAATTAGCGTTGGCAGGGAACGAAGCCAATAATTTCTGTAAATCGCGATCGGTGTAACAATACTGAGCATTTTTACCCCGTTCCACTTTGTATAGTGGAGGGCAACCGATATAGATAAATCCGCGATCGAGCAGTTCTCGTTGATAGCGATAGAAGAAAGTCAACAGCAAAGTCCGAATGTGCGCTCCATCTACGTCCGCATCAGCCAGCAGAATAATTTTGTGATAGCGGAGTTGCGATTCATTAAAGTCTTCGCCTTTAATGCCCAAACCACAACCTGTAATCAGGGCTTGGATTTCGTTATTCTTATAAATCTTGCTATCATCGGCTCTCTCAATGTTAAGCACCTTACCCCGCAATGGCAGTATGGCTTGATAATGGCGATCGCGCCCTTGTTTGGCCGACCCCCCCGCCGAATCTCCCTCAACTATGAAAATTTCGGATAACTTAGGATCGCGAGAACTGCAATCGGCAAGCTTGCCAGGCAAAGTCGAAGACTCCAGTGCTGATTTGCGGCGGACTAGCTCACGGGCGCGACGGGCGGCTTCGGCAGCATTAAAGGCTTGCAGAGCTTTTTCAATGATCGAAGTAGCAACGGCGGGATGGAATTCTAGATATTCATTGAGAACTTCACCAACAAAAGAATCGACAATACCGCGTACTTCAGTATTTCCTAACTTGGTTTTGGTTTGCCCTTCAAATTCAGGATCAGTAACTTTGACCGAAATTACGGCAGTTAGACCTTCACGGACGTTTTCACCAGCAAGGTTTGAGTCACCCTCTTTGATCTTTTTCAATCTTCGCGCCGTGGCATTCATGGTGCGAGTGAGAACAGTTTTCAGCCCTTCAAGGTGAGTACCACCGTCGATGGTGCGGATGTTGTTGGCAAAGCCGAGAACGTTGTCGTTATAGGAGTCGATGCACCATTGCAGCGCCACTTCGACCACGACGTTATCGCGTTCGCCATTCACATAAATGATGTCGGGATGGATCGGCTCTTTGTCGCGAGTCATGTAGGCGACATATTCACGAATACCGCCTTCATAGCAATAGATATCGCTGCGAAGTTCAGCTCCACGGCGATCGCAATATTCGATTTTGACACCTGCATTCAGATAAGCCAGTTCTTTGAGCCGACTAGCTAAAATGTCGTATTCAAATTCAGTTTGAGTTGTAAAGATTTGAGGATCTGGCTTGAAGTTTACTTGTGTACCTCGACGTGGTTCAACTTCTTGACTGAGGCTAGCGATTAACTCAGTAACAGGAAAGCCTCTCTCGTAGCGCTGTTTATAAACTTTATCGAGTCGCCATACAGATACTTCGACCCATTCTGAGAGCGCATTGACGACCGAAATCCCCACACCATGCAAGCCACCTGACACTTTATAACCGCCGTTGCCAAATTTGCCGCCTGCGTGGAGAACGGTCAATACGGTTTCGAGTGCCGATCGCCCTGTTTTGGGGTGAGTGTCGGTGGGAATGCCGCGACCATTATCTGAGACACATACAGAGCCATCGGGTAAAAGCTCAACCAAAATGCGATCGCAATGTCCTGCAAGGGCTTCATCAACACTGTTGTCAACGACCTCAAAAACTAAGTGATGTAATCCTTTTGGTCCTGTTGTACCGATATACATCCCAGGGCGTTTACGAACGGCTTCGAGTCCTTCCAGTACTTGGATCTGATCGGCATTGTAAGTTTCAGTAACGATCTCAGGCATGAAGATAAACAACTCCAGAAATTTATGTGGCTTGTCAAAAGGCTTTAAAGGACTCTCTAAAAGATCACTCTAAAAGCGATTTTGATGCTGCTTTAGGATGTGTTTTGAGTAAAGATTCAAAAACACTTTACCATTCTAGCTTAAAAGCCCTCTAGATATATCAAGAGCATCTCAGATTAAGTTTTTGTATACCCCATGCAACCACAAAAAACAAAGGTCGCGCAAAGCGCGACCTTTGTTTTTTTTAATGTTAGCGATCGGTGCAAGCCCAAACTGCGATCTCACAACTACCATTGCCGCATTGAGCGAGGGCATTGGCTTGAGCCGCACTCTTGTCCTCACTCCAAGCCCAACCCAATGAGCCGCCGCCTTTGGCTACTGCCCCACAGGCGTTGGCAAACCAAACTTTAACTGAGCAATTACTACCACATTCAGACAGGGCGGCGGCTTCGGCTCCTGATTGAGTGTCATAGTTATAAGAGTAGCCATAAGCGTCGCCAGAACCAGTTGCTACGGCTCCATACTTGTCCCCCGCGATCGCGGCTCCAGCGCTAAACCCTTCAACCAACAGAAAAGCGGCGGCAATAAATCCTAGATACTTTTTCATAGATTTTCCAAAATTCGGGAGTTTAATTTAGTCAATATTTTATAGCCTAAAAGTAACTCTAGAAATCAAGACATTAACTAATTTGGGTTAGGAAACAAGCATAATAGAAAGCATAATAGATATATAGCAATCCGAAATGAGTTGAAACAGGCTTCGACTTCGCTCAGCCAGCGTGGACTGATGGCTGAGCGAAGTCGAAGCCACAAATGATTTCGGATTGCTATAGTACCGACAATATCGAAAAAGTTCGTTAAAATTTCCATGAGTCAAATGTGGCAAGAGTTAGAGCGCGAAGTCGAGCGACGACGCACCTTTGCAATTATTTCCCACCCCGATGCGGGGAAAACAACCTTAACTGAAAAATTATTGCTGTACGGAGGAGCGATCCACCTTGCGGGTGCGGTCAAGGCTAGAGCCGCGCAGCGTCATGCTACTTCTGACTGGATGGAATTAGAAAAACAACGCGGTATTTCGATTACATCCACGGTGTTGCAGTTTGACTATATGGGCTACTGCATTAATTTGTTGGATACCCCCGGTCACAAAGATTTTAGTGAAGATACCTATCGAACGCTGGCTGCTGCTGACAATGCGGTGATGTTGGTCGATGGCGCAAAGGGACTTGAGCCTCAGACCCGCAAATTATTTGAAGTTTGTCGAATGCGATCGCTGCCCATTTTTACGTTCATTAACAAGATGGATCGCCCCACCCGTGAGCCACTTGAGCTATTAGATGAAATCGAGAAAGAATTAGGGATTACGCCCTATGTGATGAATTGGGCGATCGGTACGGGTGATCAGTTTAAAGGTGTGTACGATCGCGCTAGTAAGACCGTGCATTTGTTTAAGCGCAGTTCGCACGGACAGCGAGAAGCGGATGTAAACATCTATCCATTTGACGATCCTCAAGCGATTAAATTTATTGGCAAGGATCTTTACAATCAGCTTCTAGAAGATGTCGAAGTTATTGAATCTCTTGGGGCAGAATGGAATACTCAAGATCTGCATCGTGGCAAACTTACGCCGATCTTCTTTGGTAGTGCCATGACCAATTTTGGCGTGGAGCTATTCCTGAAATCTTTCCTTGAATGTGGGATGACTCCTACTGTTCACGATAGCTCAAGCGGTGAAGTATCTCCGACTGATGAGGACTTCTCGGCTTTTGTGTTTAAGCTTCAAGCCAATATGGACCCTCGTCATCGCGATCGCATTGCCTTTGTGCGGGTCTGCTCTGGCAAATTTGAAAAAGACATGATCGTTACGCATTTACGCAGTGGCAAAACGATGCGGTTATCCCATGCTCAAAAGCTATTTGGACAAGATCGCGAAGCCCTTGATGTTGCCTATGCAGGCGATGTGATTGGCTTAAATAATCCTGGCATGTTTGCGATCGGTGACACCATTTATTTTGGCAAAAAACGCCAATATGCAGGGATTCCCAGCTTTTCACCAGAGCTATTTTGTACGCTTCGCAATCCTAATCCTTCCAAATTCAAACAGTTCCGTAAAGGCATATCGGAGTTGCAAGAAGAAGGTGCAATTCAAATTATGTATTCCATTGATGAAGCTAAGCGCGATCCGATTCTGGCGGCGGTTGGACAATTGCAATTTGAAGTTGCTCAGTATCGCCTCCAAAGTGAATATAGTGTCGAAACAATTCTGGAATCCATGCCTTACTCGGTGGCTCGATGGGTTGCCGATGGTTGGGATGCTCTCGAAGCCGTGGGTCGTCTCTTTAACACGATGGTGGTCAAAGATGGCTTAAATCGCCCTGTCCTCCTATTTAAGAACCAATGGAATCTAAATCAAGTGGAAGCCGATCATCCTAAGTTGAGATTAATGTCGATCGCCCCGATCGCTGAGTTACCCGCGATCGCCTAAAATCTGTGTAAAATCGGCATAAAATCAGTGGTTAGTTGATTGATTTTCAAAGCATTTTGCGCTTAAACTAAAGTCAAATTATTTGGCTTTAGTTAGGTTAAGTCATGTTACGCAGAGCGAAGATCTACCCTCATCCCCCAGCCCCTTCACCCCGAGCGGGAGAAGGGGAGCAAGAGTCGCGGTTGTTTTTTTGTTTTTTACCACACCCAATTTTGGGGCGGGGCGGGGGGGGCGGTACTAACACCATTCTGCTTTGGGTTTTTTATAAAAAACAAAAAAAAAAAACCGTCCCCCCCCCCCCCACGACGTTATATTTCATTTTTTTGTTTTTTTTAAAAAATGGAACGTTGCCCTTCAGGGCTAACGCCAATAATCGTGAGTTG
>JANODY010000125.1:0-51104 GCA_031412945.1 Cyanobacteria bacterium SOY_65_metabat_81
TCTAAAAGCTTCCATTCGGGGCTGTCACAGAAAGCTTTAGAAACGCGATCGGAGATTCCCTGACAGTAATTATTAACGCGAAGGGGCAGCTCAGAATTCTTGGTAACGCTCGTTAATTTTACTTGATTTCCTTCGATTTCAGAGCGATGGATCAAAACTTCTACAGTTACCATTTTGGCAAATGAAGCGTTAGTCTCTATTTCTTGGGCAATTACATAGTCGTCGGTTTCGTAAGTAATTATCATGGCACAAGACTCCAACGTTTTGATAATCGTTGTATGCAAAGCTTCGGGAGCAATTTCAACTAAGAAATGTTGAGTGTATCTAGCCATAAATCATCTAAATCAAATGGTTAGGCTAGCAGTTTACTAGTCCTTTTTTACAAACCGTTTCTAAAAGCTATATGTCTATTCTAGACTATGCCATTTTTTGACATTAGGCTTTTAATTTAGCCATAGGCACTACAGCTTAACCATCATAAACCAAGGTGTCATTAAATCCTCAAGTTCGTGATATCGATCACTGTGCATTACAGTGATGATCACAGGAACAGTGGTAAGCGATCGCTGTCTAAACATTTATAAAAGGTGATACTCAATTTTATCGAAAAGTTCTTCCGTGTCTCACCCCCCTCAAAATCTATGATCCTCAACTCACTAAATGAAACTCGCTCGATTGAAGTCCTAACTCTCGCTGGCAGAGAAAGAGGGCTTGTTTTTTTAGGAAAAACATTCGTAGTTGATAAATTGTATAAAAGTTTAAATGAGGCGATCGCGGCTTGTCGTGCCGATCTAGACTTGGGGGTTGCCCTGTTGATCGCCCCTGAAGCTGATAAATTTTGTGTTTGGGTTTCCGTACCTACCCAAATGATTTTTCAAGCTACTTAAACATCTCAAAGTTGGCTTCTGGAGCAAGCAATGCGCCGCGTCTGACAGGACGCAATGGCTTGTCTGTGTCAGCTAAACAGAACTTGCCGCTATTTAAGACTGTCGCCAGAATAATCTTCATCTCAAATAAAGCCAAAGCCATACCCAGACAACGACGGCTGCCACCACCAAAGGGAATAAATTCGTATGGAGAGAAAGTGCGATCGATAAATCTTTCTGGTCTGAATTGGTTTGGCTCAGGATATAAATCCTCACGGTGATGAGTCAGATAAATCGATCCCATCAACTCAGTTCCCACCTCTAAAGTCTGTCCTAACATCTGCACAGGCGATCGCACCACGCGTGAAAATGTCAACATTCCCACAGGATAAATCCGCAAAGTTTCATTGCATACGGCAGTTAGATAGGGAAGTTTAAAAATTGCCATTGGATCGGGGTTATCGCCCAGACTTCGTAACTCTTCCATGAGTTTGGCATAAACATCTGGAAACTTATGAATCCAATACAAAGCCCAAGTTAAGGCTGTGGCGGTTGTTTCATGACCCGCAAACAACAATGTCATTAGCTCATCGCGTAAATCAACATCGCTTAAATAATTCCCGTCTTCGTCTTGAGTCGCTAGCAGTAGATTAAGAATATCAGTCCTATTTGGGTCGGGATGCGATCGCCGTTCCTCGATTTCTTGATAAATTAGGCGATCGCATTCTCGTTGCTTTTGCATAACCCGTCCCCACGGACTCCATGCGCCCCAGTCTTGACGTAAAAATGGCAAAAAGATAAAGAAAGAGCCAAGTTTTGTAGAGGTCATTTCTAACCGCGCCACTAATCCTCGCTTCAAAAATTCGAGGCGATCGCCTTCATGTAAACCAAAGACAACTTGCAAAATTACTTGCAGCGTCATTTCTTGCATCGTAGCCCGCACGTTAAAAGACTGCTGAGGCTGAATTTGGGCTGCCACTTTTTCGGCGATCTTGGTAATTGTCTCGCCATAACTGACTAGGCGATCGCCATGAAATGGTGGCATCAACAATTTGCGCCGACGTTGATGCTGTGCGCCACTCAACAACAACACCGAGCGATCGCCTACTAATGGACGGGCGATCGCATTTGCTTCACCAGGAGCCGTTAAGTCGGGACTGGTCAACATTATTTGCATGGCATCTGGATCGCTAACGATCACCACCGTTTTTAATCCAGCCCAGCGCAGTGTAAACATTCCGCCAAATTGAGCCGCAGACTTTTCCATTAGCTCCAATGGGTTGCTCAGCCACTGGACTAATTGCATAACAGGATGAGTGGTTGGACCAGCAGGAAGATGCATAAATTTATACTGATAAAAGTTATGGTTTTGAGAAACACAAAAAAATGAGTCTACTTAACTTGGTAAGCAGACTCATTTTTTAGGCGAGTAACTTTTCGACGGCGGCGACGACATCCGCAGGTTGCGGGATCGTCAAGTTTTCGAGTCCACCGTTATAAGGTGTCGGCACATCTAGCGCCGCAAGTCGAACAATCGGCGCATCAAGCTCATCAAAATAGTGATCATTGATTGAGGCAATAATCTCTGAACCGATACTGGCACAGCGCATTCCTTCTTCAACAATGACAATCCGATGGGTTTTACGCAGCGATGTGACGATTGTGTCAAGGTCGAGAGGCTTCAATGAAATTAAATCAATCACTTCAGGATCGTAACCCTTAGCCACGAGAGTCTCAACTGCACTGAGAACGTGATAGCGCATCCTTGAATAGGTAAGAATGGTGACATCACTACCTTCGCGCACGATTTCAGCTTTGTCGAGAGGCAATAAATATTCTTCATCGGGAATATCTTCTTTGAGGTTATAAAGCAATACATGCTCAAAGAAAAGGATGGGGTTGTCGTTACGAATTGCCGACTTCAGCAAGCCTTTGGCATTGTAGGGAGTGGAACAAGCTACCATTTTGATGCCTGGCACTGCTTGGAAATAGGTTTCAAGGCGCTGTGAATGTTCTGCACCAAGGTTGCGACCGACTCCTCCAGGTCCACGAATAACGAGGGGAATTTTAAAATTGCCGCCAGAGGTGTAGCGGAGCATCCCTGCATTGTTAGAAATTTGGTTGAAGGCAAGTAGCAAGAATCCCATATTCATGCCTTCGATGATTGGGCGCAAACCTGTCATTGCCGAGCCGATCGCCAGCCCTGTAAAGCTGTTTTCAGCGATCGGGGTATCTAGTAAGCGCAAATCACCATATTTTTTGTAAAGATCTTTGGTTACTTTGTAGGAACCGCCATAATGCCCCACGTCTTCGCCTAAAACATAAACGGCTGGATCGCGCTCCATTTCCTCATCGATCGCTTCTCTGAGGGCGTTAAAAAAAGTAACCTCTGCCATATTTATCTATTACTATGTACATAATTTATTGGGGCTAGTCGTAAATTATATAGTATTGTAATCCTCACTTACGTTAGGAGACCGCAAAATCCGCCATTCCTCTTTTGGTTTTGTTCATTCGGATAATTGCAAAGAACTTAAAATTTCCCAGCGCTTGTCTACAGAAACTTCTGAGTTTGGGGTAGAGTTAGCATCGGTCAAGTCAAGTGCGGGTGCATCAGGAGCAATTTTAGGGTAGGGAATAGCCAAAATTAACTGCTCGTAAAGCCATGCCGCAGGATCAAAATATCCATTAGGAGATAAAGACTCCACGAGGTCGCCTGTTTCAATTTCCCGCTCTTTTTGATATTCACTTTCGGGCAATGGCTCGGCTAGCAAAATCATCTCTGAGGTGTCGATCGCTAACCGATAGTTAAATTGCACCAAAGTGCGATCGCAGGTCAAAGTCACGATCGCCGAAGCTTTGGCGCTAACTTCGATAAATGAACCGCCATGATAAACACTAATAAAGCCTTGAACTGGAGTCAAGGTTTCAAAACCTGCGATCGATTCCTTAAATTCAAAAGATTCGGTTGATTCTACAGCCCTAGCAATTTGAGGTATATATAACTTTTCCATTATATTTAGATTTTCGCTAATTTAACGATCAAATGACGATTTGGCTCTCGACCCTGACTATGGGTTTCAATATCTGTAAATTCTTCTAAAAGCTGATGAATATAGCGGCGATCGGCTGATGACAACTGTTTAATTGCAAACTCAGCCTGAGTTTCTCGAACTTGCTGAACTGCTTGTTCCGCTAATAAATTTAAATCATTTAGACGCTGCGATCGGTAGCCTTCTAATTCAACTGTATAAAAGTTATGACTCTCTTGGCTATTGGTGTCTACAAATGGTTGGCGATTTAAAAAAAGATTAGCAAGATATTGCAATGAGTCAATCACGATTCCATCTTGACCAACTAACCTCTGCACTTGTTGAGATTGTAAACTGTCAGACTTTAGTTCTAACCAATAATTGTTTGAGTTATTAGCAACTTGTTCTGGAGACGCTTCAGCAACACGAATATCAACCGAAGTGTTATAACCCATCAAGATTAGAAGATCTTGAAGCCAATTTGCACTTTCTGCATTTTTTGAAGCATCTTCCATAACTATATAATTGCCTTAATCAACGTAATTAACGAATGCATTTACAGGCTTTTGTGCCGTCTTAAAAATTTTGTCTCTATGCCAAGGTCACGATATGTGCGCGGCGGAGCTGATTGACTGACAAAAGTGTTTGAAATCTTTGTCAGTCAAGATGCCTGACCTACAAATTTAAAATCCTTGTAGCGCGGGCATCCTGCCCGCTTTTTGGGTAGATTTGTCAGTCAATCAGGCGGCGGAGTGACGCACACATATCAAGCTTTAACCTTTTTTCTTCTTCTTAGAAGAGTTTGGTTCAAATGGTAGAGCCGATTTTGTCGGAGTTTTACCATCTTTATCTTTTTCTTCTACTACTGTTGTTGAGTTAGATTCAGATTTGTTTGAGCTAATCGTCTTTGTGTCGATTTTAGGGTTAGCCTTGGTCGCGGGTGCAGCATTTGCCGAAACAGCGACTAGTTTCTGTAAGTTTTCTGGCAATGGCTCTTTCGCCACAATAAATGCTTGCAAAGTCTGAAAGATATTAGCAATCAGCATGTATAGCATCACCCCTGATGGTAGAGGGAAGAACAAAAACATACCCGAAAAAATGATCGGTGTGAGTTTGTTCATCGTCTCTTGTTGAGATGCTTCAGGCTTTGGATCGCTACTTTTTGGCGTAGATCCGCTAGAAATTGATTGGTTCGCATATAGGCTGACTCCAAAGCCTAGTACCATCACTACGATGTCCCAGTTGACGCTGCCATCAGGATTGGTTGCACCAGTTTTACCAAGAGCTTTGATGAATAGAAACCCTTTGTTTGAGGCTAAACCGGGTACTGAGACTTGAACTGTAACATCACCCGCTTGTTTGGCAATGACAGTGCCATCGGCTAAAACCTCAACTAAATCTTGTCCTTTGGTGACTTTCCAAGAAGGAGTCATTTCCACATCTGGATATTCGTCAGATAGAGCTTGAAAATCTTGACCTTGAGCAGTTTGCAAAATAATTTTTGATTGCTCACCGATCGCCAAGCTAGTCCCATTCACCGCAGTGGCTAGTACTGGAAAATGCACGCGATCGGCAAAGTAAACGTTTTGACCAGGTGAGGTGAAAGGTTGGTGTGGGACTTGAGCCTGACTGTCAGTTGGTGCTGAAACTTGAAAGTTTAAGGAATAGTTGATATCAGCAAAGGGCGATCCCCTTAGAGTTGCAAACAGAGCAAACAGAATCGGTAGTTGCACGATCGCAGGTAAGCATCCTGACAGAGGATTCCCAAATTCTTTAAAGTTGGCTGAGTTAACTTTGCCGACCTCTTCTTGCTGCTTAGCAGGATCGCTTTTATAACGCTCTTGAACTTCTTTGATTCTTTGTTGCATCACAGGATTAGCGATTTTCATGCGACGCATACTGCGAAGCTGATTGGCACTGACAGGAAACAACACAAAACGGACAACCAACGTGAGTGCAATAATTGCCAATCCATAGCTCGGCACGATGCCGTAGAAAAAATCTAGGAAGGGCAACATGATGTTGTTGGAAAGAAAACCTACGCCGAAATCCATTTTCTACTTTACTGTTGCTGGGTTTGCATCTGAATGGTAACTAAATCACTAATGAAAATCAGTATCGCCCAAGAATTAAATTTCTAGGGCGATACTTACATATTTTAGGCTTTGCCGCCGATCGCGCCGCTTATGTCTTGCGCTTTGAGGCTTAGCTTTGATTCGATATATTCGTATGTTTCGCGAAATCTGGGTAAAGATTTTAGCTCAAGGCGAGAACCATCTTTGAGGGTCAATACCATGTCGCCCCAACTACCTAGACCACGCGGAACGGTAACAATTTTGGCTATTTCAGCATAAACAATATCAGTACGATTTTGTCCTCGCCAACCACCTGTGACGGTAATGCGTCGGTTCGTGATGCGATAGCGCACCCATAGCGCTCTAGTGATCGAGGCAATGCCCAACGGAATTGTGATCACAAAAATACTCATCAGCAAGCTAATAATTAGATCGCCTATGTGAGGTGCGCCTTCGTAGTAAACTTCTTCGCTAACTGCCATGCTGAAAAACCTTCGCCTTCGTTAGTAGATTCTTTAGATCGTCCCAAATTTCTTGATAACTTGGGTTGTTTTGAACAGGATTTACTGTTACAACAATTTGCAATCCATCTTTTAATTGTGACAGAAGTTGACGAAAAATGGCGCGAATTTGACGCTTAAATCGGTTACGGCTTACCGCCAACTTACTAACTTTTTTGCTCACAACTATGCCGATCCTTGTGACAAGAGGAGCATTGCTATCAAAAAAAACTCGCAAATTTAAGTGTTTGCCTCTGTAGCGATCGCCACTGGCATATACTTTCGCGAAGTCTTCGCGCCGCCGCAGACGGTTTTGATTAGGAAGCACTAGAAATCAACAATTACTTTGCTTAAAGCTATGGGTTCGATATTTTAAAAAAAGTCTTATACAGTCGTCAGGTTGATTCGACCTCTGCTACGGCGCGCTCTGATCACTCGGCGACCTGTGGGGGTTTGCATTCTGGCGCGAAATCCAGATGTACGTTTCTTTTTGCGGACACTACCGCGTAGAGTGCGTTTGGTCATAACGGTTACTTATTTAATTTCAGGTGATGTCGTTTTTTCACAGGCTTCTGAGTATAACACTTGTATTTGGTCATTGGCTAGCTATTGATCAAGTGTAAGTACAATACAGTGATATTTGGGATAGTGATATTTGGGATCGCCCACACTTGCAGATTTGCGAACAAGCCGTAGAAACAGGCGAGATATAGCCAAACCTAAATCGTTTTGGAATTTATCAATAAATTTCGTAAAATTCACGCAAAAAGCAACATAAACGGTAAGCAATAATGTTTGAAGCAATCGGATTGTTTTGCTAAACTAGCTGATTATTCGGGGCTAAACTCAAACGCCTCAAAATGAGTACTTGTACAAAATAAAGAGAAATATATCAAAAACTTTTTACATTCTTGGCTCATAGGTGTGAGTGACTAACCAAATGATGAAAAACTTCTCCAAAGGAATGTACACAATAGTCTTGTCCTTAATGTTGGTACTCGTGTCAGCCGTATCTCAGGCGGCGGCGGCTAACCTCTTAAGGGTTTTGGTTAAAGAAGAAAGCGGATCTAAGATATCTGTCGCAGTGACACAACCATCAACCTTACAAATATCAGGACAGCCTAGCCGCCGCCTTGATGCGGGTAAGTGGTACACATTGCCGCTAACCTCTGCATACCGAATTACACCTAGCAATAATGGATTAGTCCAAGTCGGCACTAATCTTTATCCAGGTGAAATAGAATTACGCGCTTGGAATAAAAAAGCGATCGCGGTTAATGTCTTGTCGCTTGAAGAATATCTTCGCAGTGTCGTTCCTAGCGAAATGCCAGCTAGTTGGCACATGGACGCATTAATGGCACAGGCTGTAGCGGCTCGTAGCTATGCCATTAATACTCAACGTCAGCGTAAATGGGGTGAAGCGCCCTATGATCTAGTTAGTGATACTCGCGATCAAGTATATAAAGGCTTTTATCGCTTTGATACCCAAACAGGGCAGGCGATCGCCTTAATTCATAGTCGTAGCGATCAGGCGGTCGCCTCTACCGCCGGCTATATGCTCAGACCGGGGTTTAAAGGCTATTATCGCGCCCGGCTACCTCGCAACTGGATTAGCTGGGGTGGCGGATATATGCCCGTTTCTGATGGTCAGCATCTCGACCAAGAAATGACTCAACAAATGGCGGAAAAAGGCTGGAATTGGGTACAAATACTATCTTGGTGGTATCGAGACGAGCCAATCAAACCTTAAAAAATATTTGTGAAACCTATGGCTATTCAAAAACTATCTGAAGTTGACATCTCCTCGGCGATCGCCCAATTAGCGGGTTGGTCAGTTGTCGATCGCAAGTTACAAAAAAACTTTAAGTTTGGTGATTTTGTGGAAGCCTTTGGATTTATTAGCAAAGTGGCGATCGTTGCTGACAAGATGGGGCATCATCCTGAACTTTTTAATGTATACAACAAAGTCAGAATTGATCTCACTACCCATGATGCTGATGGGATCAGCGCTCTCGACTTTGAGCTAGCCCAAAAAATTGACAAACTCCTCTAAAACCCAAATAAGTGGGGCGGCTTTGCCACCCCGCTTAGTCGGAAAGATCTGGATTGGTAGTTTATTTTTTCGCAAGTCCCTAAACGCTATACATAAAAAAAAGACCGCGCTTTGCGCGGTCTTTTTTATGAGCATTAAGCGTGGCGCTGTTGATGCCATTGCCATGCATGTTGCAAAATCAGATTTATATCGGCATATTTGGGTTGCCAATTCAAGATTTTTCGGGCTTTGTCCGCGCTACCAACTAAGGCGGGTGGATCTCCTGCACGGCGATCGCCCATCAGCACATTAATCGGTTTACCCGTAATTTGCTGCGCCGCGTCAATGACTTGTTTCACTGAAAATCCATGGCCATTACCAAGATTGAAAATTTCACTCTTGTTACCATTGAGCAAATACTGCAATCCCAACACATGCGCCTCGGCAAGATCGCTGACATGGATATAGTCACGGATGCAAGTCCCATCGGCAGTCGGATAGTCTGAGCCGTAGACAGTGATCGCCTCACGTTTGCCCAGCGCCGTTTGCAAGATCAATGGGATCAAATGCGTTTCGGGCTGATGATCTTCACCGATCGCTCCATTAGGGTCGGCTCCTGCGGCATTAAAGTATCTAAAAATTACTGACTTTAAATCATAGGCGACATCAAAATCTTGCAAGATGCGCTCGACCATCAACTTAGTTGCGCCGTAAGGATTGATCGGCGCTTGGGGATGATCTTCAGTAATGGGGGTTTGTTGTGGCACACCGTAAGTGGCGCAGGTCGAAGAAAACACGAAGGTTTTGATTTTAGCCGCCACCATTGCTTCGAGTAAGGTCAAAGTGCCAACCACATTATTTCGATAATATTTGTCAGGCTGCGTGACTGACTCACCGACATAGGCATAGGCGGCGAAATGCATGACAGCACTGATCGGGCGATCGCGCAAATAGCGATCGCTGAATAACTGATCAAGAAAAAGGCGATCGTTAGTATCACCAACAAGTAATTCGACTCCTAAAGTCTCGGCGATATCTTGATGCCCATAGACAAGATTGTCTAAAATCAGCACCTCATAACCGACCTGTTGCAGCGCCTTGACCGCATGAGAGCCGATATATCCTGCTCCGCCCGTAACTAAAATTGTTTGATTGCTCATAGTCTTTTTTTTGTTTTTAAAGCCGCGCCTTGAGAATATCAAAAATTTCAGGAGGAATGGGCGTACGCAGCGATCGCCCCAGCCGATTTTTCTTTTGAGCTAGCTGCAAACACTCCAACTTTTTGCATAGATACGCCGATCGCCCCATGCCATCATCAAGTTTGATTTGAAATTGCTTGATCGCGCTTTGGTCAGGATGGTTAAGAGCGATCGGGACACGCACCACCCGCCAAAAAGCATCGCGGATAGCGACACATTGGCAACTAACACATCGGCGGTGTAGCTTTAGAGCCAAACTGGTTCACTCCTTATGTTTCGTCATAATCATTTTCTTCGTTTCGGGCAAATTGAGTGGGCTTTTCCACTAGCCTTGCCGAACCGTCTTGAATTCGGCGATCTTCTTCCTCGTAATTGTACTTAGCAATATTTTTGATGTCGATTTTCCAACCTGTCAACCGCGCCGCTAGACGCACATTCTGCCCCTCTTTGCCGATCGCCAAACTTAGCTGATCTTCAGGCACAAGCACATGGGCAATGCGTTCATTAGCATTAATTAAGCGCACATCTTGAATCCTCGCGGGGCTTAAGGAGTTAGCAATATAAGTGGAAGGATCGGGCGACCAGCGAATTACATCAATCTTTTCGCCGCGCAGCTCCGCCACAACTGCTTGAATCCGTGATCCTCTCGAACCAATACATGCACCCACAGGATCAACATCACGCTCAAGGGTATCAACCGCAATTTTAGTGCGCGGACCAACCGCAGGTGATGGCGGATTAGCTTCTCTCGCCACTGCCACGATCCGCACGATTTCTTCCTCGATTTCAGGTACTTCGTTGGCAAATAAGTACACAACCAAGCCCGCATCGGCTCGCGAGACTAATAGCTGTGGACCACGGCGCGATCCTTCAAACACTTTTTTCAGATAGACCTTCAGGGTCATGTTTGGGCGATAAGGTCTTTCGCCAGCCAGTTGTTCGCGCTTAGGCAATTCGGCTTCAACTTCAGGTTGTCCAAAACCACTACTGACCGAAACGATCACCGAAGTTGTCTCAAAACGCAGCACCCGACCTTGCAGGACAGTCCCCTCAAGCTCTTGGAACTCTTCTTGAATGATCTTGCGTTGTTGATCTCTGAGTTTTTGGGCTAGCACTTGCTTAGTTTGAATCGCCGCCATCCGTCCAAAGTCGCCTTGTTCTGGAGTCACATCGACCACGACTGTGCCACCTGCTTGAGCTTCGGGTGCGACTTCCCGCACTTCGGCTAAACCAATTTCATGATCGGCTTCCCCGACGGTTTCCACAATTTTTTTGGTGGCTAAGACTCGAAAGCCCTCATGTTCATGGTCTAGCTCCACATCAAAGTTATTAAAATGCTCTTCTTCAAAATTAATGCCATCAGAACGATAAGTCTTACGAAAGCGCTCATATCCTTTGAGTAAAGCTTCGCGTAAAGCATTATGGACAGCGTGTTTGGGCAGATTTCGCTCTTTGCTAATCACTTCTACCATCTGTCCCAATCCGGGTAAACTCAACAATGACATAATTTTTTCTCGTTTCTATAAAAAGGATTTAAGATATGCGGCTCAAAGGGTCGCTTGTAGGTATGGCTAAAACCACAAGGCGACTGTTTTTTTGTTTTTTGAAATTATTTCTATTCCATGTGAGCTAACTCAACGCGATCGCAAAGTTCATGGAGAATATTCACAATCCGACCTTTGACACTGATCGTGACATGGGTTTCACTGCGTGAGATCAGATGTCCAGTCCAGCTTTTGGGCTTACCTTCATTAGTTTCTGTGCCAAACACCGTAACCATGAAACCTCGAAAGGCGATAAACTCGCGATCGCCCTGCAACTGACGCTCCGCCCCCGGACTAGAGACTTCTAACACATAGGCATAGGGAATTAAATCGATCGCATCAAGAGTTGGCTCTAGCGATCGGCTCATGCGTTCACAGTCATCTAGCCCCGTATTTTGATCAGGATTGCGAATATCGACCCGCAATACCACAGGATTTTTATTGGTTTGTAACACCACATCGACCACCTCTAACCCAAGGGGCGAGGCAACTTCTTCCGCAACTTGCAAAATTTGCGGGATGAGAGGATGACTCATAGTTTTTTACAAATTGAGCGTTTATTCATGATTTTGAAGGGGTCACTTTTTGGGCAAGTCTAAAAAGCAAGCCTAAAAAGCAAAAAAGTGGGACAATTGCCCACTCCTTGAGTGCTTTTAGCTGTATTCGATCACAATTTGATCGCCGCAGTGTTCACTTTCTACTACATGCTTGATCTAGCGATCGCCACAACACCGAAGTTTATCCTATCACGCGCATTTCAGATCGTGTAGAACACATAATTTCCGATATCTTGTTTCTAGATTACTAACTCTGGACGTTCTTCTGGCAAAATTGCGCCTTGGATCGGGCAAACCTGCAAGCAAACCCCACAGTCAATGCAAATCGCAGCGTCAATCCTAAACCAAATTGTCCCCTTTACATTTGCGCCTTCGCCCTGCTCGATACAAGCCACAGGGCAAGCGGGTACACAGGCGGCTATGCCCTCACAAATATTTGAAGCGATCGTATAAGCCATGCTGAGTATATATTTTAGGTTGTTGCAGTGAATATTGAAGTAACAAAATATAACTTAAATATAACCATTTTGCGAAAAATAACATAAAGTTAGTGGTTGTGCTTTCTGCTTTTTCATGTAATATGGCTAGATATCTAAGCTAAACAGTAGCGAATCAAAGACAATTAGACATAGCTTGTCACAAATAACACAAGCGAAACGAGCTAGCTAGCTTACAGATATGTCTTTGGTCGAACTGAATGTTCATGGAAATTTTCAAACCCATGATTCATACTAGTTAGGTTCAGATTATTTTGCTTGCAATTTTAGTGATCATGTAGCTTGACTTTGACGAGGTTGAGTAGTCGTCACATCTGACAAAGCCATGCTGATTAATACATCGTCAAAGTTAGATTATCCCAAACTCATCTATATATACAGACAAAATCATGAAATTCTCTACCCTCGGCCTAATCATTACTGCCTCCAGCTTAGTTGGCGTTGCGGCAATTGTTCAGCCATCGAGTGCGGCCACAATCAATGCTAGTGACATAACCAATCGTTCTGTAACCTCTTCTAGCGCTTATACTTTCGATGGAACTTGGGAGTTTAAGTACATTACTTCTATCGGTGGTTATCGATCTAAGTTTGGTGTGACAAGTACCCCTAACGCCATCGGAACTACATTGTTTACTGAAGGAACGAATCAGAATTTCCCTGGCAACGCTGCACCATCCACAGCCACATACACATTTGCCAGTGGGTCAGCACTTGCTCAGTTTTTCCTAACAAACGCTGGTAATGGTACACCCAACCCCATCTTTTCTGGCGTGCCTATTCCGAACAACACGGCTAACTTCTTTATCGCAAAAGCAGGAGATGTGTATAACTCTGGCGTTCTCAATGACCCTAACGACGTTTTCACTTTTAGCACTGATGGTCCTTACAATAGCGCTGCTGGTAACGCGTACCAAATCGCTATTAATAAGCTTGCTGCTTCAGGATACCTATATGCGATCGGTGTAAACGATCAAGGTAGTGGCGATCGCGACAATCAGGATTTCGTTGTTTATGCTAAACCTGTTCCTGTTCCTGCGATCGTTCCTGGCATTGCTTTAGCGGCTGCTTTCTTTGGTAGCAAGGCTCTCAAGCGCAACAAGAAGACTGCTACTGAAACTGTTGTTTAGAGTCTCAAATCAAATAAAATCCAGTAAATTAGTTTTATTTATTCACAAAAGCCGAAGCTAGCACTATGCTATCTTCGGCTTTTGTGTAGACATCGCATGCACCTTGAATCGGGCAACCCTGCAAGCAAACCCCACAGTCAATGCAAATCGCAGCATCAATCCTAAACCAAATTGTCCCCTTTACATTTGCGCCTTTGCCCTGCTCGATACAAGCCACAGGGCAGGCGGCGACTCCCTCACAAATATTTGAAGCGATCGTATAAGCCATACTGAGTATATATTTTAGGTTGCTAGAATAACAAGAGACAAAACAAAACGTAGATATAAAACCCAAAAAGCGCTACCACTGGCTGCTTGAGTTTTATGTGCCGACATAGATTTTTACAGATATAACAAAATATAACTTATCTATAACTCGAATATAACTATTTTGCGAAAAACAACATAAAGTTAGGGGTTGCGCTGGTTGTTTTTTAATGTACTATGGATACATTGCAACTGAATTCTTATCAAAATTAGCTGCAACACAGGGCTAAAGTTACTTTTCGCGCCTCGTTCTAAGTACATATTCTGAGTACATGCTTTAGAAAGTTGTACGATAAAGATTTGGCGGTTCGGTAACATTTTGCAATAGATGTCTGTGCAGTTGCTTGTTTAGGTAGTTAAGTAACTTAGAGATGACTAATCTAAGCGGTGATGGTAATGCTGAAAGCCATACTCTACTATCTTTTAGTCTCAATAGATTATTGCAATTTCTTGCATATCACTTAACAACTAACCCTCAACGAAAAAGGTTTAACAAATCATGAAATACTTAACTTCAGCCGCTATCTCGGCGGTAAGCGTATTTTCGATCGCACTGGTTGCAGGTTCTGCTAGTGCCGCAAACATCACCGCCGTTTTAGGTGGTTCTACTGTAACTGGTTTGAGCGAGTTCAATGACACCACTGCCCCTAACTATTCATTTGATGTAGCCAATACACTATCTGCTTCACCAAATATTAGAATTGGTTCTGTAACTAATGTTAATGCTGCTCCTTTGTCTGATGGTAGCAATTACATGGTAGTGCAGCCAACGGGTGTTGGCAATGTTGGCACTCTTACAACTGGTCCTGTCTATTTCACTTCAGCTAGTTTACTTGATACTTTTAGTATCTACTGGGGTTCTGCTGACGCAAGCAACCAAGTTGACTTTTACAATGGAGCGACCCTCGTTGAATCATTTACTGGGCTGAGTGTTTTTGGTAATCTCGGTAGTGTGTTTGGCAGTTGGACTAACGCTTCTGCTAACCGTTTGGTTACCTTCAACTCGGCTTTAGGGCAAGAATTTGACCAAGTTAAGTTCTCAACAGGTTCGATCGCTTTTGAGTTTGACTCTGTCAGACCTGTTCCTGTTCCTGCGATCGTTCCTGGTATCGCTTTAGCGGCTGCGTTTTTTGGTAGCAAAGCTCTTAAGCGTAATAAGAAGAATGCTAACGAAAGTGTTGCTTAAGATCGCAAATTAAATAAAATCTGATATTTAGTGAAGCTCACTTAACTTATTGTTTGGTTTTATTTATATCTACACAAAAGCCGAAGTTAGCACTATGCTATCTTCGGCTTTTGTGTAGATATGGCAGTGGTAAATAATCTATGAAAACATTACAAATAGGTACGAGTTGGTTTTTAGAAGAGGCGGGTGGGCTGGCTCGTGTTTACTATGGCTGTGTCAAATATCTGCCTGTGGCTGGGGTCGAGGTAAGTGGCTTGGTGACTGGCTCCGATCGCGTTATTTCTAGCTCATCTGGCAAGGTAGCCGCATTTGCCACCGCCGACAGCTCGACATGGCGGCGATCGCTAAGTCTCCGTAAAGCCGTCGATCGCACCTTGGCAAGTGCTGACTATGATTTGGTTGCCTCACATTTTGCGCTATATACATTGCCAATTCTCGATCGCTTGGGCGACTTGCCATTGGTGATGCATTTTCATGGACCTTGGGCGTTAGAGAGTCAAGCTGAGGGGGCGGGGCGGCTATCAATTTTTGGGAAATGGGCGATCGAGAAATTGGTTTATCAAAGAGCCAATGGATTTATTGTGTTGTCGGAGGCCTTTCGACAGATTTTGCATGAAACTTATGGTGTGCCGCTAGCCAAGATTTTTGTGGTGGGTGGCGGACTGAATACGGCTGAGTTTGATCTAGGTTTGACGATCGCTGAAGCCAGAGAACGCATCGGCTGGTCAAAAGATCGGAGGATTATTCTATGTGTGCGGCGGCTAGTCCAGCGTATGGGCTTAGAAAATTTAATTGCGGCGCTTGATATAGTGCGTCGCCAATGTCCTGAAGTATTGCTGTTGATTGCGGGTAAAGGGGCGATCGCCGAAACATTACGATCGCAAATTAAGGAACTAAATCTAGAAAACCATGTGCAGTTATTAGGCTTTGTTAGCGATCGAGATTTGGCGATCGCCTATCGGGCGGCGGAGTTATCGATCGTACCCACTATATCGTTAGAAGGTTTTGGGCTAATTGTGATTGAGTCATTGGCGGCGGGTACGCCTGTTTTGGTCACGCCGATCGGCGGGCTTCCTGAAATTTTGCAGCCATTTGCCCCCGATTTGATCTTAGAAGGCAGCGCGGTTGAGCAGGTGGCGCAAGGATTGATCGAATCTCTGACAGGGAGGCGACAAATGCCCACGGCTGAGGCTTGCCAAGCTTATGTCAAACAAAACTATGATTGGCAGGCGATCGCTTATCAAATCAAATCTGTTTATGAGCAAGTTTTATAGCGCATTGGCATTAATATCTTCGATCGCCCCTAATGCGAGCAGCTTGGCTTTTTGAGCTGTAGTCAAACCCGTAGCCTCAAAAATATTTAACCCTTCATAGGGGCGCGGCTCGCGATAGGTCATGACACATTTACCCGTCTCAATATCCCAAAGTTTGACAGTTTCATCGCGGCTGCTACTGACAAGAAACTGACCATCAGGAGAAAATGACAATGAGTAAATTGTGCCTATATGTCCAACCAAAGTTTTTACGACTGCGCCAGTTTGCCAATCCCAAATATGAATTTGGGTGTCTTCACCCGCACAGGCTAGCCAAGTGCCACTAGGATTTGCGGCGATCGCCAGAATATTACCGTTGTCACTTACCCGCTCATGGGTTAATTGATCACTTTGTGTATTCCAGCGATAAATAATTTTATGACTACAACCAAAGACCAGATAGGGGTGCAATGGCATAAATATGATATTAGAAATCAGCGCGGGCAGTTCTTCTAGGGTTTGGACACATCCTCCTGTGACGGCTTCCCATATTTTGACCGTTTTATCCCGACTGCTACTGATGATATAGCGATCGTCATGACTAAAGGCGATCGACAAAATGGCGGATTTATGTCCATGAAAAACTCGAAAACAGTCGCCCGTCACAATATCTCTGAGCTTGATGGCCTTACTCGTTTCGCCAGTAACCAAGAGCTTCCCAGCATGACTAAATACTAAAGTTCGGGTTAAATCTGGATGTTCAGAAATAGTCGCCAAACAATTGCCACTGCTAACATCCCATAGCTTGATCGTGCAGTCTTCGGCACAGCTAGCGAGGAGCGTGCCGCTAGGGCTAAAAGCGACTTGCCAAATATGTCCAGCATGTCCAGTTAAAGCCCGCATACATCTGCCCGATTTGATATCCCATAGGCGAATAATTGAGTCATCACCGCCACTTGCCAAAATACTCTGCTCTGGGTTAAATACCACCGAATGCACCGCATTGGTATAGCCTTGCAAGATCCGAAATTGCTGTCCTGACGACACTTCCCAGAGATTGAGCAAATGTTCGTTAGAAATATTGCTTAAAGTTTGGTTGTTATTTTGATCTGTCGCTGCTTTCCACGATCGCCCCGTATGTCCTTGAAAAGTGCGAATACACAAACCCGTATCCATTTCCCAAAGTTTGACCATCTCGTCGCCGCTACTGCTCGCTAAAATCAGCCGATCAGGATGAAAAGCCACAGAGCGCACCCAATGATTATGCCCCGTCAAGGTTTTGAAACATTGGGCGGTTTTGAGATCCCAAAGTCTGATTGTGCGATCGCCGCTACCCGTCGCCAGAGTTGAGCCATCATGGCTAAAGCAAACAGCAAAAACTGTATGGGTATGCCCTGTAAAGGTTTTGATACAGTTGCTCGTTTCCACATCCCAAAGCCGCGTGGTTTTATCTTCACTACCACTGGCTAACACATTGCCATTGTGATTAAAGGCGATCGACCAGATGATATCTTCATGCCCTTCAAATACGCGCAGACATTCACCACTATCTAAATCCCAAAGCCGCACCGTACAGTCATCGCTACTACTGGCTAATAAATGTCCTTTGGGACTAAAAGCGACAGACTCCACAATATCTTCGTGACCTTGCAAAATTTTAAAACATTGTCCCGATCGCCACAATCTCACCGTGCGATCGGCATGGGCGCTCGCCAAAATCGTCCCATCAGGACTAAAGGCGGCTGACATGACCGCACCGATATAGCCCTGAAGCGTGCTTAAACAATCACCCGTTGACACATCCCACAACTTGATCGATTGATCGATACTGCTACTAGCTAATATTGTCCCTTCAGGATTAAACGCCACTGAGACCACCCAACCTTTATGCCCTCGATAAGTTAGCAATGGCTTACCATCACTGACTTTCCAAAGATGAATATCGCCCTTGGTGTCGCCGATCGCCAATAATTTACCGTCAGCACTAAAAGCCACCGATAACACCCCGCCGATCACCTCCGCAAACACTGATTTAATCAAAGCGGTTTTGGCAAAATTAACGCGATGTAATTTAACTTCAGACAAATAGGCTTGACGGATCGCTAGATAAGAGAAATCAGTGCCTGTTAAATCAATCCCCAAATTGCATAACAAATTAATAATATTGCCGCCACCATAGCCAAAAGTGGACTTGAGTTCACCTTCGGGGCGCAATTCGCGGCGGCGTAACTCCGTAAGCGTTTGTAACAACTCTTTGGCAACCATTTGCTTACTGCCCAAACGCCCCAATAATTTAGTCAGTACAGGTTCTAAAATCAGGCGAATTTGACTTTGGCGAATATAATCTTTAGTCGTTGCTTTAATCAAAGCATAATGCCGCAAATAGAAAAGCTGTCTATTGAGTTTTGACTGAATATTTGGCAAAATTCCCAAAGGATGTTCTTGGGTAATTTCTTGATAAATCTGCTCAATCAATAGATTTGTAATAAACTCCATCACCACAGGTTGCTGGGTGAAACCCGCCGCCGTATGCTCGACTAGCGATCGCCGTTTGAGCGATCGCAGTGACATCATCAAATAAGTTTGTTCAATATTTGGCACAATATCAGATTGCAGTTCACTAGGCTGCACAGGATCTCGACTAATGGCAAGCCAAAGCATGATTTGTTTTTCGTAGGCAGTTAGTCTCTGATATTGCTGCTCAATCAGACTACTAATCCCACTAAAAACAATCGTTTTCTGCTCTAAAAACAGACTAATACTGCCAGAATATAAATCTTTAATCGAAGTCGCCGCGATCTTCAGCGCTAAGGGATTACCGCGATACCAGTCAACCAACCGATGCAAATCATTGGGGATCGCCGTGATCCCCTTAACTTCAAGGACACGCTCGGCGGCTGATTCATCTAGCCCCCGTAATTGTAAAGCGCGCACGGGTAAAATGTCTCCTTCGAGCGTGGCTACTTCTTCGGGCATTTCCCGACTGGTAATGACTAGACAACTGCGATGAGCGACTTCACCCACTCGCCTTAACAAAGATCCATAGCCTTCATAATCTTTGCGATAAGCTCCAGTTTGGGCTTCGTCTTTGAGTACCGATTCAAAATTATCTAAAACTAATAAGCAACGGTAGCGTTGTAAATATTCCATCAAACGCGAAATTAAGGCATTAGTATCATCCGTGTCAGGAGTTTCGCGCTGTTGTGATAAGAAATGGATCACCGCTTTCAGCATTTCGCTTGGTGTTTTGGCATTATTTAGCGATCGCCAGATCACAAAATCAAATTTACCCTGCAACTGCTGAGCCAGCTTGACCGACAAAGCCGTTTTACCCAATCCGCCCATACCCAAAATCGCCACTAACCGACAGCGATCGCGATCGACCCATTGTTCTAAGGTATTGATCTCTGTGCCACGACCATAAAAGAAGGTGACATCGATTACTTCACCCCAGTCTTGATGACTGTTTGACTCACGATGTAAATTAGGGATATTTGTATTGACATCGCCTTTCTTGTTCTGCATCTGACGGCGAATCATGCTTTGGACAGTACTTTTGGTTACTTTCTCACCAAAAATTTCCGTCAACAAGTGCCATAGCTTATGACTGACTAACTTGATATAACCTGCATCATAGCCAGTTTGCTTGGCAATCTCTGAGTAAGACAAACCTTCCCATACGCCCAGAAAGACCGACTGCTCAACTCGAGTCAGGCTGCGCCCTTCTAAAGACAAGTCTATAAATGCTACTGCTTCATCAGCCGTCATAGATGCGCTCAAGATTTAAATATAACTTTTATATAACTTTAGTTTAGTCATTGTATGACATTTTATGGTTAGTGGTATTTTGCTAAATGTAAACATTAGAGTATTGTCGCAATTCGATTCATACTTTAATGTCTGTATTAGCCCTGTCAATCACTGAAAACCATGAAAATCGCTCTCGTTCATGACTATCTAACCCAACGTGGCGGCGCTGAAAGGGTCTTTGAATTGTTATGTAAACATTTCCCAACCGCAGACATCTACACATCTATATACGATCGCCAAAATACAATTGAATTAGGCGATCGCCCAGTTCACACCACATTTTTACAGAATATCCCTGCGGCGCGTAAACATTTCCGAATATTTGCGCCATTCTACTACTCAGCCTTCAAGTCCTTGAATTTGAAGAAATATGACTTAATTATCAGTAGCAGTGCTAGTTTTGCCAAAGGAGTTCAAAAACGCCCTAATGCAGTTCATATTTGTTTTTGTCATAATGTGACTCGTTTTTTGTGGGACACCAATACTTATTTAAGAGAATATGGCGCATATAGCATTTTTAAACCTCTAATCGAATTAGTTTTTAAAATAATGCGTCAACAGGATGTCTTCTATGCTCAGTCTCCCGACTATTACATTGCTAATTCCACGACTGTTGCCAAGCGCATTCAAGACACTTATCAAAAAGATGCGGTAGTTATTAATTATCCTATTGACGATCAACGCTTTATATTTTCAGATCAAAAAGATGACTATTGCCTAGTCTCTTCGCGGCATCTCAGTTATAAGCGTTTGGATATAATCATTGACGCTTTTAACGCCTTGGATCTGCCCCTAATCATTACGGGAGAGGGTCCGCAAACCAAACAGTTGCGAGATCAAGCCCATGCCAATATCCAGTTTTTAGGTCATGTTAGCGATCGCGATCGCTGTGATTTAATGTCTAAAGCCAAGTTTGTGATCGTGGCGGCGCTGGAAGACTATGGGCTAGTCCCCATTGAGGCTAATGCCAGTGGTACGCCTGTAATTGCCTATGGCGCAGGGGGCGTATTAGATACACAGATCTCAGGACTAACGGGGCTTTTGTTTGAGCAACAAACTTCAGAGTCTTTAAAAAATGCCATAATCAAAGCTCAAAAAATGGATTGGGACTACCCAAAAATTCGAGAACACGCGATCGCCAACTTTGCGGAGTCCGTCTTCTTTCAAAAAGTTGATCTAGCGATCGCCGAAATCTGTAGCAACAGACCAATCGAGTTATCAACTTGTGAAGAAAATCATGACGGGCATCGCTAATTTCTACATGAACTTTAGCGACTTTCAACCTAGCTTTGTGGCGATTATTAGATCCTTTTTTCTTATGGACAATCATTTTCTGAGATTGTGGCGGCGGCTGATTTGTTTTCTAGTGTTAATCGTTATACCGATGCGATCGCCTTGAATTGGCGCTAAGCTGTATGGCTGGAAAAATACTACGTCTAAGAGTTTCTAATATTAATCTTGTGCAGGAAACAATTGCGATATGCATATTTTGCGAAAATTGCCACTATTATCCCTAGTGCTAGTATTACTTGGCTACATCTCTTACGGATGGTTGCTATCGATTCATCAAGCTGATTGGCGGATCTGGATTCCGTTGGGCGCGATCGCCTTTGGAGTAGATTGGTTGTTTTCTGTGGTTTGGGCGATCGCGGCAGTAGTATTTGTGTTTTATCAAAAGTCCCAATTTGGGTTGTCATTGGGGATAAGTATCGTCTGGGTGATGCTGATGTATGTCGCTAGAAATGAACTTCGCGCTTTTATGAACAATCGCGGCTGGAATTTTTTTGTACTGGCGATTATTGCAGGCGCAGGCTTGGGTTTAGGTTGGTTTACGGACACCTTGCCGATGGTTCGCGGTTTTAGTGAATCTTTAATTAAATAACTCCCAAAAGGCAGAGGGTGGCGCTTTGCGTTGCCCTCCACTTTTTGGTTTTTTGGAACTTAGTTGGCGATCGCAAATGTTGCCATTTGTTGCGCCACATTTTCTTCTAACCATTTGGTAAAACTCTCATCAATTAACCTTTGTTGCATGGCTTCATCAAGGGTAACTGGCAAAACTTTTTCGAGCCTGACTAACACAATCCAATCACCGATCACCGTGGGCGTTTGCACTTGTCCTGCATCACAGGCGATCAACATTTTGGCTAAATTTGGATGAATAGATCCAATTTCAATTGGACCAATCAACCCGCCTGTTTGGGCTTCGGGTCCCTGTGAATATTCTCGCGCTAGTTCATCAAAGGACTGCTCGCCTTCTTTAACTCGAAAAAATAACTCTTGGGCAACGCAAAAGTCTTTAGTGCAGATCAGTGAATAAATCACGCGATCGAGTTGTTGTTTGCGCTCCAAAAAAGCCGAATTGACTCTTGCTCCCCATGTGGTTTGTTTAAATTTGGCAAGCTTAAGCGATCGCTCCGCCCTCAGTTCTAACTGAGATATAGTCATGCCTTGCTGCTTTAGCCATGCCTCCAACTTTTCAGTGCTATCAATGCCTAATTGTTGAAAAGCTTGTTGGTGGGCAGTTTTTTGTTCTTCAGGAGTGAGCGATATGTCCGAAGTACTGCGATCGAGAGTCATTTCTCTAACTAGCTGCGGCATCATACCAAAGGCAACAATTTTTTCAACTACTGTGTCTGCCCGAAATTTACCGCCATTAATTTCTAATGCTTGCATGGGTTAGTGATTTAAATTCTAAAATTTGATACTTTTCAATTTCATCATAATATGGCGATCGCGTTTCCTACTCCCTTCCCACTAAAAGATTAGACAAAAGATTAGACATTGAGGCACTCCGCTAGTTCTTGATTTTCAATGTCTACTCCCTTCCCAGTGAAAAACTAGACGTTGCGGCGCGAAGCGCCGCAACGCTAATTCTTGTTTTTATATGTCTATTTCTTTAGTGGGAAGGGAGTATTTTGAGACTGGAAAGGAAGTATCTACTCACAAGATCGTAACTTTCTGAATCGGTGCAAGTTTGGGGTCAATGATTTTTTTGCCTTGCCCTGCGAAGGCGACTGCCAAATACATTTTGTCGCCCGTTCCAAGCAGATTTGAGACTTGTCCTTCGCCAAATTTTTCATGGACTACGCGATCGCCCACTTGCCAATCGACACGAGGTTTTGGCTTGACTGAACTCACCTTGACAGGAGCGACCGATCGCAGCGAACCTTTAACGCTGGTAGCTTCAGCACGTTGGCTTGCCTTACTGATAAATTTATCAATACCATGTCCTGTTAAATATTCTTTGGGAAGTTCAGTCAGGAATTGTGACGGAATCGCGTATTCACGATTGCCATAGAGTCGCCGCGCTTGAGCATGACTGAGAAATAGCTTTTCTTGGGCACGGGTGATGCCCACATACATGAGACGACGCTCTTCTTCTAGTGCCATCGGATCATTAATCGAACGATAGCTAGGGAATAAGCCCTGCTCTAACCCCACAAGGAACACAACTGGAAATTCCAACCCTTTAGCTGCATGGAGAGTCATCAGCGTCACTTTTTCAGAGTTCTCACTGCTGTCATCAAGGCTAGAGGCAAGAGCGGCATTGGCTAAAAAAGCATCAAGGGAAGCATCTTCATTCTCTTCCGCAAATTGAACAGCCGCATTATAGAGTTCTTGCAAGTTAGCGATGCGATCGTTGGCTTCATCATTAGATTGCGCCTTCAGTTCATCGACGTAGCCCGATTCTTCTAAAATTCCTTGAATGATCTCGGCAGCAGGGGTAACACTAACTTTGGCTTGCCATTTTTGCATCAGTTCCACAAACGAAATTACGCCCTTCGCCGATCGCCCTGCCAAAGTTTTAACCGTTGCTTCATCACTGATGATTTCCCAAATGGGAACGCCAAGCTCTTGGGCAGCTTGTTGGAGCTTATCGAGGGTTGCCTTACCGATGCTGCGTTTGGGGACATTAATGATTCGCATTAAGCCGATGGTGTCCGACGGGTTGGACAATAATCGCAAATAGGAGAGGGTATCTTTAATTTCTTTGCGATCGTAAAATCGCATCCCGCCGACAACTTTGTAAGGAATATTCCAACGCACTAGCATTTCTTCAAAGGGGCGCGATTGGGCGTTGGTGCGGTAGAGAATTGCAAAATGTCCGAGATTAGTTTCTGGAATTTTTGCCTTAACCCGCCGAATTTGTTCGATCACAAACTGAGCTTCATCCACTTCATCTTCAGCACGATACAGCTCGATCAAGTCGCCATCGGGTCTGGTTGCTTTGAGAACTTTATCGATACGCTGCGTATTATTATCGATGAGTTGATTGGCAAGTTCCAAAATATTTGCCACGGAGCGATAATTCTCCTCCAGCTTAATCATTGAGCCTGTGTGGGTATCAGGCAGGCGATCGCCAAAGGATTCTTGGAATTCCATCAAGATGGTAAAGTCTGCCGAACGGAAGCTATAAATTGATTGATCAGCATCACCAACCACAAAAATGGAACGATTTTCCCAAGTTGGCTTTTTGTCATCGGTTGCCAGTAAGCGAATCAAATCATACTGAGTGCGATTGGTATCTTGATATTCATCGACCAAAATATGCTTAAAGCGATCGTGCCAATATTTGAGAACTTCAGGATTTTGTTTAAATAGACGCACAGGCAAAAAGATTAGATCATCAAAATCAAGGGCGTTGTTGGTGGCTAGTTGATTTTGATAGAGATTGTAAACTTGGGCGATCGCTCGCTTTCTAAAAGAAGAATCATCGCTCTGAGCTTCATATTCTTCAGGAGTCCAGCCTTTGTTTTTGGCATTGCCGATCGCAAAGCGGACAGATTTTGGCTCAAACTTTTTCTCATCAAGATTGAGTTGATTGACGACAATATCTTTGACCAGTGATTGAGCATCTGAGTCATCGAAAATTGAGAAGTTTTTAGCCCAACTGCGACCATTACTATCTTTGTATTTATCAATATCAAGGCGCAAAATCCGACAACACATACTATGGAAAGTTCCCATCCATAGACCATCTTGGGCATAACTATTGATATATTGCTTATAAACTTTTTTGCGAAGCTTATCCTGTTCCCAGTCAGGCATTTCACTCAAAATTTTACCTAATTCTCTTTGGGCGACTTCTTGAGTTAACAAAGATTGAATTCGCTCATTCATTTCTTTACCAGCTTTATTGGTAAAAGTCACCGCTAAAATTTGCTCAGGAGCTACGCCATGATTAAGCATTAAGTTGGCAATGCGATAAGTCAAGGTTCGCGTTTTCCCCGATCCCGCACCTGCAACCACCAGCATCGGACCGTGAAGATGACTGGCGGCTTTTTGTTGAGCAGGGTTAAGATGATTTAAAAAATTGGAACTCATGGGCGCAGGAGGGGAAAACTTAGGTACACTCTTAATACAGTATGCCAAAAATGTTTACTCATACGTTTAACAGTGGATATTTACTGCACACGCCCCAATTGCACCAAGCCTGTAAACTCTTTTGCTGACCTTGATAGCGGCAATACAGTCAAGACGATCACCCAAAAGTTTTGTACGACTTGCGGGATGCCTTTGCTGCTCGGCGGACGTTATATCGTCGAAAGCCCGATCGCCAGAGGTGGTTTTGGTGCGACTTTCTTAGCTCGCGATCGCTATACACCCGCCATGAAACGCTGTGTGGTTAAGCTATTGCAGCCCGTTGGCTTCACCAGTTCGCAGATGGCGATCGCCAAACAAATGTTTGAGCGCGAGGCTACGGTTTTAGAAGATTTGGGGACACATCCGCAAATCCCTGATTTGCTCGCCTATTTTGAGGTGCAGTCAGGACAGGATGAATTTTTCTATTTAGTCCAAGAGTTTGTCGATGGGCTGACTCTAGAGCAACTGGTTGAGCAGCATGGCGCGATCGCCGAGTCAGATGTTTTAGAAATCATGCAAAGCCTCTTGCCTGTGTTGACCTTTATCCATGACAAAGGCTCGATCCATCGCGACATCAAACCCGCAAATATCATGATCCGCAAGTCCGATCAAATTTATTTTTTGCTAGATTTCGGTGCGGTGAAACAAGTGGCAGGGGGCGCTCAAGGTCAAAAATCGACAGGCATTTTTACCCCGGGTTATGGCGCACCCGAACAAATGCGCGGCGATACGGTGTTTCCTGCCACCGATCTTTATGCCTTTGCGGTTACTTGTTTGTTTTTGCTAACGGGCAAGGAGCCTGAAGAATTATTTGATGTGAATCATAACCAATGGCAATGGGATCGGTTTGTGAAACTAAGCCCCAATCTTAATAATGTTTTACATAAAATGTTACAGACGGCTCCCAGCGATCGCTACAATTCGGCGGAGGCGGTCATTCAAGCGATCGATTCCCAAACCGTAACAAAAGCATCAACCAAAAGCTCACCAACTCCTCAGCCCACACATCAAACCAGCATTCAAGTTCCACCACCTGCACCTCTGCCCAATTTTTCGCCATCGGTTCCCAAATCTGTAGCTCCGCGATCGAACAAAACACCTTGGATACTATCAGCACCAATTACTACCCAATTCATCGCCGCTTTTTTGATTGGTGTCGAAGCGATGCTTTTATGGCAAGTCAGCAACACTGTGGGAATCGCCTTAATTGGCACTCCCGCTAATTTAATTACTGTTGCGGCGGTAATGCTTGGAGTCGTGATTTTGAGAATAAGTACAATTCTGGACAATAAAGATTTATCTGTGTTCGTAAATTTAATCAGTTTTGTCGCAGTTTTTGGTATTCAATTTTTTAAAGTTATTCCTTTATTTGCGAATTTACCACAATGGCTCGATATTCTTGCGCTTTGTGGAGTTGCGGGTTTTGGTGCGATCGCGCTCATGGCAGCATTCCGTTTAATCTTTCGGTTACTCTATTCACTACTTTGAGTTATTTGGGACAGTTCACTTGGAATTATCCTTGCCACCAAAATAAAAACCAAGAGCACCACTAACTAAGGCTGTCTGCGATGTCAGCAAAAGCGTCAGCAAATCTTTGTTTAAAGCTGATTCCTTCAATAGATCTTTATATACAACTGCAACTTCAGCAGGCTTAGCACTCTGTCCACTTTGATTAGCAATTTGCTCAATAGTTTTGATCGCTAGCCATTTACTAGCAATCAGATCTGCGGCTACTAATATACCAATACCAATATTTACTCCAATGATGAGCCATATTAACAGTCTTGCAAGACTCCCTCTAATCTTATTAAGCTCAATTGAGGACGCTTGGTTGTCTATATCTTTCGGTGATTGACTCTCTACAGCTTCATTAAGGCTTAAAGGTGGAGGCGAATTTTCTGGTGCTTGGCTCATGCTTTTACTGTTGGCAATATTTTCAAGAGAAGTTTTGCTCAAATTTATCGATGTCTTCCCACTGGATCTCGGCAGTAGTACCATCTTTGCGCTCAACCAAGATCTTACCGCCCTGCTCAAGCTTGTCCAGAATCAGTGCATCAACAGCAAGTGCATGACGAATAGCGATCGAGGCAGTCACGCCTTTACCTTTGTCTTTCTTTCTTTGTTTGGTAAGTTTTTCAGTCAACCATTTTATCTCGCGTAAAATGTCTCTTTCTATTTCAACAGATATAACGTCTGAACTAGTTTGGGTATTCATCTTTTACTGCCATGTATTACTAACTCGATCAAAAGCAAAAAGATAAAAAATTAGAACTTTTTTGATTTTTTTAGAGTTTTTTTAAATAGATAGAGAGTTAGCATAACATTGTTTTTCTAAAGTGTAAATATAAAAAGTGTAAATACAAACTTACAAATCAACATTGCTATTCAGTATTATTTCTCAATGCCTACTTGCAGAGGCGGTTGCAGGACTTCAAGCTCTTCAATTTTAGAATTAAGATTCGTGGCAACATCTTTAGTATTGGCGGAATTCGCTACTGAAGCCTCTATTTCAAGTGGCTTTTGGGATTCTATGTCATGACAATTAACGGCTTTATCTATACACATAATTTCTTTCCGCGTTAATTAGGCTTCACCCAAGCATCTTCATTATATCGAGATTAAAAGATACTTTTCAAGGAAGATATAATGACTTTTCACAAATTTTGGGGATTACTTTCTAGCAGTTTTACATCTAAAAATAGTGCTAAATTATTTGTAATTAATCCAACATAAAATTTCTAAAAACTACTAAAAAAACCTCAATTAAATCCGTCTTAAAATCACTAAATTCTGCTTAAAAACTTTAATTCCTTATATTTTAAAACTTCTAAATTTTACTTAAAAATACATTTATTTTAGTATTTACAATATCTATTATTTACGATAGAGTAATTTTCCATAGAGTTAAAGAATAGATAGGAGATAGATGCTATGGAAAGACGTATTGAGTGTTTCTCCCTGACATTGAGAGATGCCTATGATAATATCTATTCTTTTGAAAGACCAAGTTGGTTTGGTTCTCTAATACTTGAAATTAACGAGAGCAAAAGAGAAGCAAAAGTGATTTTAGAATCATGGGGTTCTCCTAAGTCTGTTTCTTTTATTGCTGAATTTATGTCTTATCAGTATGTAGAAGTTGCATAGAGTGAAGATTATCTTGTATTCTTTTACTTGATTCACTCTAAACTCAAATCAACCTTATCTTAAAAATAAAAAACTTTATTAAGGTGTTATATGGGAATTATCAAGCCAATCAACTCTGAAGTCTTTTCACAATTGAAGAAAAAGTTCTCGACTCAATTCGATGGAGAAGTTGGAAGGCTTAAAGACGCTCTTAATGAAAAGTATAAACCGAAGATCAAGAATGTGTCAGGAGATTTGATTTCTGCCAAGACTTTAGATGAAATCTTTAAGGGTAAAAAAGATTCTACAAATGAAAAGAATTTAAACTACCTTTGCGATCTTCTGCTGAAATGTCCTAGTTATGTTGAGTCCATTGAACTTTTAGAATCAAAAGAGAAGCAAATTTCTCTTCCTGTTGTTCTAGTTTCAACTCCACAGGAAATTACTCCTGACTTACAACGATGTCTAACTAAGCATAGAGAAAAGACAAAAAAGCGTTGTGGTACAATCCAAATTTTAGATAAACATCAAGCTCTACCTACCACCGCAATTTATACTACAACTAGTTTTTATAACCTCGAAGATCGCCGCAAAAATGATTATATAGAAGTCGTGGGCGATCTAGTGGATAGAAGCTCAGAAAACTTTCAAGAGTTGCTATCAGAAGTGATGATTGACTCCTTAGAAGAAGTAAGAAGAAGCAGTCGGCTTTTAGTTTTGGGTCGTCCTGGTGCTGGGAAAACAATCTTTTTAAAATATTTAGCTTTGCGATATATCGATTCAGCAAATAATTTTACACTCGAAGACTTTGGGGAAGTATTGCAACCAGTATATTTGCCATTGCGTGTAGTCGCTAAGTACATCTGCAAACACGGGCTTTACGAATGGCTTGTACATGACATTTCAGACGGATCTAAAAACATTCTGGTTGAATCTGGACTGGATAAATTATTTAAAGAGGGTAAATTTATTCTTTTGCTGGATGCTTTAGACGAGACGGCAGACATTTTTGATGAGATTTGTGAACGAATTAAAGATTTTTTGTATTTATATCCCAATAATCGAGTTGTAATTACTTCACGTCTTTCAACCTATTATCCGATGTTTGATGGATTTAAAAGCGTTGAGGTAGCTAGCTTTTCCGAAAATCAAGTTGATCAATTTGTAAAAAATTGGTTTCGTCAAGAGTTTAAAAATGATGACAGTGAAAACCAAGGTGATGACAAAGAAAAAATCGATGTCGATGAAATAACAACTAACTTTTTGCTCAATTTAAAGCAGAATTCACAAGCATCTAGGCTTGCCGATAACCCATTATCTCTAACTTATTTATGTATGCTTTATAAAGGGAACTATGGTTTTGCCAAATGTGAAGCGGAAATTTTTAAAGATGTTGCTGATATATTTCTAAGGAAGTGGGATGAAGCAAGAAACATTCGCGATCGCATTCCACAATTTAAAGATAAGTTGACAAGGTATCGTAAGTTCACGATGTTTGCTCTTTTGGCTTATGAAGGAATGACTCAATCTCCAGCCAAATATACTTGGAAGAAGAATGAGATTGAAAATTGGCTATATCAATTTCTGCTAAAAGTATCAACTCCTCAAACCAATGATTCAGAATCATCTATTAAAGAAGATGCTAAAAATCTGCTTAATGTCGCCGTTATGGATGATGGATTATTAGTTCCTGCTTCCCGTGATTACTATGCATTTCCCTATATTTCTATGCAAGAATATTTTGTTGCGGAATATATGATTCGGAACTCTTCTATCCAAAACGAGTTAATTGCTAAGCATCTTCTCAAAACCAATTGGGAGACAGTGTTCCTAATGCTTGCTGAACTGATGCCTGACTCAGACGATTTGTTTAGATCCATGTTTGTTCAAATTCAACAAATTGTGGAAGAGTATCCTAAAATCCAAACGTTTCTTGTCTGGCTAAATCAGGTTTCTACTGATTTTGAAATGGGTACTTCTTCATGGCGATCGCAGATTGTTTTACTTGATATTGTTACTGATTTACATATCTCTCGCCGAACCTCCATCAGAGACGTATTTGCTTTGCAACTATCTAAAGATTTGAAAATTTATAATGAAAGGCGAAAAAAAGCTCATGACAACCAACCCAAACTAATTATTTCGCTTTACCTTGCGATCGCCTATGCTCTAGTAGAGGATAAAATTTTTCTGGGTCAGGAGTGGTACAGACCACTAAGAGAGACAAGTCCGATGATATTGGAAGTCTTGTGTGTTGATGAATCAACTACTATTTCAGACCAAATCGAGCAAGCAATTGCTGAATCACAGGAATATCAGCGAGACGAGGAATTAACTAAATCATTAATAGCTTTGAAAAATACATTGGATGATAACAATTCTCTGGAAGATTGGAAAAAGTGGTGTGAGAGTCTTAAACAAGTAATGTCGCAAAAGCTAAACGTTGGACATTCTGTTGAGTTTACTCAAAATGAACTTGATGCACTTGATAGTTATCTTTATGGCAACAGCCTGCTTTTGAAATGTATTATGGGATACAATATTTCGTCACCAGACTTGCGCGATCAAATAGTTGACTCACTACTTTTACCCCCAAACCTGATTCCCGACAACCTCAAAAAGATTTATTAGTTCTTGAGATCGCCCTTTCTTCTTCAGTTAAAAATCTAAAACTAGATTTTAACTGAAATTTTTTTTGTAATTTTTTACAGCCAAAAAGTTCTAAAAAGTTCTAAAAAAATATTTCGTGTGGTATATTTTCATCATCTTGTTTAACTCGTTTACACGTCACCATGATATTAAACTGCATAAGCTACTTACCACTCATTTTTACTGTATCCATAGCTACTAATGTTTTGCCACTGGTGAACTTATCCTGTCAAGATTCGTACTTGATGACTGCGGTGGACGCTCTCAAACCTGGTGGTGGTCCAAGAACTCCCCAAAATAGTTAAATTCAAGACTTAATCAAATAAATACCATTGGCTTATTCTTGAACTGTGCCAACGCTTCCGCGAATATCATGGTAGGCGAGTCCGATCTATTCAGCTTTTTAAGATTATTCCTTTATTTACAGCGTTTTGCGCTTTCGTAAAACCCAAGAAAATTTTTAAAACGATTGCTTTGATTTTAAAGCAATCGCCTATTTGAGATTACCTAAAACCGCCTCTTGCTCCCCTTGTCCCGCTCTGGGAGAAGGGGCTGAGGGCAAACTTTCTATCTGCGTGAGGTGAGTTATATAAGTTCTTAGACTTTGTTACTCAAAATATCACTATTGAGAGCCCGTTGAAAACCTTCTAAATGCGATCCATGTTTTGGTAGCCATACATCTCCTGTTAATGTATGCATCGGCGGTAAAACATCATAAATTGGCTCTTGCAAAAAGTAGGTTTCTTTTAATTGCATTAACCACGCTGATTGACCATGTTCTTCGACCCTTGATTGGATATCAATAAGACTAGTTGGCGCAATATCAAGTTGTTGGTCGAACTCAAAATCTAAGTCCAAATTGTGGCGATCGCAGGGAAATATCGCAGAGACCGTGGCTAGCCCTTGCAATGCAAAGGCTGGAAAAGTATCCGCATCAAAGCCAAACTCATCCATCAGATGCTTACATGTATGGGCTGCGTCAGCACTGTCGGGATAACCAAGGGAATGGATCAAAACTCTAGGAAAAACAGAGGTTTTGATAAGCTCAGGCGGGTTAAAAACCACCAAGGTTGTATAAACCCTTGCCAAGTAACAAACAGCCTCTTCAGGACACAAAGAAATAGCTACGGTTATCGCTGCTCGATCAAGCATGATGCCTAAATGAAGTATGTTTGGTGTTTAAGGTCATAAGCATACAAGATTAAGTGATTTTACGGCTTGCTGCAAATGACTTAATCTTGCCCAAGGTCAGAAAATTGAAAAAGGCAGGTTAGCTCGAAATGCCAACTTGCCTTTTTACTTTTTTGAGCTTTACTTTTTTGAGCTTGGGGTGAGCGATGATTACATCATGCCGCCCATACCACCCATACCGCCCATGCCGCCCATACCACCCATGCCGCCAGCAGCACCCGCGCCAGCATTTTTCTCAGGCTTCTCGACAACCAAAGCTTCTGTGGTCAAGACCATGCCAGCAACTGAAGCTGCGTTTTGCAAAGCCGAACGGACAACCTTGGCAGGGTCAATGATTCCAGCCGCGATCAAGTCAACATATTCGCCCTTAAGTGCATCAAAACCATGATTGAAGCTCATGCCTTTAACTTTCTCGACAACTACAGTTCCTTCAAGTCCAGCATTGTCGCTGATTTGACGAAGAGGTGCAGATAGAGAGCGAGATACGATTTCAGCACCGATCGCTTCTTCATTCTTCAAGGTTGCTTTGAACTCTAGAAGCTCAACGGCGAGGTGAGCCAGAGTTGCGCCACCACCAGGGACGATGCCTTCTTCAACCGCAGCGCGGGTGGAGTTGAGAGCGTCTTCGATGCGGAGTTTGCGATCCTTCAGTTCTGTTTCAGTGGCTGCACCAACTTTGATTACAGCTACGCCACCAGAGAGCTTCGCAATACGTTCTTGCAGCTTTTCTTTGTCGTAGTCAGAGTCGCTGAGATCCAATTCTTTGCGGATTTGAGCAACACGCTTGTCGATGTTAGCTTTGTTGGTAACTTCTGAAACGATCGTGGTTTTGTCCTTAGAGATGGTGATCTTACGGACAGTACCAAGCATTTCCAGAGTTGCAGCGCTGAGTTCTAAGCCAGTGTCTTCAGAGATGACTTGACCATCGGTGAGAACGGCAATATCTTGCAACATCGCTTTACGGCGATCGCCAAAACCGGGAGCTTTGATGGCGGCAATGTTTAGAGAGCCTCTGAGCTTGTTTACAACTAGCGTTGCTAGCGCTTCGCCTTCAACATCTTCGGAGATGATTACCAAAGGAGAACCCGAACGAGCTGCCTTTTCAAGAATCGGAACGAGGTCTTGAATTACGTTGATTTTTTTGTCTGTGATCAAAATTCTCGCATTCTCAAACTCCACCAACTGGCGCTCAGCATCAGTGACGAAGTAAGGAGAGATGTAACCGCGATCGAGTTGCATCCCTTCGACAACTTCCAATTCAGTTGTCAGAGATTTGGACTCTTCAACGGTGATTACGCCATCTTTGCCAACTTTGTCCATGGCGTGGGCGATCATCTCGCCAATTTCAGCATCGTTACCCGATGAGATGGTAGCGATTTGGGCGATTTCAGCATTGGAATCAACAGCCTTCGCTTTTTTAGCAATGACATCAACTAGATGGGCAACTGCTTTTTCGATGCCGCGCCGAACGCCAACAGGGTTTGCACCTGCGGCAACATTTTTCAAACCTTCGCGAATCATTTCTTGAGCCAAAACGGTGGCGCTGGTAGTTCCATCGCCTGCTACGTCATTGGTTTTAGAAGCAACTTCACGAATTAGTTGAGCGCCTGCGTTTTCTAGGGGATCTTCTAATTCAATTTCTTTAGCGATGCTCACGCCGTCATTAATGATTTGAGGAGCGCCATATTTCTTTTCAAGAACTACGTTGCGTCCTTTTGGTCCAAGAGTTACCCGCACAGCGTCAGCAAGTGCATTCACACCACGCTCAAGGGCGCGGCGAGATTCTTCGTCAAATACTACGATTTTAGCCATTTTTTTAGTTGCCTTATATTTGGTAATTGATTTATTAGTGAGCTTTTTAGGTGCAGCGCCTCGCGCTGCACCGATTGCCGCACCAATTTAAAATTGATTATTCAACGATCGCCAGAACGTCTCTTTCTGCAAGTAGCAAATACTCTACGCTGTCGATTTTGACTTCAGTGCCTGCATACTTGGAGTACAAAACTTTGTCGCCCGCTTTGACTTCTAGTGCCACGCGAGTACCTTTGTCATTGCGTGAACCAGGTCCAACGGCGGTTACTTCGCCTACTTGGGGCTTTTCTTGCGCTGTATCTGGCAAGAAGATACCGCCTACAGTTTTTTCTTCTTTAGTTGCTACCTTGACCAATAGGCGATCGCCTAGGGGTTGCAATGTACCAGTATTTAGGGTTAATGATGCCACTATGCGAAACCTCCTTAAAATCTAATCAGAGTGGACTTGGCAGGTGATGATTCAAGATGAGATTTTAGTCTTACTTTGATCACACATTGCGTGCTTTAGCACTCTGTCTCACTGAGTGCTAATATACTGCCAAATGAGTAAGGGCGTAGATCGGCTTACCGTACAAAAAGACTTTCTCAAATATTCGCTCCCAAAAATATTGCGGCGAACTAAGCCCACCGCAATATTTTTATGTTTCATAAAGCGCTAAACGCTAGCAGCTTTGACTTGCGACAACAAATCATTCAAGAAGTCACCTTCGATCACTTCTGTTTCTAAAAGCTTCTCAGAGATGGACTCAAGCAACTCGCGATTGGCATTGAGAATCGCTAGCGCACTAGCATGAGCATTCTCCACGATCGCTTTAATCTCTTTGTCGATCGCTTCAGATGTGGCAGGACTGACATTACGCGCCATTTCCATACCGCCAAGGAATTGATTTTGTTGCTTTTGATAAGCCAAAGGACCAAGCACTTGGCTCATCCCGTAGCTGGTAACCATTTTGTCAGCGAGTTCAGTAGCCCGTTGCAGATCGTTAGATGCGCCAGTGGTGATACTGCCAAAGATAATCTCTTCTGCCGATCGCCCACCGAGGAGCGTAGCAATTTGCGCTTCGATGTCTTCTTTACTCATCAAGAAGCGATCTTCAGTGGGCAATTGGAGGGTGTAACCGAGGGCAGCCATACCACGCGGGATAATGGATATTTTTTCGATCCGACCGCTACTTGGATTGAGCGCTCCCACTAATGCATGACCAACTTCGTGATAGGCGACGATGCGTTTTTCATTTTCATTGAGGACGCGGCTCTTTTTCTCTAGTCCAGCCACTACCCGTTCCACCGCTTCGGCAAAGTCTTCTAGCTTAACGGTGTCACGTTCGGCACGAGCGGCCAGAAGTGCGGCTTCATTGACGAGATTAGCCAGATCAGCACCTGCAAATCCTGAAGTGCGCGTGGCGATCGTGGCGAGATCAACGCTCTTGTCGAGGGATACTTTGGCGGCGTGGATTTTGAGAATGGCTTCGCGTCCGATCTTGTCAGGGCGATCGACTAATACTTGGCGATCGAATCTACCTGGACGCAAGAGCGCTTGATCGAGGGTTTCAGGACGATTGGTTGCCGCAAGAACAATTACTGTCGTTCCATCAACTCCAAAGCCATCCATTTCTGTCAGCAGTTGATTGAGAGTTTGTTCGCGTTCATCATTGCCGCCGTACATGCCGCCGCTAGAGCGAGCTTTACCGATCGCATCAAGTTCATCAATAAAGATAATACAAGGCGATTGTTTTTTGGCTTGCTCAAACAAGTCCCGTACTCGCGAAGAACCAACACCGACAAATAGTTCTACAAATTCAGAACCAGAGATGCTGAAGAAGGGAACGCCTGCTTCCCCTGCGACCGCTTTGGCTAAGAGGGTTTTACCCGTACCAGGGGGACCAACTAGCAATACACCTTTCGGAATCTTTGCGCCGATTTTGGTATACTTCTCAGGAGTTTTGAGAAACTGAACAATTTCTTGAAGTTCTTGCTTAGCTTCATCCACACCCGCCACATCGACAAACATGGTTTTGGTGGCTTCACCTTCGACATAGACTTTAGCTTTGCTTTTGCCAATCTGTAAGCCTCCAGGTGCGCCTCCGCCCCCATTTCGGCTAAAGAGTTGGAAGATCCCCACAAAAATCAATGGTGGAATTACCCAGCTAAGTAATGTGCCGACCCATCCTGCTTTTTGGACAGGTGCGGCGGCAAATTCGACCCCACCCTTTTCTAGTCTTTCAGGCAAATTTAAATCAAAAATTGGAGTCGTGGAGATTACATCGCCCTGAATCTCAGGCGTTAGCCCTTTGAGTTGATAGGTGATCTGGTCTTGTCCGATATACACTCGCGCCACATGCCCTTCTTCGACTTCATGGACAAATAGGCTATAGGGTACACGCGCTACGGGTGGAGCAAATAGATTTGGTAAAAAGATATTTATAATCAGCAATCCTGCCCCGATTAGCAATAGAACATTGCCAATTAGTCTTGCTCGCGATCGCTTGGGGTCTTCCTTTTTTACAGCCATTTTTTTAAACTTTACAATTTCTTACTGGAGTCATTATAGAAATGTTAGTTTGCTAGCGCTAGCCTATAAACGTAGGGATAGCCGCCTGTACCCTTAGATTATGCCATTAGGCTACCGACCTTGAGAATAAGTATCAACCCCAACCCATCTGCAAAGCTTGATTATAAATAAATAAATAAATAAATTGTGATTTTAGATTCTAAGGAATTGTTGAATTTTATGTGTAAAAGTTTGGATGCTCTTTGTTTTAGAGGGAAATTAGCCCAAAAGTAGGTTTTGATTGCGTTAAGCTGAATAGCGTCCCTCACCTCGTAGTTATGGCAAGTTTTTTATTGGAAGTTGGTACTGAAGAATTACCCGCTAGCTTTATTGTTGATGCTTTGCGCCAATGGCAAGAGCGCATCCCTAGAAATTTAGATGATCACCAACTAACTACGAGCAAGGTCAGTGTCTATGCTACGCCGCGCCGTTTGGCGGTGTTGATCGAGGGTTTGCCCACCCAGCAAAGCGATCGCTGTCTTGAAATTAAAGGACCTGCGATCGGCTCAGCGTTTGTAGATGGCAATATAAATGGCGCTCCGCAAGGTGAGCCAACTAAGGCTTTATTAGGTTTTATCAAATCTAAAGGAATTGACCTTAAAGATATTTTTATCAAAGAAACCGACAAAGGCGCGTTTGTGTTTGCCAATCAACAGATGGTCGGACGCGCCACCACCGAAATCTTACAAGAGCTAGCCCTAACTTGGATTACAGGACTTGAAGGTAAACGCTTGATGCGCTGGGGCAGTGGCGACCTTAAATTCCCGCGCCCAATTCGTTGGTTGGTGTCATTATTTGATTCTAAAATCTTGCCGATCGCCCTCGAAAATGTGCAAGCCGATCGCCTTAGCCAAGGACATCGGGTACTGCATCCGCGATCGGTAATTATTGACACGGCGGTAGATTATGTGGCAACTTTGCGCGAAGCCTTTGTGGTTGTCGATGGTAACGAGCGCCAAAAGCATATTTTTACGCAAATTAATAGCATTGTGGAATTATTTGGGGGAAAAGCGGAGATTCCTGAAGACTTGTTAGAGGAAGTTACTTATTTAGTCGAATTTCCTACGGCGGTAATTGGTGAATTTGAGCGTGAATTTTTGGAACTGCCTCAGCCTGTGATCAAAACCGAAATGGTCAGCCATCAGCGCTATTTTCCTGTGTATTCTGTAGACAATCCCGACCAATTGCTGCCCCGCTTTATTACTATCTCTAACGGCGATCCTGAAAAATCGCGTTTGATCGCGGCGGGAAATGGTCGCGTGATTCGGGCGCGTCTCTCCGATGGTAAATTTTTCTACGATAGCGATCGCGCTGTGCATTTAGAAACTTTCTTACCTTTGCTAGAAAAGGTCACATTCCAAGCCCAGCTTGGTTCAGTGGCGGAGAAAGTAGACCGAATTAGGGCAATCGCCAAATCGGTGATTAGTTGTACGGCTAATTTAGCAATAACCGAGGCGGATCAAGTCATGATCGATCGCACCGCACAACTGGCTAAAGCTGATCTCGTCACCCAGATGGTCAAGGAATTTCCTGAATTGCAAGGTCAAATGGGTTATTACTATGCGCTATCTAGTGGCGAATCTATAACCGTGGCAACTGGCATTCGTGAGCATTATCAACCACGCGGCGCAAGCGACTCGCTGCCAACTTCTCTAACTGGAAAAATTGTGGCGATTAGCGATCGCCTTGATACTCTTGTTGGCATTTTTGGCTTAGGCATCATTCCCACAGGTTCTTCTGATCCTTTTGCCCTACGCCGCGCCGCCACGGGCGTGATTCAAATCGCATGGGAAAATGGATTAGCTCTTGATTTACCAAAACTTTTGCAAGCAGCGATCGCCATTTATGCTGAAAAGAACTTACTGGCTAAGCCTGCGGAAACAGTACTAGAAAATCTCTACAAGTGGTTTAAGCAACGCTGCCAGACGATTCTATCTGAACAGAGCGTTGATTACGATCTAGTTGATGCGGTTATGGGAACGGAAGATCCCGCTTATACCTTGCAAGGTTTGAGCAATCTCAAACGCATCAAAGAACGCGCTCATTTTTTACAGCGATCGCGTGAAAATGCGACCCTCGCAGCCATCTATGAGCCAATTGTCAGAGCGTCTCGCCTTGCAGTTCAGGGCAGTTTAGATAGTGTGACTTTGGATGTGAAGTCGATTATTAATGCTGATACTTTAATCGAACCTGCGGAACGAGATTTGTATCAGGCGATCGCCGATCTTCCTCGTCAACCGAGTGATGAAGAGTTAATGGAAAACATCAGGGCGATCGCGCCTGTGTTGGCTAAGTTTTTTGATGATGTGTTGGTCATGGCTGAGGATCTGCAAGTACGTCAAAACAGACTTAATCTATTAGGTGTTATTCGTAACTACAGCCGCCAGTTAGCCGACTTTAGCGCAATTCGCGGCTAATCAAAAATGACTGTTAGAGAAGGTTCGCTAAGCGAATCTTCTCTCAAAGAGAAAGCCTCGCTAAGCGAGGCTTTTTTAGATCTTGATTCTGTATCGATTAACTTAAATTAAAGTTATTTGATAGATTCTTTGCGTTTTTTGTACCAACGTCTGAGGGCAAATGAACCGCCAAGAATAGCCACACCTGCTGTGCCATCAAACTCAAACGGAACGGGCGTAATATCCAAAGTCGCCGAATTTAAAGTTCCCACATTGCTGTTAGTAGGATCAAAAAATGATAATGTCCAAGTGGTAGCAGGTGAAGTTCCATCGTTAAAATCACTAAAAAGTAATGCTGTGAATGGAAAAGTTAGATTAGTAAAAGTATTGGCTTCTGGAGCAAAAGAACCTGGAAAAGGAGCAGAGACTGTAGGATCTGAAATAATCTTTGTTGCTCCATCGATGAATGTAGTGTTAGTTAGATTAGCACCTGACAATGAAGCAAAGAGATTGAGAGTTTTACCATCTGAATTTCTGGTCAAATAACCTTCCAAATTACTTACACCCGCATTACCATTAGTAAGATCAGGATAGCTCAAATTGATATTAAGACTATAGTTATAGCTTGGAGCAGATGGAATTGAAGTAACACTATTGGAAAATGTCGATGGAGTTGATGCATCGGGTTGGATCAGCGAACCTGTAGCACCTGTCGCAACTGAAGGAAAAGTCAAAGTGAATGCATGAACTGGTTGGGAGATAGTAGTACCAACCACGGTCGCTATAGCAGTGACGAAAAAAAACTTAGGAATTGTATTCATCGAATTTGTGTTGTTTGTAAATAAAAAATCAGACGAATGACCTATGACAATAATTGTTAATTGCCATAGGTTCAATATTTTGGATCTAAACCTAGCTGAAGTAATTGCTAACAGCAAGCTGTCCAATCGCCTCATCACCAGACTTATATTTAAGGTTGGTGACATCGATAACTAAGTCATTACTATTGGAAAATGCTGATGTTCCATCATTTACGGAAACGTAGGAACGCACTCCAAATTTGAAAAATACGGCTTCATTAGCATTCAACGCTTGATTGCCAGCAAGAGACGGATCGCGATCGCCATAAACTGATTGAATCGCAGCCTGTAAATTCGCTGCGGTAATTACACCAGCATTGAAGAGATTACTAGGAGTAAACGATGCAATCCGAATGCGATCGCCATCGACTTGATTGAAGTCAACAATGTTATCCAACTGATTATTGGTTGAAACATTGGTATAGAGTGAATCGGTAAAAGCTTGATAGCGGAAAGTATCGCTACCAAGACCACCCGTTAGTTGATCTCGACCACCTAAACCAATTAGTGTGTCATTGCCAGCGCCACCGATCAACTTATCTATACCCGATGTACCCGTGAGAGTTGAACCGCCACTAGCTGCTTGCTGGGTTGGTATGGGGGTAACTACTGGTGTGGGAGCAGGTTTTGCTAGTTCGCCAAAGTTATAACCAGTTCCAGATGCGCCAACACCAACCACAATATTGCTGAAGACATCATTCACACTGCCAGATCCACCCAAGCTGCCTACGGTGTCAATTCCATCATTAAAACCCGTAAGTTGAGTTTCAGCGAGGGCATAGGTTCCAGATTGGAGATTAGTAAACTGATAACTACCATTAGTAGCCGTAACTGTAGTGCGAGTTACCGAAGAGCCATCGACAGCAGTACCAGTCAGAGCGATCGTAATCCCAGCTAGGGCAGATTCTGTTCCTTCAAAGATACCGTTGTTATTAGCATCAAGATAGGTAAAGCCAGACAAGCTTGCAGAACCCAAGTTCAAGCCCACTAACAGTGGATCGTGATCGGAAGAACGGAATGGATTTGCTTGATAAAGAGTCGTATCATTCCGCAATTCTGATGTCTGTTCGCCGTCAGTGCCAGTAGTCTGCACATTATCGTTATAGTCTAAAGCGATCGGCTCTGAGGAGTTAATATTCCATTCAGCTACTCCAGTCACTTGAGCGAGTAAGCTCGATGTGACAAGAGCGTGATCGAGAGAGCCAGTCTGACCATCGAAGACGTATGAATCGGTAGATGTTACGAGCTTAGTCAATCCGCCAGCACGCAAAATGTCGATGGGATCTTCTTCTGTGTAAGCATTGAGATCGCCCAAAATCATTACATCGCTATCACCTGATGCAGTTTGAATCTGGGAAACGAAGTTGAGTAGAGCGGTTGCTTGAATTTTACGGGTATCGTTGTAAGCTCCTTGTCCATCGCCTTGATCTAAATTCAATCCTGAAGCATTGGTAGCACTCTTAGACTTGAAGTGATTGATGATGGGAGTAAACTTTTCACCTGTAGCAATGACGCTGAAGGTTTGAGCCAAAGGTGGGCGACCGAGTGAAGTAAATGCAGGGTCGTTGAAATACGCTGCACTGCCAACAGGAGTAACCGCACTGGGTTTGTAAATGAAGGCAACTTTGATTTCGTCAGTACCAGCACTGCCAGTTGTGTTTGCTAGTGGGATAAATGCGTAGGTTGTAGAACCGATCGCTGCGTTTAATCCATTCACAAGATCGGCGATCGCTGAGTTTGGACCATCCCCATCGTTTTCTACTTCAATCAAACCGACCACATCCGCATTTAGTTCTTTAATTGCTGCGATGATCTTGGCGCGTTGGCGATTAAACTCAATTGCAGTGTCAGCACCGCGTGATGTTGGGAAGCCACCGCCCGATCCGTCACCATTGAAGTAGTTGAGTACATTAAAACTACCAACTTTTAAGCTGCCGCCTACGGTCGGTAGTTCTGGACGTGGTTCGTAATTAAAAATCGGGGCTACAGTGGGTTGAATGCGATAGTTGCTAAAACCAAAGCCGAGAACACCTGTTATACCAGTGGTCGTGCTACCAATCCTTAATGTGTCATTGAGAGGATTAGCGTCAGTGGTATCGATGTATGGAACATCGCTCAGGTTTGAAGCAGTACTGCCATCATCTAGGATAATGCGACTGCGATTGTTAAGGTTTTGCTGCGCGGTAATGGCGGCGACATTACTGCTGCCACTAGAGCTTGTTCCAGAGGTTAAAACATCGTTGGGATCGATAATGTTAGTGGGATTGAACAAACGACCGTTAGCAGACAATGACACTTCACCAAAACGACCCAAGTTAAAGACTTCAGTTACAGTCAATGTTTCGGGAATGGTAATCAACATACCTTCGTAACGTTCTAAATCACCTAAGGCAGTTGTCGGCAGATCGAGTATGGTAGCTGTAACGAGCGCCTGTTGTCCTGTTGCGATGACAGATACAGTGGTTGGGGTGATGACAGCTTGGTTGAAAGATGGCGTTAAGCCGTCTTCCTGAACTGTGCCTGTAACTTGAACTTTGTCACCAACGTTTACTGCGGTTAAAGAATTAACAAAAATTGCTTCAGATGTGAAAACATTGCCATCTGCATCGGTGTCTTCTTCTTGTAGGTAAAATCCACCAAGTTGATTAACACCTTGGAAGTCGCCAACAACGATACCTTCGATGGTAAATGTACCTGCGATCGCGGCTGTACCACTACCTTGAATGGCGCTGATCTTGGTTGGAGCAGCTTGGAGATTGCGAAGGGCGGCTACGAGGGTGATGTCTGGGTCTAAACTACTATTCGCAAAAGCAGATCCACCAGATGCTGTTAGTGGAGTAAAGCCATTAGTGCCTGTGAAGTCAACAAAGCCCTGTCCATCTGCACCGCTAACTTTCGCGCTTTCAGTGAGGTTGACAATACGAATTGCATCGATCGCCTCACCTGCACTCAGTCCAAAAGCACTCAAGTCAAAAGCTGTGGCAAATACTCCATCGCTATCTACTGAGCTAGTAACAGCCGCATCATCAAAGCTATTGCTGAACTGATACAAGAAATTGGTGAATTGACCAGTAGATGTGCGACGCACAGCGACAGCATAGCCTTCTGGCAAACCTGTATTTCCATTTTCATAAATTACAAAGTCATTGCCAGCATCATTAGCTAGACGATCGCCACCCCATGTCAATTCAACCTCGGCGCGGTTGTCTACAACTCCGCCCACAATTGGGGCTTCGCCTAAAGTGAGAGAGCTATTGGCGCTACTGCCGCCAAGGACATTCAATATAGCGCCGACAGTCTTATTTGCTAGGGGTGAACCACTGCTATCTAAAAGTCCTGATAAAAAGCCAGCAGAGCCTTGGGTAGTTGTAATGACAGAACCCGCGCTGACGATATTTGCGACATTGAAGCTAAATCCGCCGATTGTATAGTCGGTTACAGGAGCATCATTATCGATGATATTTACTGTTGCGATATTCGTACCCAAGGTATAGTTGGCACTGCCACTTAAAGTAAGCGTGACAGTTTCAGTCCCTTCCACAGCCGCATCATCGACAGGGGTAATGGTGATATCTACAAAGGATTGCCCGATCGCGATCGTGGCTGTACCACCTGTTAGGGTTTCGTTATAATCCGCACTTGTGGCTTGACCTGCACCAGTGGCGATCGCATAATTTACGGTCAATGCACTGGTGGTGTCGCCTGTGCGAGAGATCCGAAATGTGCCAGTGCCGCTACCAGCTTCAGAAGCAGAATCATCTTGGGCGACGATCGCTACTGTGGGAAGTGCTGGAGCAGAAGCGAATGTAGGAGTAAGGGAAAAATCGTCGATCGCTAAACCATCATCTGCTCCACTTGGATTAAAGTCAGTCCATCGCAGATAAAATGTTGCACCATCGGCGATACTTAGTCCAGAGATAGTTCCAGTAAATGCGGCAGCATTAGCGGGAGCATTGCCATCAAGCGGTCCTGCCGTGCCAGTTGTTGTAGGTGCTGTAAAATCTAGGGTGTTAACATCTATCCAAGTAAAGGTTGAATTTGCAACAGAAGTTGCATTCAAGCTATATTGAAAATCTAAGCGATCTACTCGACTTGTAGCCCCTAGTCGCCACTGTTCGCCACGATAGCTAATTGATAGAGAAGTAATCGTACTACCAGAATTGTTTGTGAAACTTACTCCGATGGTAGGGACTAAATTGCCAGACTGTAATCCACCCAAGGCTCTGTCAGTACTGCCAGCCGAACCAAAGCTATATGTATCACCTGTAGTAGAACCTCCAGTCCCAGCAGCGTAAAGTAGGTTGGCATTAGCTAAAGTTTCTAATAATTCCCAACCAAGCGGCAAAGTACTAGATGTTCCAGTGATTGCGAGGGTATTAAAATTTTCTGTGTAAGTTGTCGTTCCAGTTAAACTAATTGGCATTTTTTTTCTTGTGTGAATGTTGTGGGGCATATTGACTCACCTTACGCAGAAGATTATAAGAGCCTCACCCCTAGCCCCCTCTCCCAATACCTACCGTCTACACACAAGTAATAAGAACTAGTCAAGTCAACAATTAATTGCCCCCTAGCCCCCAATTCTGGGGGAACAAGGAAATAAAATTCTTTCAAAGTCCCCCAGAATTAGGGGATTTAGGGGGCTTAGATCAATCGAAACGCAAACAGTTAGACTTGTGTGTACACGGTAGCTTTCAAAAAGGGAGAAGGGCCTAGGGGGAAGATTTTCACTCTGCGTAACATGAATTATTGACCTATTGTATTGGACTTTGGAAAAATTTGAAGTAAAAAATGGATGAAAAACCCAATATGGGGGGGAATAAATAACAAGGAGACGAAAGGTATATAGGCGCAGGGTCATATAGCAATCCTAAATGAGTTGTGAGAGGCTTCGACAAGCTCAGTGCATCGCTTCGCTCAGCCAGCGTATATCGTTGGCTGAGCGAAGTCGAAGCCCTATTTTTCTCATAAATGATTTAGGACTGCTATATGTCTTCTTGTTTTGCGGCTTTTTTGCACCTCGTGGCGACTTAAGAAGGCGCACACAAAGCCCACTATCTAGCCTTACGGGTTTAGGTAATTTATTTTGTACAAGTACTTATCACTTTCTATTCCTTTCTTAGAGCGTGTTTGAGAAGTCAACACCCACGATATTTTGAGCTAAAGTCAATGTTCTCGCCCCCTAAATCCCCCAATTCTGGGGGACTTTAATCTTGTTCCCCCCAGAATTGCTACCGTGTATACACAAGTCATAAAACCTAGTCAAGTCAACAATTAATTGCCCCCTAGCCCCCAATTCTGGGGGAACAAGAAAATAAAATTCTTTCAAAGTCCCCCAGAATTGGGGGATTTAGGGGGCTTAGATCAATCGCAACGTAGACAGTTAGACTTGTGTGTACACCGTAGCCCAGAATTGGGGGGCTAAAGCAAAACTTCTCAAACATGCTCTTAGCCATTGTTTTTAGCTTTTCAAGGTAAATTCACGCTAAAGTTAAGCGAGATCTTTAGGAACATCAAATCATGTCACAGGGTAAAGAAACTACCGTTTTATTGCTTTCATTATTAGTCACAGCAGGTATCGCTGGCGGTGGCTATTGGTTTTTTACATCACAAAATAAACCTGCAACTGTAGGATTAGCGCCATCTTCAACTGCGTCTGCATCACCTAACTTATCACCACAATCGACATCAAACCCCACCAGCACACCACCAGCATCTGGCTTAAATCTGGATACATCTTTACCCAATCCTAATGTATTGGAAATGGATGGCAGCACAACTATGGTGGCGATCGTCAAGGAACTGCGTAATGCCTACAGCCAATCCAACCCAAATATGCCGACTACCTATGGCGTACCCGATAGCAAACCTAGTGGCTCTAGCCAAGGTTTAAAAAATCTGATCAATGGAACGGTAGCTATTGCGGCAAGCTCGCGCCCGCTCAAAGCCGATGAAGCCCAAGCAGGGTTGCAACTTGTGCCGATCGCGAAAGATGCGATCGGTATAGTTGTCGGCATTAATAATCCATTTAAAAAGGATTTAACCAAGGATCAAGTACGCGATATTTATCAAGGCAAGATCACTAATTGGTCACAGGTTGGCGGATCTAACAACTCACCAATCAGAGTCATCAATCGCGCTGTCACCAGTGGGACTAGGGATGCTTTCAAAGATATTGTGCTGCTCGGTCAAGACTTCGCGCCTGATAGTGCCAACTTCATTACTTGGAAACAAGACGAAACTACGGCGATTTTGCGCGATTTAGGCGACAACAGCATCAGTTATGCCACGGTCTCTCAATTAGAAAAGCAAGAAATGGTGAGAATCATCGCGATCGACGGGGTAAATCCTAGCGATGTCATGGCTGTCAGGGCGGGTAAATATCCGATTAGCCGCAGCTTATTTTTAGCTGTAAAAAAATCAACTAGCCCCGTTGCCAAGCAATTTATTGAGTTTGCGCTCTCGCCTCAAGGACAGCAAATTGTCCAAAGGTTAGGATTTATTCCTGTCCAATAATTCACAGAATTAAAATCAGCACCACCCTCCCATCCACCGTGAATAATGCAACCCATAGTCATGCTCGCGTATACCGCTTTGCGCTCTACTTAAAACCAAATAATTTTTTAAAAGCTTTACTTCGCAAGGCTCTTAAAAAATTATTTGTATAACACTCATTTAAAAAACGCTATAGCAGGGTGGAGTAAGTTCATAGATTCTGAAGATTTTACTCTTCAGCTACATCTTCAACCGCTTCCACAATTGTCTCTGCTGTTATCGCCGCGACTACTGCTACATCGCCGCTCAAGATTTCGACTTCTTCGATCTCTTCTTCCAAGGCTGGCGGAACTAGAGTTGCGCCCACGATCGCATCGGAAGCATCTAGCTTTTGTAAACGCACACCTCTAGCAGTGCGCGACTGACGGGCGATCGCATCAGTTGACTGGCGCATGACAATACCGCGACTGGTGACAATCATCAGTTCGTTATTTTCATCAACCAAACAGAGAGAAGCTAGTTGATCTTGACCAGACTTGAACTTGGTCACGCGCAAACCTTTACCCGCTCGCTTTTGAATACGGAACTGGTTGACAGGGACACGCTTACCATAGCCGCCTCTGGTGACGACTAACACCCAAGGCCCTTGAGCCTTTTCATCGACGACGATCTCAGGCTCAGACTCTAGATTTTCATCTTCAGTTACCGTTGCCGCCACATCGATCGCCGTGATATCTATTTCTTCCTCAATCTCATCAGCTTCGACCTCAGCAAGCCCTGCGGGAATAATATCCATACTCACGATTTCATCATCGCCTGTCAGTCGCATCGATCGCACGCCGCGAGTATCTCGTCCCATTGGGCGCAACTGCTCGTGATTGGTACGGAAGCGAATCGACATGCCTTGACGCGAACCGACAATAATCGTGTTATCGGCTTTAGCCCGTCTGACCCAGCGCAGTTCATCACCATCTTCAAGGGCGATCGCAATTAAGCCATTCGCCCGAATATTGGCGAAGGCAGGCAACTTGGTTTTTTTGATATATCCGCCTGCGGTGAGCATGACCAGATATTCATCTTCACAAAACTCGCTGATGGGTAGAACCGTGGTGATTTTTTCATTAGCGGCGATCGGTAATAGTTGCACAACGGCTGTACCCCGCGCCGCTCGTCCTGATTCAGGAATCTCGTAAGCCTTGACCCCATAGACCTTGCCGCGATCGGTGAAGAACAAGATGCGATCGTGACTGCGGCAAGCGAAGAAATGGGCGATCGCATCACTATCTTTGACATTGGCGCTAGCTTTGCCACGGGTGGCGCGATGTTGCGCCGTGAAAGTATCCACAGGCATCCGTTTGACATAGCCCTGCTCGGTTACCATCACAATCGTCTCGCGATTAGCAATCAAGTCGGCGGTATCAATATCGCCTTCATTGGGTAAAATCCGCGATCGCCTTGGGGTAGCAAATTCAGCTTTGACCGCTTCTAGTTCTTCACGCGTAATCGTCAGAATGCGATCGCGATTTTGGAGAATATCTAATAAATCGGCTATCTTGACAACCAATTGATCATGCTCATCATGAATCTTGTCGGCATCTTGAGCCGTCAAGCGGCGCAATTGCATCGCTAAAATGGCATCGGCTTGAGCTTCTGATAGCCCGTAGCTTTCAATCAATCCTGACTTGGCTGCGCTGCTATCATCCGCGCCCCGAATCAAGCCAATCACCGCATCTAAATGATTTAAAGCAATTAACAAACCTTGTAATAAGTGATCCCGCTCTTCCGCTTTGCGAAGCTCGTACTGAGTGCGGCGAGTAATTACTTCATAACGGAAATCGAGAAATACTTGCAAGGCGTGGCGCAAGGTCAAGGTAATTGGCTCACCGTCTACCAACGCCAACATATTGCAACTAAAGTTCGATTGCAACGGTGTGGATTTATAAAGATTGTTCAGTACCACCTTGGGATAAGCATCGCGCTTCAGTTCGATCACCAACCGCATTCCATCGCGATCGCTCTCATCACGAATATCGGAAATACCATCGAGTTTCTTCTCATTGACCATCTCCGCCATTCTTTCGATCAGCGCTGACTTATTGGTTTGATAAGGCATTTCGGTGATGATGATCGCCTCGCGATCTTGTCGCCCTGGCCCCGTGATTGTCTCAAAACTGGCCACCGATCGCATTGTCACCGAGCCACGCCCAGTTGTATAGGTTTCGCGAATTCCTTCTGAACCTAAAATTAATGCCCCAGTCGGAAAGTCGGGACCTTTGATATATTCCATCAAGTCCAAATCACTCAAATCAGGATTGGCAATCAGCGCCACCAAGCCATCGACCAACTCGCCCAAATTGTGCGGCGGAATATTGGTCGCCATCCCCACGGCGATCCCTGATGAGCCATTGAGTAACAATTGCGGAATCCGCGCAGGCATCACCAAAGGCTCTTGCTGCGATCCGTCATAGTTATCGCCAAAGTTGACCGTATCGCGATCGATATCCTGAATGATCCCCACCTGAGCAATGCGGGTCAATCGACATTCGGTATATCGCATCGCGGCGGGTGGATCGTTATCGACAGAGCCGAAGTTGCCATGACCATCGACAATGCGATCGCGCATCGAAAAGTCCTGCGCCATCCGCACCAGCGCTTCATATACCGCCGTATCACCGTGCGGGTGATATTTACCGATTACGTCGCCGACCACACGGGCGCATTTCCGAAATGGGCGCTCGGCGGTCATGCCCAACTCGTGCATGGCGTAAAGAATGCGACGGTGTACGGGTTTGAGTCCATCACGCGCATCGGGAAGGGCGCGACCAACGATCACGCTCATGGCATATTCCAGATAAGAACGTGACATTTCGCCGCGCAAATCTGTGGGAATAATCCGATCTTCTAAGATTTCAGTCATACGCTAATCAAATTCTCCTTGCATGGCTTGGCATTGCTTGCCCCGCGTGCGATCGGCAATTATTACTAAGTTGTCTTACCATTATAAGGCTTTGCGGGTCTGCAAGGGGCTTTTGCTATGCGGGATTAAGCTAATAAATCGATTAGTTGCTCTTTGGTGAGATCGGCATCCCGCAAGATTTTGAGAAGTAAGCCTTTACCGAGAGTTTTACCTGAATGGACGGGAATTGTAACAACTCTCCCATCTTCATGTTTCATCCGCACATGACTACCTTTTTGCCTTACGCTTTCAAAGCCTATTTTGGTTAAAGCAGTAATCAGTTCTTTGCTAGTAAGATCTGGTAATTTTGCCATTTAGACCACCAGTTTCTGAACTCCAATGAATTCAGTGAAAGTTTCTTCTGCAAGTTCTTCAAGACACATTTCAATGACTTCTCGCATATTTAGCATTAGTTCATCAATGGTATCGCCTTGACTATAACAAGCGCGAAGTTGGGGGACTTCACCAATGTATACTCCATCTTCATCTCTTTCGATGACCACATAAAACTCTTTCCCTTTCATTATTGTGTTTTTCCTATAATTCTGATTATGGTAATAGTTCTAAGTATTCGATACCTTCAGGTCTAATGATAAAGTAGTTCGTCTACCCGTTCAGAGAGATCGAAGATGCCGCTTTTGCCCATGCCAACACATTTAGGCAATGTCTTTTTCTTATTCACAACATAAAGTTGGATTGCTTCTTGAATGATTTCCGAAGGTGTTTTTCCTCCTTGTGCTGATAGTTGTTCAAGGACTTGTTCGGTTTCTTGGGGAAGATATATAACTGTGGGTTTCATGAATTTATACTCCAATTAGCTTTTCTCGATTAAGATTTTGTAAAATACTCATCTGTCCAATACGCTGAAATTCTTTGCTACTTTTATCTGCTAAATGTAGTACACAAGGTCTCCTGTACGAGCCTGAGTTGTCACGATTTTTCGATTAGGTATATTGTAACTCATGGGTTTATTTATCTCTTCAAGACATAGTTCAATGACTTTCCGCATGTTTTAGCAAACCCAGATGAAAAATTAATGTTAAAATATCCTCCTAATAAAACTCGTTAGGCTTTGAGTATGTCGAGATTGCTGGTTACGCAGTATCAATCTGAAGTTGAGAAAATCATTCGCTATGGTGGTTCTAAAAAGGAAACCAGTATTCGTAATGCTTTTGAACGCCTATTGAATGATTACTGCAAGCCGCGCAATTATTTGTTAGTTCCTGAATTAGATTTTAAAACTAAGTTCAATACGACCGTTTTTCCTGATGGCACGATTAAGGATGCGATTAGGTTAGAGCATGGCTGGTGGGAGAGCAAGGATCAATATGACAAGCTGGATCTGGAAATTGAGAAGAAGTTTGAGAAGGGTTATCCTGATGAAAATATTTTGTTTGAGGATTCTCAGAATGCGGTGCTGATTCAGCATAGCCGCGAGATTGGGCGGGTGTCGATGGGAGATGCGGATGCACTCGATCGCCTGCTAAATATTTTTGTCGATTATGAGCGTCCAGAGGTGCGGGACTTTCGGGCAGCGATTACGAAATTTGGTAGTCCTGCAAAGTAATGCTAGCTTGGAATAGTTGTTATACATAAGTTCTAGCGATTCAGTTAGAAGACATATAGCTTGAGAATACCTACCCACCTTGGTTGTAAATTCACCATTTCAACGGAATAATAGGCGGTTCAGACTTTATTTCTCGTAAAAACTTGAACTGTCTTTTAA
>JANODY010000126.1:0-7213 GCA_031412945.1 Cyanobacteria bacterium SOY_65_metabat_81
CTCAGCTATCCTTGTCAACCGGTTAGCACGTTCAGGCAAAACGCGCCTGAAATATTTTACCGCAATTTTAAACTTCTCTCTGGGTTTTATGTCAGCGCTTTGCGCTGTATAGCAGTCCTAAATCATTTATGAGAAAACTAAGGCTTCGACTTCGCTCAGCCAACAATATACGATGGCTGAGCGAAGTCGAAGCCTTTCACAACTCATTTAGGATTGCTATATATACTTAATTTGTGTGCCACGAAGTGGCTGTTTAAAATTTGTTTGCAAACAAGGTTATCTACAACAATGAATATTTTTGGTATCGGTCTGCCCGAAATGGTTCTGATTATGCTCGTGGCTCTATTAATTTTTGGACCAAAGAAATTACCAGAAATCGGACGCAGTATGGGTAAAGCTATTAAAGGTTTTCAGGATGCTTCCCGCGAATTTGAATCAGAATTCAAACGTGAAGCCGATCGCGAAACTGCGCGTCTAGAAGAACCTACTCCTGTGCAACCTCTTGCCGAAATTCCGTTAGATCCTGTCGTTGCCCCCTCAGAAGTTAAGGAAGTAGTAACCACCTCGGATGTCTGAGACTCAATCTATTTCTCTAATTGTCGGACTAGGTAATCCTGGATCTGAATACGATCGCACTCGTCACAACATTGGCTTTATGGCGATCGATCGCCTTGCCACATCTTGGAGTATGTCTCTGGGTAAAGAAAAGCGATTTTATGGCATCTTTGGGGAGGGGCGATTATCCAGCCGCATGGCCATTAGCGGCAAAATTCGGCTGCTCAAGCCCACCACTTATATGAATGTATCAGGGCAATCTGTGCGTGCTTGCGCCGATTGGTTTAAGTGCGATCCCCAAAATATTTTGGTTGTCTATGACGATATGGATCTGCCTCTAGGTAAATTACGATTGCGCCCCACAGGTTCTGCGGGTGGACATAATGGCATGAAGTCCATAATTGCTCATCTCGGTACACAAAACTTTCCCCGGCTTCGTTTGGGGATTGGACGCGGTGGCGATCGCGGGGATCTGGCAACCAAAGCTACTCAAAATGTGACTAATCATGTTTTGAGTAGTTTTACTGCTAGTGAAAATAAAATTTTGACTGAGATTTTTAATTTAACCGAATCCGCCATAACAAGCATTTTAACGGATGGTTTTGAGAAGGCAATGAGCTTATATAACAGTCGTAGTGTTGATCTTTAAAAAAAGTTAGGATTAACCATGTTTAGAGAGGCCTCCTAACTTTTCTAAGCCTAATTACGGGTATGATTAAACCAAATTTCAGGGCTTGTGAGGAGATCATAATTTATGAAAGCCATGATTCTGGCTGCGGGCAAAGGAACTAGAATCCGCCCCATCACGAACATCATGCCTAAACCCATGATCCCGATCATGCAAAAGCCTGTCATGGAGTTCTTAGTTGAATTGCTCAGGCAGCACGGCTTCGATCGCATTATGGTGAACGTTAGTCATTTATCCGAAGAAATCGAAAACTATTTCCGAGATGGTCAAAAATTTGGCGTGCAAATGGCTTATTCCTTTGAGGGTACGATTATCGATGGCAAGCTACAAGGTAGCGCCCTAGGTTCAGCAGGTGGACTTAAGAAAATCCAAGATTTCTCACCATTTTTTGACGATACGTTTGTGGTACTTTGCGGTGATGCCTTGATCGATCTCGATCTCACCTATGCCGTCAATTGGCATCGCCAAAAAAAATCCCTTGCCACAATCATTACTAAAACTGTTCCTCGCGATCAGGTGTCCAGTTATGGAGTTGTGGTGACAGACTCTGATGGCAGGATTAAACAGTTTCAAGAAAAACCCAGTGTTGAAGCAGCTTTAAGCAACACAATCAATACGGGTATTTATATTTTTGAGCCAGAAATTCTAGATTATGTACCTTCAGGCGTAGAGTTTGATCTTGGTAGTGATTTATTTCCCAAATTAGTTGCGGATAATCTGCCATTTCACGCGATTTCGATGGACTTTCAATGGGTAGATATTGGAAAAGTCCCTGACTATTGGCAAGCAATCCAAGACGTTTTGGGCGGCAAAGTTAAAAACGTGAATATTCCGGGGCATGAAGTGCGTCCGGGGATTTATACAGGGCTAAATGTCTCTGTTAATTGGGACAAAGTTGATATTCGTGGACCTGTGTATATTGGTGGCATGACTCAAATCGACGATGGCGCAACCATTATTGGACCGACCATGATTGGACCTAATTGCCATGTTTGTAGTGGCGCTGTGGTTGAGCGAAGTGTCATCTTTGAATATTCGCGGCTTTCGGATGTGCGTTTGGTCGATAAATTGGTATTTGGGCGCTATTGTGTGGACAAAACGGGAGCCACGATCGATCTGCAAGCAGCAGCCTTAGATTGGTTAATCACCGATGCAAGGCATCAACACAAATCTCAGTCTCCTTTAGAGTTTTCTAAAGTTGCTTCTTAACAATAGGGTTGGCGCTTTGCGCCAACCCTATTGTTTATTTGCCGCGAACGCGCATAAATTGATCGATACCTCTAGCGATCGCCTCAGCCATCAGTTTTTGATAATTTGGGCTAGTTAAATTACTTGCTTCAGTGGGATTAGTCACAAATCCAGTCTCCACCAAAATCGCAGGCATCGAAGTTCTGGCAATTACATAAAAACCCGCCCCTCTGACTGAGCGATCGATCGCCCCTGTGTTCGCAATGATCTGGGAATGTACATAGCTGGCTAGTTCTTTACCCGTAGTTGAGTTGCGTGAATGATAAGTCTCAACCCCGTTAATTCCGCTATTATTGGCTGCCACAGCATTTGCATGGATACTTACAAACACATCAGCATTGATTCTTTCAGCCGAGGCAACACGCGGTTCTAAATCAATCTCGACATCATTAGTTCGCGTGTAATAAACGCTATAGCCCATACCTTGCAATATTGATCCCAATGTCAGGCTGATTGGCAAAACGATATCTTTTTCTTGCACTCCATTTGCTACCGCGCCTGGATCCCGTCCACCATGCCCTGCATCAATAAAAATCAATCCGCGACGGCGATCGCCCACATTTACTGGTGCATTGTTCGGAACATTATCAATTGGCAAGGCCGGATTTTGACTGATTGAAGGGTTCGCTGACGGGCTTTTTAATAGGCTATTCAAAGATACTTGTAACTTGATTTGTTGATTGCTTAGACGTGGAGTGTCGCGTACTTGCCACCCCGCACTCGTTTTGATCCCAATCTCAACCGAATCCCCAACCTGCGTCATCCGAATTCTCTCAATGGGACTATTAGCAGCAAGGCTAGGTCGTTGTAAATTTGCCGAAATCTTGGCTTTGGCTACCGTTAAGTTAAAAGTTCCAGAAGTGCGATCGAGTCTAGTGGTATAGCTTACAGGCTGATTTGCCATAATTAGCAATTGCCCTGTACTACTAAAACTCAATTTTTCAACTTCCGCAATGTTGGCTGTGGCGATCGCAGGTGCGATTGGTCTAGCACTCGTCAAATTTCCATCTATCGGTATCGCCTGAGCAATCTGATTGGCTGGCGTTAGCAATAGCGTATTGGTTGCCTTGATGTACTGACTTTGCCATGCGCCTTTGCTATTAGGATCATTGCTATCCAAGTCAAAAACTAACCTAGTGATTTCAGGACTATTTTGAAATTGAGCAACCCTGACTTGCTTGACCCCAAAGCGGTTGAGTGGCACATTCGCTTGATGCAACTCTTTGACCAAAGATGTATTTTGTAGATCGACAATTAGGCGATCGGGATTGTCCTCACGCTGCATCCGAATTTGAGGATTAGCATTGACCGTCAACATCAACCCATTAGTCGTAAGCCGAATACTATTTAGCCTTATCACTGAACTAGATAGGTCAGATGTATTGATCGATTGTGCTTGTACTATTACGGGACTTACATAGCTGGTCGCTATGCTCACAAAAATTCCAACTACTAGTTGTCGGTATCGCAAAATAGTTCTCCTATTGGCATAAAGATCCGAAAGTTGAGCTATTTTTTTCGGTAAGATTTCAAAAATTGATCCACTCCTCTGGCGATCGCCTCAGCCATGCGCTGTTGATAAGCACTACTAACCAATTTTGATGCTTCGGATGGATTCGTAATAAATCCAGTCTCCACCAAAATTGCAGGCATAGAAGTTTTGGTAATCACATGAAATCTCGCTGACCTCACACCACGGTCATTCGCACCTGTACTTGCCAAAATTTGTGCATGGACAAACTCTGCAAGATTCTTACCTAGAGACGCATTTGGCGCATAGTAAGTTTCAACTCCATTTACTTGCGAGGAATTTGCCTCTAGAGAATTAACATGAACACTAACAAATGCGCTAGCCCTAGCATTCTCCGCTATTTGCACTCTTGGCTCTAAATCAAGATCGATATCGCCAGTGCGGGTATACATCACAGAATATCCCATTTGCTGCAATATCCGACCTAGTTGCTGACTCATGGCTAACACAATATCTTTTTCGTAAATTCCATTTCTAGTCGCGCCCACATCTGGCCCCCCATGTCCGGGATCGATCATGACTAGTTGGCGACTATTGTTATTAGCGTATGTTTGCGATCGCGAATTATTAAAAACACTCTTAGTAACTTGTCCAACACTGCTTAACTGCAAAGCGATCGCCAGTGGATTAGTCCTGACCGTCTCTCGAACTTGCCAACCCGCGATCGCCTTGACCGTCACCACCACTGCATCACCCACCTGATTAAGCCGAATCTGCTCAATGGGGCTATTCGCTCCCAAAATCGGGCGACGCAACTGCGCCGAGATCCGCGCCGAACTAATCGTCAAATTATAAGTGTTAGTCGCTAAATCTAAGCTGCCCCGATAAGCGATCGCCCGACTTGCCTGAATTACCAGTTGACCATAGCCATTAAACGATAAACCCTCAATAGTGGTCAGTAAATTAGTGGTCGGTAGATTAGCGATCGCTAAATTGCTGTTACTAACTACAGGTAATGCTCCTAATGGCAAACTGGCGATTGGCTGATTGGGTAATGCTACGCTTAAGCCAGTCGGCTTCAGCAAAAGCAACCCACGGATAGGATCAAAAGAACTCTGCCAACCAATAGGGCTGGCATTATCCAGATCAAAAACTAATCTGGTGATCGCAGGTGACTTTTGAAACTGCGCCACCCGAATCTGTCTGATCCCATAACGATTAACTGCCACAGTCGAGTTGTGTAACCAACTTGGAACTTCGGTAGCCTGTAAATCGTAAATAACGCGATCGGGATTAGCCATTCGCACCGTACTCATTTGGGGACTGCCATTGATCAGCAAAGCAACCCCATCAGCACCAACTTGGACATTGCGTAATTGCAATTTCTGCCCAGAGATTTGCCCAGAAAAAGGTATCTGTGCTTGTCGGCTCTTTTGATCCTGCAAAGCATCTAAATCCTTTGCGGGATCAAGTGACATCTCAGCTTCAGCCGCCTGCATAGTACATATACTACCTGCCAACAGGCAAAATATCACCCAAAGCGATCGCTTGTAATGTTCGTTCAGTTGGTTCAAGAAAAGAATACTCCTATCAAATCGACCAGAGTGTGCCAATCAAAACTTTAAGACAGCAATTCTACAGGAGATAAGCAAACTTTTTCTACCAAAGGCAATTTTCCTAACCAACGCTTAGATACCTGTGCAAATCGATCTGGCTCTCCGCTCACAAAAAATCGCGTCTCAGCGCGATCGTTTCGATTATCTAAGCATCTCAAACCCATCAAGTCCAACTCATGCCCAGCCGCCTTCACCACATAAGAAGCCGGATTTACCAAAGCCACATGAGACGGCAAAACTTGACGAAAAACCCCCGACAGATGGGGATAATGCGTACAACCTAAAACTAAAGTATCAATACCTGCCTCAATAAGCGGATGTAAATACCGATGCGCCATCTGCAATGTGTATGGATCTTGAATGCGATCGGACTCAATCAACGGCACAAACTCAGGACAATCCACCTGAAAAACCTGTGCTTGCGGATCGCTCTCACAGATCGCCCTCACATAAGCCGCACTCTTAACAGTTGCCGTTGTAGCAATCACGCCAATTCGCTTACCCTTGCCTACAGCCGCCCGCGCCCCAGGCAAAATCAAACCTAAAATCGGCATGTCAAAATCCTTCTGCACCACATCCAAGGCTAAAGCCGAACTAGTATTACAAGCCATGATCGCCATCTTGACTCTCTTAGACTGCATCCACTGCAAAATCTCATAAACATATTCAATAATTTCAGATGGCGATCGCTTGCCATAAGGTAGTCGCGCCGTATCGCCAAAATAAACCACCGACTCATTAGGCAATTGGCGATGAACTTCCTGTAAAACCGTAAGTCCGCCAACCCCGCTATCAAAAACACCAATAGGGCAACGAGAGTCCTGCTGCAAAACCATTCACATCCTCACAATTCACATGAATCACAGTAAAGCATACTTTTCTTAACCTGAGTATCAGCGTAACTAATTAACCTCAAATACAGGCGCAATAGACACTTATACTTTTTGTAGGTAGTCAGCATTTGCTCATGTAAATACTGACCATATGTAAAACAAAAACTAAATCTTAAAGAGTACCCAATGGACTTATCACGCATTCCCCCTCAACCCAAAGCAGGCATTCTAAACGTCCTAATCGAAATTCCCGCAGGCAGCAAAAACAAATATGAGTTCGACAAAGACCTCAATGCCTTCGCCCTAGATCGCGTCCTCTATTCCTCCGTCCAATATCCCTACGACTACGGCTTTATCCCCAACACCCTCGCAGACGATGGCGATCCTCTCGATGGCATGGTGATCATGGATCAACCCACATTCCCCGGTTGCGTCATCCCATCTCGCCCTATCGGAATGCTAATCATGATTGACGGCGGCGATCGCGACGAAAAGATCCTCTGCGTCCCCGCCAAAGATCCCCGCTACGCCGAAGTCAAAACCCTAGCCGACATCGCCCCCCACCGCCTCGAAGAGATCGCCGAATTTTTCCGCTCTTACAAAAATCTAGAGAAAAAAGCTACCGAAATCAGAGGGTGGGAAGGCGTAGAGGCAGTACAAGCCCTCGTAACCAAATCAATCGAAGCAGCTTTACCGAAAGCTTAAACTTTTTTTTGGAATCCAAACGCATACGCCGAATGCATTTAGCCCATTCCCGCCAAGCGAGCAAAAAACTTTCTTTAAAAAGGGGTTGACAAAGCCG
>JANODY010000127.1:0-9059 GCA_031412945.1 Cyanobacteria bacterium SOY_65_metabat_81
CGGCTTTGTCAACCCCTTTTTAAAGAAAGTTTTTTGCTCGCTTGGCGGGAATGGGCTAAATGCATTCGGCGTATGCGTTTGGATTCCAAAAAAAAGTTTAAGCTTTCGGTAAAGCTGCTTCGATTGATTTGGTTACGAGGGAGTCTAACCGTATCCGCGCAATAACTAAGGGTAAACAAACATATCGACAACCATTTTACGCCGTTTGAAGGCTATAAATTCACAAGTTACTCCGATTTGTTGAGCGGATAAGCTAAAACTGCCGATTTGCTAGTTGTTGCTACAAACTCAAGCCTCAACATGGCGATATACTGAGAAGCATCAAGGTATATCTACTTAAACTTCATAACCAATAGAGTCAATTGCTAGAGCAATAGCTCAACCAGTGACTTAAAATAACAAAGATTTGGGATTTGTCGCGCTTAGCACAACAGATCCTAGATAACTAGCAAAAACTAGCATTACTAGCAAAAGCAACAGTTTACAGAGTAAAGAGGCGATCGCAAATCATGGTGATGATTGAAACCAAAGCCGAACGCATGGTCATAAATATGGGACCTCACCACCCATCCATGCACGGCGTTCTCAGACTTATCGTCACGCTAGACGGCGAAAACGTAGTCGATTGCGAGCCAGTACTCGGTTACTTGCATCGCTCGATGGAAAAAATCGCTGAAAATCGCACGATTATTCAATACCTCCCCTACGTCACCCGATGGGATTACCTCGCGACCATGTTTACCGAGGCAATCACCGTCAATGCACCCGAAAAACTAGCGAACGTGCCAGTCCCTAGACGCGCCAGCTATATTCGCATGATCATGCTAGAACTTAGCCGCATCGCCTCTCACTTACTGTGGCTCGGCACATTCGTTGCAGATATTGGCGCACAAACACCATTTTTCTACGTTTTCCGCGAACGTGAAATGATCTATGACCTGTTTGAAGCGGCGACAGGAATGCGGATGATGCATAACTATTTTCGGATCGGTGGAGTCGCCGCCGACCTACCCTACGGCTGGATCGAGAAATGTGAAGATTTTTGCAATTATTTCACACCTGTAATTGACGAATACGAAAAATTAATTACGAATAATCCCATTTTTCGTAAGCGGGTAGAAGGCTTAGGCACAATTACTCGCGACGAAGCGATTAACTGGGGCTTGTCGGGACCAATGCTACGCGGTTCGGGCGTAAAACTGGATTTGCGTAAAGTCGATCATTATGAACTCTACGATGAACTCGACTGGGATGTGCAGTGGGACAATGGCGGCGACTGCCTCGCCCGTTATCTGGTGCGGGTCAAAGAAATGCGCGAATCCACCAAAATGATCCTGCAATGTCTCAAGCAAATCCCTGGCGGTTCCTTTGAAAACCTAGAGGCGCAGCGCGTTTTGGCAGGTCCCAAGAGCGAATGGACAGGGATGGACTACCAGTTCATTAGCAAAAAACCATCGCCCACTTTTAAGGTTGCATCAGGCGAACATTATGTCCGCGTTGAAGCACCAAAAGGTGAACTGGGTGTCTATATCATCGGTGAGGATAGCGTCTTCCCTTGGCGGTTCAAGATTCGTCCACCTGGATTTATTAATTTGCAAATTTTGCCTGAACTAGTGCGGGGCATGAAGCTCGCGGACATCATGGCAATCTTAGGAAGTGTGGACATTATTATGGGTGAGGTCGATCGCTAATGTACGGTGGAATTGATTTACAGAAATCTTTAATCGAAGTTTTAAGCAGTCTCGGATTACCTACGGATGTTGCCAAGGTAATTTGGATGCTATTGCCAATGGCGGTGATGGTTTTGGGCGTAACTGTGGGCGCACTCGCTTGCACATGGCTCGAACGTAAAATTTCCGCAGCCGCCCAACAACGGATTGGACCTGAATATGCAGGTCCTTTTGGACTATTGATCCCGATCGCTGACGTAGCCAAGCTAGTAATTAAGCAAGGCACGATCCCCGCAAAAGCTGACGCACTGCTCTATACGATCGGTCCAGCCCTTGTATTTACCTCTATATTTCTCTGTTACCTAGTGATCCCCTTTGGTCAAAACATGATCATTTCGGACTTAGGTACAGGTGTATTTTTTGTGATTGCAATTTCCAGTATTGCCCCGATTGGATTGCTGATGGCTGGCTATTCATCCAACAATAAATACTCATTATTGGGTGGATTACGCGCCGCCGCTCAATCGATTAGCTACGAAATCCCTCTGGCACTGGCGGTTCTCGCTGTAGCCCTGATGACCAATGGACTCAGCACGATTGACATTGTTAATCAGCAAGCCGAGTATGGGATTTTGTCTTGGAACATTTGGCGGCAACCCATCGGATTTGTGATTTTCATTATTGCCGCCCTTGCTGAATGCGAACGCTTACCATTTGACTTGCCAGAGGCTGAAGAAGAAATTGTGGCAGGCTATCAGACCGAATATTCGGGGATTAGATTTGCTTTTTTCTATGGCGGTTCTTATGCAAACCTATTGCTAGCAGGTTTACTCGCTTCGATTCTGTATCTTGGCGGATGGGAACTACCTTTCCCGATTGACCGAGTTAGCGATGCACTGGGCATTGCCCCTAACACTGCATGGTGGCAAGTTATCGCCGCGTTCATTGGTTTAACCGCAACCCTTGTGAAAACCTACGCTTTTATCTTTTTTGCGATTCTTTTACGTTGGACAGTTCCCCGCGTGCGGATCGATCAACTGCTCGACCTCGGCTGGAAATTTCTGTTACCAATTGGACTTGCCAATTTGCTGATTACCGCAGCCTTGAAGTTGACTTTTCCCTTTGCGTTTGGCGGATAGAACCTCTGTAAAAAAGTGCGCTGAGCGCACTTTTTTACAAATAAACCCATTTACCAATTACCACCATGCTGAAATTTCTCAATAAAGTTGGTACATACACCAAAGATGCTATTCAAGCAGCCAAGTATATCGGACAGGGTATGTCGGTGACGTTTGACCATATGCGCCGCCGTCCGATTACAGTCCAATATCCTTACGAAAAGTTGATTCCTTCTGAGCGTTTCCGTGGACGCATTCACTTTGAGTTTGATAAGTGCATCTCCTGCGAAGTTTGTGTGCGCGTATGTCCGATTAACTTGCCCGTAGTTGATTGGACATTTAACTCAGAGATCAAGAAAAAGGAACTCAAGAGTTACAGCATTGACTTTGGAGTATGTATTTTTTGCGGTAATTGCGTGGAATACTGCCCCACCAATGCCCTATCGATGACCGAAGAATATGATCTTTCTACCTTCGATCGTCACGAATTGAACTTTGATAGCATTGCGCTCGGACGGATGCCCACCAAGGTTACTGAAGATCCTTTTGTCACTCCGATTCGGGAGCTTGCTTATTTGCCCAAGGGTGTCATGGAAGGACATGAAGTGCCTCATACAGCAAAACGTGCAGGGTTGCGTCCTGAAGAAATTGCCGAAGCTGCTGCTGAAAATAAATAATAGATAAGAAAATTTATGATTAACAATATTGGTTTGGGCGAAGGTTCACAAACCGTATCCCTAGTTGTCTTGACAGCGATGCTGATTGCTTCGGCAATGGGTGTGGTGCTGTTGCAAAATATCGTTTATGCAGCATTTTTACTGGGCGCAACTTTTATCAGTGTGGCGGGTTTATATGTATTGCTAAATGCCGATTTTGTCGCGGCAGCGCAGGTTTTGATCTATGTCGGTGCGGTAAATATCTTGATCTTGTTTGCGATCATGCTGGTCAATAAGCGTGAAGACTATCAAGAAGTCAAATATGGCGCTATCCGCAGTGTGGCAACGGGCGTGGTTTGTTTGGGGCTATTTGCGCTCTTAGGTATCACTGTCACTTCTACAAATTGGGCGATCGCCCCGACTATTGCTAAATTGCCATCGACGATGGTGGTGATCGGGATGCATTTCTTTAGTGATTACCTGTTGCCCTTTGAATTGGCTTCGGTTTTGTTATTGGTTGCGCTAATTGGAGCGATCGTGCTGGCGCGTCGTGAGCTTGTACCTGAACCAGTCCAAGTCGGTCAAGCACCATCGGAAGACACACTTGAGTTATTAGAAAAGCCCAAAGAACAACTTGTTGCTTCTAAGTAAGTTTTTGATACCGCCGACGGCGGTATCAAAAAACCGCAATTTTGTAAATTGATATTTAAGTGAATAGATATGTCTTTAGAACCTTTTTTGATTATCGCCGCTGCGCTGTTTTGTATTGGCATCTATGGCTTGATTACCAGTCGTAATGCCGTGCGCGTACTTATGTCTGTGGAGTTGATGTTAAATGCTGTCAATATAAATCTGATGGCTTTCTCGAATTATCTCGATTCAGCAAGTATTCGCGGTCAAGTATTTACAATTTTCGTAATCTCGATCGCTGCTGCTGAAGCCGCCGTTGGTCTAGCGATCGTGCTTTCGATTTATCGCAGTCGCGACACTGTGGACATGGAGCAGTTTAATTTACTGCGTTGGTAATTAGTTCAGAACAAATAGCGATCGCCTTTTATATGATCATGTAACTATTGGCGATCGCAAAATTTTAATTTTCACTTGCCTTGCAACTGAGCTAATCGGGCCTTGAGAATTTCTTGCTGTTTTAGAGATTCTTCCAAGTCAGCGCGAGCCGTTTCCACAACTTCAGGGGGCGCTTTTTTGACATAGCCTTCATTGTTTAAACGTCCTTGACTTGAGGCGATCGCGCCCTCTAGTTTGCTAAGTGTGCGCTCTAATTTAGCAATCAATTGACCCATATCCACCACGCCGACCAGAGACACAATCGCCTGTACCGTGCCAACGACACCCGCGATCGCTTCTTCGGTTGCCGACTCATCAATTGATTGTAAAATGGCTAAATCTTCCACCTTTGCCAAATCGAGAATGTAGCTCTTGCCAGCTTCGAGTAAAGTCCGTTCGCGATCGCTGTCTGATTGCAAAATCACTTTGACTTTGACACTAGGTTTAATCTCAGCCTCAGCGCGAAGATTGCGGATAGTCCGAATAGTGCCAATTAATAAATTGAACTGTTCTTCTAGTTCTTCATTGATATGCACAGTGTCGATTTCGGGATAGGGTTGAATCGCCAGAACAGGGCGATCGCTAGATGGTTCACTCGTGCCATAGGTGAGCAGTTGCCAAATCTCTTCGGTGACGTGAGGCATAAATGGATGCCATAGGCGCAAGATTCCATCTAACACAAAAGCAAGAGTTTGCTGAACAGTTGCGCGAGAAGTGGGATCGGCATTTTCTTGTAACCGTGACTTGACTAGCTCAATATACCAATCGCAGAAGTCACCCCAGAAGAACTCATACAAACTTTTGGTGGCTTCACCCATGCTATAGCCATCAAGCTGTTCACGCACCTGCAAGATAGTTTGATAATAGCGCGACAAAATCCAGCGATCGGCAAGTTCCAGATTCTCGACATCAATCACGCCAAAGCCTTGTTGCAAATCGAGGTTCAGCATCACAAATCGTGAAGCATTCCATAACTTATTGGCAAAATTTCTCGCCGTCTCTACAGTTGAAGATTCATCGGTTTTGCGATTGTAATCGAGGCGAATATCTTGCCCTGCGCCCGTCACTTCTTTGACGAGGGAATAGCGCAAGGCATCGACACCATATTTATTAATCAAAATCAATGGATCGATGCCATTATTTTTCGACTTGGACATCTTCTGATTGTTTTCATCACGCACCAGTCCATGAATGTAAACCGTATGAAAAGGCATCTTCCCCGTAAAGTATCCTGCCATCATCGTCATCCGCGCTACCCAGAAAAAGATAATGTCAAATCCTGTCACCAATACACTATTGGGATAGAAAGTCTCAAAATCTTGAGTTGCTTCAGGCCAGCCCAAGGTTGAGAATGGCCATAAACCCGATGAGAACCATGTGTCAAGCACATCAGGATCGCGCTCTAGGATGACATCTTCACCAAATTTCGCCTTAGCTTGAACATAAGCCTCAGCCTCAGTCCGCGCTACAAAAATAGTGCCATCAGGGGCATACCAAGCAGGAATTTGATGTCCCCACCAAAGCTGACGCGAGATAGTCCAATCTTTCAGGTTTTCGAGCCACGCCGTGTAGACCTTTTCATGCGGAACCTGTGGCGAAAAATGCGGCACGGCTTCGCTTCGCATTAGGTCAAGCGCCATATCGCGCATTTCGTCCATTTTTACGAACCATTGATCCGAGAGAATCGGCTCGACAACGGTTTTGCAACGCTCGCAGACAGGCAGAGTCATCTCGTAATCCTCAACCTTTTCGAGCAATCCAAGCTCTTCAAACCGCTCGACGACCTTTGCCCGGGCGACGAAACGGTCAAGCCCTTCGAAATCCGGCCCGGCGGCTGCGTTCATCGTAGCGTCCTCATTCATTATCAGCAGACGCTCAAGATTGTGACGTTCACCAACCTGGTAGTCGTTCGGGTCGTGTGCTGGCGTTATCTTTACCGCACCCGTACCGAATTCAGCATCGACATATTCGTCGCCGACGATCGGGATCTCGCGATCAGTCAGCGGCAAAAGTATCGTCTTGCCAATCAGGTCTTTGTAACGCTCGTCTTTAGGATTTACTGCGACCGCCGTGTCGCCGAGCATTGTTTCAGGGCGCGTTGTCGCAACCGTAAGCGACAGAACCACCCCGTCAGCCGAAGCGGCTGCCACCCCTCCTAAGACAGGAGGGGAGCTTTTTATAGGATACCTCAAATAGTAAAGCTTGCCGTCTTTTCGCGCCTCTTCTTTAACCTCCAGATCGGAGAGAACAGTCTTGTCTTTGGGGCACCAATTGACGATCCGCAGTCCTTTGTATATCCAGCCTTCTTCATAGAGCGTACAGAAAACATTTCGGACAGCGGTTGAAAGGCTTTCGTCCATCGTAAATCGCTGGCGCGTCCAATCCACCGACGCACCTTCGCGCCGCATCTGTTCGGTTATGGTGTTGCCATATTGCTCCTTCCATGTCCACGCCCGGCGTACAAACTCTTCGCGTCCGATGTCGGTAGGCTTTTTGTGTTCGTCTTTTTTGAGCTGTTCGACGACCTTTCGCTGCACCGAGATACCCGCGTGGTCAGTGCCCGGAAGCCACAGCGTCCGGTATCCCTGCATACGCTTACGACGCGTCAGGACATCCATGATCGTGTGCTGCAACGCGTGGCCCATATGCAGGCTGCCGGTCACATTCGGCGGGGGTATAACGATCGAATATTTCTTCGCATCCAGGTCTTCGTTGATCTCCGGAGTGAAAAAACCTTCGGATTCCCATCGCTGATAGTGATGTTCTTCGGCCTGTTTAGGGTCGTAAGCTTTGGCGATTTCCATAGTGTAAAACTGTAATTCTAAATCAAAAGCGGCTAGTTTTCATCTCTCTAACGAAAACTAACCGCATAAATTATCGGGCGTCTGGCAAAATACTTGTCTAATATTTCTCCGCTAACTTCTCCACGACTCTTTGGACGATAATATCGATCAATTCCGGCGAAAGGCTGACGACCTGTGTTTTGCTTCCTGCGTCCAACGCCTGCTCGGGCGTCGTAAAGTTGTACGATTTTTCGGGCACACCCGGAAGTTCAAGCAGATCCAAATCGTCAAACTGAAATTTCAGGCTGTTCGATTCAAGCTCATTGTTTTCGAAGCTCAATGTTTCCGCCGACGCAAACGGATGAAGCGAGTTCTTATTCGGCAAAACATCTTCGACAATCGCTTCCATATCAGAAGTCGCTTCGTCAGCCTCGGGGGCCAAAAAATCCTGGCCTATCGCGGTATCGGCCGCATCGACCGTCGATCTATAGGTGTCCGGGCCGCCGATAAAATCATCGATCTCGTCCGGTTCAAAAAAGCTTGCTTCCGCCAGCGAATCGATATCTGAGTCGGCATAACTCGTCTGTATCATCTCGTCGTCTATACCGTCGTCGCTGAATTCGCCGCCAAGATTTTCGCCACGCGGCAATTCTACCGTTTCTACAAAGCTCTGCTCGTAAAGGGCGTCAATATCATTTGTATCCGGCATTTCAGACTTATGAACGCCATTTTTAAGCAGATCGTTGACCGTGGCTACCAGTTCGGCGATCGAGCTAAAAGGCTTTGTCAGATAGCGGTCCGCTCCGACACGATCCGCTTCGTCTTTGTCGAATGGTTCGAACGAGCCGACCAGCAGTACAACCGGAACACTCTTCGTCGCTTCGTTGCCGCGGATCAGCTCGCAAAGCTGATAACCGTTTAGACCAGGCATATTAACATCAGCCAGCACTATGTCCGGCTTTATTTCCTCAATGCCGTCTAAAGCTGCGTCACCATCGCCGAACGTGATTACCTCAATGCCTTCGTCGGCAAAAGTCAGATTCACGACCTTCTGGATGGTGATCGAATCGTCTGCTAGTAAAAGCTTGCGTGTTGACACGGTTGAATATGCTCCTTATTTACTACCTAAAATCTACTACCTAAAAGGTCAATCGTTTTCTGAAAATTATCATTTAGCGGGCTGGTCGTCAAGAAATCAACATTTTACCTCTGCAAATTCGACAACTCCGCCGCCAATTTTATCGCGGCCTTCATGCTCGACGCATCCGCGACGCCTTTGCCCGCAATATCAAATGCGGTTCCGTGATCAACCGATGTGCGAATTAAGGGTAAACCAAGCGTTACATTTACCGACGAGCCGAAAGAAAGCGATTTGACCGCGATCGTCGCCTGGTCGTGATAACACGCAATTACCGCGTCGAACTCCCCAGCAAGACCCCGCAAAAATATGGTGTCCGGTGAATACGGGCCGGTGACATCGATCCCGAATTCCTCACGGCATTGTTCGATGGCCGGTGTAATCTCGTCAGCTTCTTCGCTGCCAAACATCCCTTGTTCCGACGCGTGAGGATTCAGCCCGGCAACGGCGATCCTCACCTCGCGGCCCAAGAGTTTCGATAACTGGTCATTTGAAAATCGAATCAGCTTAACCAGCCGCTCCGTTTTTACCAATTCGATAGCATTTCTCAAAGACGTATGGGTTGACAGCAGCACAACGCGCAGTTTCTCCGCGAAAAAGCTCATTGCAAATTGCTGCGTACCCGTTAG
>JANODY010000128.1:0-18168 GCA_031412945.1 Cyanobacteria bacterium SOY_65_metabat_81
CCAAGAGGGGAGAAGGGGAGTAAGAGCCGTTTTTGGATTTTTCTTGTCCCCCTCTCCCTTTTTGGGAGAGGGGCTAGGGGTGAGGGTCTTAAATCCTTCTGCGTAACATGAGTTAATCACTACCGAAATTTCAAAGCAGGGAAAATTCATGAATTGCCCCTACTTTGAAAAATAATCTAACCTTTAGGCGCTGGCAAAATCAAAGATGAAATATTCGAGGCTAAAAAGGCTGCCCCAATTCCACAAATTACTAAACCTGCCGATTTTAGGCTAGGAGATACTTGAGCAAAATCTCCCTTGAGGACTTTCTGACCAACAAAAAATGCTGCGCCCGAAATCACTAATTGAATTACGGTAAAGCCAACCAAATAAGCAACTAAAGCTGTGGTTTGTGCGCCAAAAATTGCTTCGCCGTAAGCATAGCCGTGAAATAATCCTGCGATCGCCGATAAAGCCGCCATCGTCAAAACATTCGGGCTATTTTTGAGAGCCAACAAAATCCCAAATAGCAAAATCGATCCAGAAACAATTAGCTCAACTACTGGCAGAGTGATCCCCAGCAAATGAGTTCCTGTGCCAAGCATTGCCGATAAAACGAAGGCGATCGGAAGCACTAGTCCTTGGGGCTTAAGGGCAGCGCATAAACCAATCGCCACAATAAATGCAAGGTGATCAAGCCCAATCACAGGATGGGCTAAGCCTGACATGAAGCCCTCAAAAAAGGTGCTGACCATCTTGCCGCCCATCGGATGGTGTGCTGATGCGGGGCTAGCCACAACCAATAAGCTGAAAGCGATCGCGATCGCCAATGCCTTAGACTTGACTGAGGCGAAAGTTTTAGATAAATTCATAGATAAATTCATATTCTGTAACTCGCAGATATAGACAATTAAATTAGTTCTAGCAGGCATCCTGACTTTAAGCAGCCTATGATTTAGCCGCTTTTACAGTTGCGGTACAGCGTTGGACTTACACCAAACTTTCCCTGTTTTGAGATTAAGCAAACCAAATAATTTGGCTTAATCTCATTTTTAACGGCTGATCCCCGTCAAGACTAGAACAACTCTCTGACTCTACAATAAGTTGTAGTGCTTTGTAAGTAAATCTTCATAAATTTACAAATTTTGAAGAACTCAATGTTATGCCTTTTGATCAATCATGGAACATAGTATTCCAACTATTTTCGATATTTCTTTAATGGAATAGTCATCTAAATCAACACAAAGTTTATTGCCTTCCAGCTTTAAAAATTTCCAAATATTTCCTGAAGTAACAACTCCATAAATTTTCGATAAAGTTGTTCCTTCTTGCTCATTAAATATGCGTGAAGCGATCATTTCGGCGGCACATTGACCTAAGCCACTCATGATGTTTTCATTTTTGGCTTCAACTACGGTGATTACGGGAGTATTTAAAAATAGTTGTTCAGGGGACAGACTAATAATAAAATCACAAAATCCTGTTAAATCGCGTTCTTTATCAATATTTAACTCAATCCCAGAGAAAAAACTTATTTCCTTGTTAAATATTTTTCTTATTTCAATTAATACGGGCGCAATAATTAATTCAGAACGAGCTTTTTCTGTGTTGACGGCAACGGCTAGAGAAACATTATCTAACAAGGTCTGTTGGAGATGCTCCCCAATTTCACGAGACTCAATGCTAGAGAATAAATCCACTCTTTCTATTATTTCTACATCAAAATCTTTTTGAATTTTTTTGATTGTAAAGTTACTGTATGGCATTGTCATTCCAATCGTTAATTCTAGTGCTATAGCAGTCCTAAGTCATTTGTGGCTTCGGCTTCGCTCAGCCATCAGTCCACGCTGGCTGAGCGAAGCCGAAGCCTCTCTCAACTCATTTCGGATTGCTATATAGAATCCGAAATCATGTGATTTCTAGCGTGTTAGTGTATAAAGAGTATTTTATCGACACTCTTAAATTTCAGTATGCACCAAATCACGAGCAGAATATCAATGACTTGTGAAAAGTGGCTTGCAGTAATTGGTATTGGTGAAGATGGTCTATCGGGACTAAGTCCGATCGCCCGATCGCTAATTGATACTGCTGATATTTTAGTGGGCGGCGATCGCCATTTAGCAATGTTGCCAGAGTTTCCAGAAGATCGGCGATCGCGAATAGTTTGGGCTTCTCCCATAGAGTCAACCATTCAGCAAATTATTAATTATCGTGTTAATTATCGCGATAAAAATGTTTGTGTTTTGGCAAGCGGCGATCCGATGTGGTTTGGGATTGGCACGACTTTAGCAAAGAGAATTCCTATAGAAGAAATGATGATCATTCCATCAGCTTCCACATTTAGTTTGATGTGCGCTCGATTAGGATGGTCACTAAATGAAGTGGAAACCCTGAGCTTGTGCGGTCGTCCACCTTCTCTTTTGCAAGCTTATATTTATCCCAATGCTAAACTTTTAATTTTAAGTTCAGGGAAAGAAACCCCTCAAGTTGTGGCAAATATTTTATGCGATCGCCAGTTTAGTCATAGCAAAATTACCGTATTAGAACATTTGGGCGGAGAGAAAGAGCGAATTATCTCTAGTCTTGCTAATCAATTTCAGGATTTTCCCGAATTTGCCGACCTCAATGCGATCGCCGTGGAATGCATTCCCAATCCTGAAGCCAGAATCAAAAGTTTGTCGCGCATGGCTGGACTGCCCGATGAAGCTTATTACCACGATGGACAATTGACTAAGCGAGAAGTTCGCGCCATGACCTTATCGGCACTTGCGCCTAATGCGGGTGAATTATTATGGGATGTCGGCGCTGGTTGTGGATCGATTGGGATTGAATGGATGCGAAGTCATCCCCGTTGTCAGGCGATCGCCATCGAAAAATCGCGCACTCATTTTATTGCTGAAAATGCGATCGCCTTGGGAACTCCCAATTTAAAAATTATCGAAGGAAATGCTCCTGAATCTCTTCAAGACTTGCCAAAACCTGACGCGATCTTTATTGGTGGCGGCGCGACTGTACCAGATTTATTTGAGACTTGCTGGCAAAATTTGCGATCGCAGGGGCGCTTAGTCGCCAACGTAGTCACCCTTGAGGGCGAACAGAAATTATTGGCATGGCAACAAAAATATGGTGGTACGCTCACCCAGATTTCGATTAACCGTGCTGAGGCGATCGGTTCTTTTTTAGGATGGAAACCGATGCGCCCCGTCACCCAGTGGCAGGTAATTAAGTATTAAACGATCGTCCCTAAGCCATATCAATCAACACATTAATAGTTTCTGGACTGGCAATATTACGAACTACTTGAGGTAAAGACTGGACAGAATTGCGAGTGCGTTGGGCGATCGCTTCTAAATCATCAAGAGGCTTCAACAGTTCTCCATCATGCATGATTAATTCTAGTAAAGGCTGCTCATTGGATTGTGGAATATTAGAAATATGGGTGAGGCGATCGCCCTTAATAATTCCATTCTCAAAACTGCGCCAAATTTGCTTACGACCTGCGATCGTTTGCTTCCCGACAGATTTTTTGGAGACAGGAATATCATCAAGTTCCACTAGTTTACAAACTCCATTTACGGGCGCACCTGTGACTAATTTTGTGCCAATACCATAGCCATCAATGGGCGCTCCTAATCCCTTCAATCGAAGAATTTCAGCTTCGTCAATATCGCCGCTAGCAAAGATGTCCGCATCGGGAAGTATGGCTTTTACTTGTTTAGATAGTTCCGCAATATCACCCGAATCAATGCGAACTCCCTTGACTTGCATTTCCCCAGATTTGACTTTGTGGGCGAGACTATGGGCGGCGGCGATCGTATCGAAGGTGTCGATTAAAAGTGAGCTATTAGGAAAGACTTGATGGAAAGCGGTAAAGGCTTGAGATTCAGTGCCTGCGGTGGCATTGAGCGCCATTACCAATGAATGCGCCATTGTGCCGCTAGGTTTTCTACCAAGTTTTAAGGCGGCTAATACGTTAGAAGTGGCATTCATCCCTGCGGCGAGGGCGGCTCTTGCTGCCCAGAGTGAGGCTTGAGGGCTGAAAGCGCGGCGCGTGCCAAACTCTAAAAGTGTGACGCGATCGCCTGCCACATCACGCATTCTTGCGGCTTTAGTAGCAATCAAAGTTTGATAGTTAATCGTATTTAAAAGATAAGTTTCGACTAATTGAGCTTGCCAGAGTGGAGCTTCAATTCTTAAAAAAGGCTCATTGGCAAACAGTGCAGTTCCCTCTGGCACTGCCCAAAGATCACCTTCAAAACGGAAGTTTTGTAATAATTCCCAAAAGCGGCGATCGGCGTTGTCAAAGATACCTGTGGCTTGGAGGGCGGCGATCTGCTCGCAGGTGAACCGCAGATTTTGCAAATATTCCACAGCTTGAGCAAGCCCCATGGCGATTAAATAGCCAAATCCTTCAGGCAGTCGGCGCACAAACAACTCAAAACTAGCACGCTGGCGATCGCATCCTTGATTTACATAGCAAGCGCCCATCGTCAGTTGATAGAGGTCGGTGAGCAGTCCATATTCATCGATCGCAATATTCAGCGTATTGGACAATGTATGAGACTTTTGGCTCACAGCAGGATTGACAGCGATCGCGCTCATGACTTTGGTGGGGTATAAGTTAGTATGCTTTTATTATAGTGGTTTTCACCAAAATTGTAAATACATTTTGGCATACTCAGCCTAGTCGAGTAGGATATTTAGGCTTTCCAGATATAAATATTATAGTAAATTACACAATAAATAATCTCGAATTTGGTTATACTCCCTTCCCAGTGAAAAATTAGGTGTTGCGGCGCAAAGCGCCGCAACGCTAAATCTTGGTTTTTAATGCCTAATTTCATAGCGGGAAGGGAATAGAAAAAACGAAAAAGCGGCGCGATGCGCCGCTTTTTGCTTTGAAGTTTAGACTATCGAGAACCTATTGCGTTGAGAGCCTCACGCGCAGGAGCGAATTTGGGGTCTATCTCCAAGGCTTTACGAAGTGATTCAACGGCTTTGTTTGATTCTCCAGAATAATAGAGAGCCACACCGCGATTGCTCCAAATCTCTGGATCGCGATCATTTAATTGAGTCGCTTTATCAAAGGCGGCTATGCTCTCCACATACTTTTTAAGATTGGTTAGCAGAAGTCCACGATTTGCCCATGCAGATGCAAGATTAGGATCGATCGCCAAAGCTTTGGTAATCGAAGTCTCTGCACCAGCGTAATCTTGAGTTGCAATTTGTACAAACCCGCGATTAGACCAAGCTGAAGCCATATCAGGATCGAGCGCGATCGCTTTATCAAAAGAAGCGATCGCCTCCGTATTTCGTTGCAGAGCAAACAAGATTTCACCGCGCTCGGTATAATCTACTGGATTTTCGCGCCAGTTTCCAAGATCTGGAACAGGAATATTGACTCTAGAATCTTTGTTGATTTTAATTGCTCGATCAAGTGCTTCTATTGCTTCAGATGGCTTACCCAGTCGATACAGCGCTCCCGATTTACATCGCCAAGCATTGTAAGAATTGGCATTGAATTTGATCGCCGTCTCACAATTATTTAGAGCTTGATCATATTGGCGATTAAATCCTGCAATAAATCCTTTAGCAAACCATGCTTGCCAATAATCGGGTCTTAACGAGATCGCCTTTTCAAAAGCTTCTTGTGATCTTTGTAAATCTCCAGTCCGCCAAAGTTGATTACCAAGATTAATCCAGTAGACAGGCTTAGTCCGATCGCCAAGTAGTTGATCTGGAATCCATGATCTGAGCTGAGATGTAGAAATGGAGCTTGGTGCAGTATTCTCAACTTTTAAATCAATCAGTACACCTGTATTTGGTAGTAAAGTTAGAAATGTGGCGATCGGTATTCCTAAACTACTGCCAAATCCAATCCGTTCCTCTTCGTTAGATTCAGGCAGAGTGTTACTAGTTACGCGATCGCCAATAATTTTTTGTCCATCTGCACGTCCGTGAATGGCAATAACGCGACCGTTAGTATCTAGAACTGCGCCGCCACTCATACCAACACGAGTAAAATTGCTATAGGCGAAACGATATCCTTCAGAACGGTTGCTAGGATTGGAGATCGTTGATCCAGACGTATCAATAATTCTCCCTAGATTAAATACATATCGATGAAGCGGATCGCTCTCATTAACTTGATTGGGAAATCCAGTCACAAAAATTGCTTGCTGTTGATTGGCTTCTAATCCAGAGAAGACATCACCTTGTCTGTAAGATCGTCGCTCATAGGTTGGCGCGATATAGCGAGAGAGGGTAGCAACTTGATAATTGCGATCGCTGACAAAAGTAACAACCGCTAGGTCAACTTCTGCGAATCTCTTGATTGACGTAACTTTGACTGGATATTTACCACCATCATAGGTAAGGATCTCATATTGATCGGCATCTTTAACTACGTGCTTAGCCGTGGCGACATAGTAAGTTGAACCTTGTCTTGCCACAATTATGCCCGACCCCGGAATTGTGCCATCGATCCTTACAGTGATCTCGCGAGCGATCTTTTGGACTTGTTCTGGAGTTTCTGCATTGACAGGAGTTATAGAATTTGCGCCCGATAAAATGTTAGTGGCGACAGATATTGAGGAAAGAAAAGCGATCGCTTTGCCAGATTTACGATAAAAAATCATCATTTTGTTCCTGACTTAAAAAATAGAGCGAAAAATAGAACGAAATAAAGCGGCGCGTTGCGCCGCTTTATTTCAATTAGAACGCAACGCGGAAAACCCGCGCTACTGAGCTACCTTCTTTGAGTTCAAGGGTCAAATCTTGTTTGGCATCATTGCTCCAACGATGTTTGAAGACTTGCAAATCAGCCTCTAACTCTTGACCAATTTGCACCGTGGGTGATTGATCTTTCTTTAGGGTCAACCGCGCTTTTAACTGATCGTTATTAGAGTTAAAAACCTGCACAAATCCCGGCACAAACGTAAATGTGCGATCGCTATTATTTTTAATTTTTACCTTGACCGTAAACGAAGAACAGCTAGTCGCCACAAATGCACCATCTAAGCTCACCGCCACGCGATCGCGCTCGATCCTTGCTGATACTGGCACTTTGCCGCTTTGACAGCCCGAAGCCGCCGCCACGCGAGCCGCATCATTGCGCGGCTTTGCCACAGGGCGATCGCCATTAGATGAGTTACTAGACTGGACATTCTCTGAAGCAGGCTTAGAATTTTTATCGGAACTTCCATTTGAGCTTGGGCGATCGCTATTACCATCACTTTGCAACCGCTTTTGCATTTTCCTAAAGTCGGAAACACCTTCATATCCAAAGCGATTAAAGCCATTGCGATTGATAAACTCTTCCAAATAGTCAACGCGATCTCTAGCAGGAGGATGCGAAGCTAAATAACTTACGGCCCCACCATCATCACCTTGAATTGACTTGAGTACGCGCATCACACCCCAGACCCCATCAGCCGAGTATCCGCCAGCCACTAGCGATCGCGTCCCCAAAATATCAGACTGCTTTTCACTAGTGCGTGAGTTTTCGGCTAACTGACCTTCAAGTAAAAAACCGACCCCAAAAGTGTCACCAATAGCACCTGCGGCTAATCTTTCCACTGTTTTGATATAGCTATGAGAAAGCACAGCATGACCAACTTCATGTCCGAGCAAGCCTGCTAATTCGGCTTCAGTTCCGATCGCGTTTAAGAGTCCCGTTGCGATGAATATCTTACCTCCAGGGTATACAAAAGCATTTACTTCATTGTCATTTTTGTAAACATTGAACTCATACTTAAATTCATTGCGACCCATGGTCTTAGCAATCTTCTGACCAACGCGATTAACATAATCCAAAACTTCGGGATCGGTGACCATCTGTCTGCTCTGCTTTTGGCGATCGGCCAGTTGAGCGCCATAGTCTGACTCACTTTGCGACAGGATGAGAACAATTTGTGCTGTCGTTTGGCGATCGCCAAATATTGAGCCAAATGCGCCAAGAGCTAAAAGTCTTTCTTGGATAGTGTTACGATGTTTGGCTAAATATATCTCAGCGAGATTTAGATATTTAGGACTCTCAGGATCATCAGGAAAAAGTACCGCATATTGACGCGCTGTCACTGAAGCTTCGATAAACTTGTCATAGGCAAGAAAAGCATCAAGACGAGCATTTAAAATATCTTTACGTTCAGGGAAAATTGACGAGCCGCGCTCTAAAGCTTCTAACTCAACGTCAATTTTTGGTCTTTTGAGAACGATTTTGGCATCTTCATCACTAAACTTGCGGGCTGCTTGCGCCAACATGATATGCCCTTGGATAAATTCAGGATAGTCTTCTGAAAGTCGCTGTAATGGAATCAGCGCTTTAGTGATTAGTCCTTGTTCTAAACCAGCCTTACCTTCGCGATAATAAACGCCCGCCCCGCCCGAAAGCTTTGCAGGATCGTCAATGGGCTTACGCCTTCCAGTCCCCGTATTGGCAAAAGGTTCTTTAGCCTCTTTCTGAATCTTTAAAGCAGTCGAGAGCGCTCCTTGTTGATAAAATCCGTCAGATTCACCCATTCGTTGCAGATATCTTTGCCTCTCACTAGATATGCGGAACGCAATAATCTTATCGTTACTGACTGGATTGGTCTGCTCGGTTGCCGATCGCAGATTTGTAGAACTTAAAGACCAAACTGAACTTGCAAACAGTAGCGAAGTAAGTAACCCCGCTAAAAACAAAGCCCCAAGCGATCGCAGTTTTTTCATGGATTTTTTATAGATACTGATAAAATATAATAACGTCAAGAATTGCTTATGTCCTCTAGATTATTCGCACTGCGAATTAGCGCCTATACCCTGAAGACCCAGGACCAAATAATGGTGTTCCTCCAGAGTTATTGCGTTCAGGTTCTCCAACAGGTTCAGGCTCTCTAACAGGTTCAGGTTCTCTATCAGGTTGGGGAGCGGCAGGTTGGGAAGCGGCGATAGTAGCAAGCTCTTTGACTCCTGCAAGCTTGACATCTAGATCCGCAATTTTCGCAGTCACCTGTTTCAATTTTTCTTGCTTGCTGTTAGCAATAACAGAATTATCTGGAATACTCTTCAGCAAAACCTGTGCTTCAACATATAGCGTCTTGGGCTGGTTAAGGCGTTTTCTTGCCTCTTCGGGAGACTCTTTTTGGTCTTGAGGATTCCGATTAAGCTGCTCGGCGCTAACTATTTTGGCGATCGCCTCTTTTAGAGACTTATCCGCATTTTGTTCAAGGACAACCAAAATTCCGATCTTTTTATCTAACTCGGCAAACTTTGTTCTCTGCTCTCCGATTGGTGGTTTAAGATCTACCGCGTTATCAGGAACGTTTGCCAAACTGCTTTTAGCTTCACCAATCGACTTACTGATAGTTAAAAGTTCTGGCAAAGATTTTGCCGACTTAAGCCCATTTTCAGCTTTCGTTAAGGATTCTTGAGCCTTGCCCGAAGCATCCTTAAAACTTTGGCAATTGCCAGCCTGACGACAAATCAGATCAATAGTCGATGAATTTACAGCCAAAAAAGTCGCTCCACCGAGCAAAATTGCTCCCCCTACACCTAAAGGTATTAACAAGTGAAAATTTTGTTTGGGAGTGATTTTTGTTTCTAGCTCAAGATTTTTTTCGTCAGCCAAATTTGGATCTTTTGGATCTTTATTAGCTCCTAGTCCTCGAATATGTTTTTTCATGGATTTTGGTAATGAAGTTGACTGCGATCGCCCCTAATTCGATTTACTCAAAATAGTTGCACTTGTTATTCAGCTTTAGAATACCTTGTTTTCGGTTAATTAATGTCAGTTCGAGCTAAGCATTTTAAAATCAGAAGCCCAAACAGAAAAAGCCTCGCGTTGCGAGGCTTTTTCTGCTATATAAAAATCAAAGATGACGCTTTGCGACTTGATTTTGCGACTTAATTTTAGGATTCTATACTTCAGTTTCAACTCTTGAAACTATCTCAGCCATAGGTAAAATTACTTCGAGTTTTGGCGCATGACCCCAAAAAGCTTCTAAGTCATAATACTCACGCTCTTGTTGCATCATGGCATGGACAATCAAATCACCATAGTCCAGCAAAACCCATGTGCCATCTTGCTCACCCGCAATATTTCTAGGCTTACGTCCAAACTTTTCGGCGATCGCATCTTCAGCAGATCCCGCGATCGCCCGTACTTGCGCCTTAGAAAGTCCTGATGCAATTACAAAATATTCTGCCAAGGTCGAGACTTCACCGATCGCTAGCAAAACGATATTCTCTCCCTTGCGATCGTCAGCCGCGATCGCTGCTGCTTGAGCCATTTGATAGCTTTGGTCTTGCGCTTTGAGATTTAGATCTGGGGCGATATCAGTTGCGATGGTCATAGTTTGCCGATGTACTCTTTTTGTAAGTTATTTGTAAATTATTCTTAAATTATTGTAAATACTTGCCATTCTCAGCCCGTTCTATCACTGAAATTTCTTATTGAAGTAACCGACACTCAATTCGTAAACAAGCAGAGTGCAGACTTTCTTTTTCAAACTGAGTTTCCTCTTTTCTGTTTTTGTAAACCGCTTAGGACAGATTGAGAAATGTTTTAAAACTTTACACTGGACTTACCTAGCAAAAGCCTTATTTAGAACGGGTTCGACGGGGCTCGAACCCGCAACTTCCGCCGTGACAGGGCGGTGCTCTAACCAATTGAACTACGAACCCAAGTTTTTGCTTTAAATAATGCTTGTTATCAAGACGCAAGTGCTAGTAAAGCTTTGCGAGTTGTTTTTTGCAGTTGTTTATTTAAGCGCTCCTCATTATGTAGATTTAACAGGCATTTGTCAATACTTTAAATATATTTTTTTTGACGACTCAAATAAATGCTTTGCGCCGCGCCCTCTATTTGATATTGATTGCCAGAAAAAGTCAGAAAAAGTCATTGCAATCACACCAGTCCATGATATCCTTTCACCCATTATTTGCCAGCTAAATTTGTCCATTAGGATTTAATTGGTGTAGAGGACTCCCATGAATTGCTTTAAGAGCATAAACAGCAAAAGCGTAAAGGCGGCGATCGCCCCCATGTTTTTAGCGCAGATATTTTTGACCCAGATATTTGGTATGGCTGCACCAACAACGTGGCGATCGCTCATGCCATCGGCGATCGCTTTGCCGGGGCAAACACCCGATCAAGTTTTAGATTGGATTAAAACTAATCCCGTCCTACGCCCTGCGATCGGTGAACGTCTGTTGGTGCGAAAAAGTGATACCCCTTCCAGACGTTTTCAATTTCAGGCAAGTGTTTTGTTACCTGGGATCGCCGAAATTAAAGGGGATGCCAATTTAATTCGGAGTGAGCAAATCAGCTTTTTTGACATCATCAACGGGGTAACGCGATCGCGGCTAGAAGAATCTTTGCGGTCTATTTATGGACCCGATGTGATGCGCGACTATGCCACAGCTAAGCGGGTATATGCCTATCCTAACGCCGCCATGATTGCGCGATCGCAAGGTAGAAATGCCTCAGCTATTCTTTGGGCTTTGCAAGGGGAGTTACGCCAAGGTAAAAAGTATGGCTACTGGGTTGAGTTATTGCAAAATGGCAAGGGTAGCGCTAATTCTGGACAAATCACGGTGTTTGAATTGCAAAGCTTGCCTAAATTGGAGCAGGAGCTAAGTAAACGAGAATAAGCATCGCAAAGAAAAGTTTAGAAGTACAGATTCACGGCCCTTTTAAACTTTTCTTTGGGTTTTGAGAGTGTTATCCTGAAGTGACTAAGCATCACATCGTATTCACAATATGGGCTATGAGCCGCTACATCATAAATACCGCCCCCAAATCTTTGCGGACTTAGTTGGACAAGAGGCGATCGCGCACACCCTATCAAATGCGCTAAACACCAAACGGATCGCCCCCGCCTATCTATTCACAGGGGCGCGAGGTACGGGCAAAACATCGAGCGCTCGGATCATGGCAAAGTCGCTCAATTGCCTAAGCTCTGATAGCCCCACGCCTCACCCTTGTGGCAAATGTGAACTTTGTCGTAGTATCGCCAATGGTAATGCCCTTGATATTACGGAAATCGATGCGGCAAGTAATACGGGTGTTGACAATATTCGAGAATTAATCGAACGCGCCCAGTTTGCACCTGTAAAAGCTCGTTTTAAGGTTTATATCATTGACGAGTGTCATATGCTCAGCACCGCCGCATTTAATGCGTTGCTAAAAACCCTTGAAGAGCCGCCCGATCGCGTTACTTTTATTCTCGCTACTACTGACCCACAGAGAGTTCTGCCCACAATCATTTCGCGTTGTCAGCGTTTTGACTTTCGGCGGATTCCCCTTGATGCGATGGTTAAGCACTTGGTGAAGATTGCCGCAAATGAGCAGATTAATATTCAGATAGAAGCGATTACCTTAGTTTCTCAGATTTCACAGGGGGGGCTGCGCGATGCGGAATCTCTGCTCGATCAGTTGAGTTTATTAGATGGAGAGATTACGGTTGAGGCGGTTTGGGATTTGGTTGGTTCTGTGCCAGAGCAGGATTTGTTGTCATTGGTTGAGGCGATCGCCATCGATAATTCCACTCAATTAATTGATTATGTACGCAGGATTATGGATCGCGGTCGGGAGCCGTTGATTGTGTTGCAAAATTTGGCAAATATGTATCGTGATTTATTAATTGCTAAAACTGCCAGCGATCGCAGTGATCTTGTGGCGATGACTAGTGCGGGTTGGACTCGACTCATTCAACTAGCTCAAGGTTTGGCGATCCAAAATATTCTGCTCGGTCAGCAACATTTGCGATCGGCGGAGTTGCAAATCCGTAATACTACTCAGCCTCGGCTCTGGCTAGAAGTCACCTTGATGGGCTTGTTACCTTCGGCTCAGGGGGCGATCGCGCCATCAACAAATTCTACTCAAACACCATCATTTATTCCGCCTCGCGCTAACACACCTCCAACTTATCAAGTTCCTCCGCAAGTTTCTCCACAAACTCCATTACCGCCTAAACAAGATCCGCCGCCTGTTTCTCAATCAATATCCCAGACTGCTAATCCTGCCAAAGCTCCAATTGCTAATGGAACTGATGATTTAGGAAACTTCGCATCGGTTGGTTATGATCTAGATAATTTATGGCAAAATATCTTACCGATGTTACCGTCTCCCACAAGGGCGATTTTTATGCAAATGCAAGCGCATTTCATCGAAATTGATAGTAATAGCGTCAAAATTGGCTTAGGTGGTAAACGTGATGAAACCACTAGAAATATTGCTGTCCAAAAACGTAATGAGATAGAAGAAGCTTGTTCTAAGCTGTTGCAACGACCGATTAAGGTGATGTTTAAATTTGTGGCAACCGATGCGATCGCCGATCAAAGTCAAGTTGCCGCACCTCTTCCTATTTCACCCGCGATCGCGTCACCACCGCCAAATTATCAAAGTCCCACTAGTTACCCAATTTCCAATCCAATCTCTAGTGCTGTACCAATAGCAACGCCAATTTCAGAACATCCGCCAGATGTGAAGAATAATCTAGATCCAATTCAAAAGCCAGTAAATCCACCTGAGACTAAAGGCTATGTTGGCATGTCAGAAGAAGATATGGTGGTTAAAAATATGGCTGATTTCTTTAATGGACAAATTGTCGATATGGATGATGAACCGATAGAATAAGAAGCGGCGCAGCGCGCTGCGCCGCTTCTTATTTTCTGGATTTTATGTAAGCGCATAGCGCTGTAACTACTGCCAAGTTTGGCGAAATGCGGCTACGACTCGATCCATGCCCACCGATCGCGAGGCTTTAAACAAAATGCGATCGCCACTTTTGATTTTTTCTAATAGGGTTTGCGTAAGCTGATCGTGATTGTTACAGGCGATCGCATATTGCAAAGAACCATTTGCACCCGCCAGAATTGCATCGGCTTCGCCATCGGCTAAGACGATCGCCCCTTCTATGCCTAATTTACTAATCGCCTCACCAACTTGATGATGTAATTGAGTGGACATCTCTCCCAACTCCTTCATCGTACCTAAGACCGCCCAATGTCGCTTAGCAGGCATATCTGCTAGTTGCCGTAACGCCGCTAACATACCTTCAGGAGAAGCATTATAAGTCTCATCAAGGATGATCACATCTTGAGGTAATTGATATAACTGCGCCCGACCAAAGGGAAGATCGAGTTTCCCAATTCCTTGAGTAGTTTGAGTCCAGTCAAGATTTAGAGCTTTGAGAACGGCTAACCCTGCCAAAAAGTTTAAGGCATTGTGGCGACCAGGTAAGGGCAGATCCCAGACTAAACCCTCCACATGCAGCTTGTCGTCGATTAGTGTTCCATTGACATCACCAATTCCTAGACCATAGGCGATCGTTTTGCCATGCCAAACTTGGCTGGCTGTTTCTATTAAAAGTGGATTATCCGCATTAAGAATTGCTGTACCATCGGCGGGAGTCTCCGCCAGCAATTCACATTTGGCTTGGGCGATCGCCTCTCGTGATCCTAAACGACCAATATGCGCCGTGCCAACATTGGTAATTACACTCACGGTGGGCAATGCTGTTTTTGCAAGGCGTTTGATTTCACCTAAGCCGCGCATTCCCATCTCCACCACCACAAAATCATCATGTGCAGGGGCGATCGCTAGTAACGTTTGGGCCACACCAATATCGTTATTGTGATTAGCTTGGCTTTTATGAACTTGTTTATTGGGCGCGACATAGCCAGCCAACATACTCGCAATAATTTCTTTAGTAGTAGTTTTGCCGACTGAGCCTGTCACCGCCACCACGGGTCGTGGAAACTGCGATCGCCACCATCGCGCTAAATCTTGATAAGCGGCGATCGTGTCATCTACCGCCAATATAGGCAAACCTTGGGCGGCGGCGGAGTTAGCCCATTCATGGCTGACTAGGGCGGCGATCGCACCTTGGGCGATCGCTTGGGCGACAAAACCATGACCATCAAAATTTTCACCTGTCAACGCCACAAATAGCTCACCTGCCTTGAGCTTGCGACTATCGGAAATAATGCCGCTTATGTGAGTGTTCTGCTGCGTGGTTTCGTCAATATTGGCAACTGTTGCCGACGTAATGGCGATCGCTTGGCTAATCGTACAAATACAGGTCATGCTTGATTTTTTCTGTTCTTAGCTGTTCTAAGCTTAAAATAAGGCGCTTGGCGCTAATTTCAAACTCAAGCTTTGATATAGGGTCACACTTTAAGTAGCTAGGTGCAATTAAGTATAAAACCAGAACCGAAGCTTGTGGCGCACGCTGCGCGTGCGCCACAAGCTTTTGGGTTTTATATTTAATTAAGCCCACTTATCTTGAGTGAAGCTGCATATCAAAGTTTTTGAGTTTGAAATCTTAAGCTTTACTATTATCAGGCTTGAGGCAGCACATCATCACCAAACATTTCATTCAAAGCAACTAGATAGGGTTCAAACACTCTGATATGTTGTTCGTCAAGATGGCTATGCATTTCTTGGTTTAGCAATCTCAACAAAGTTCGCACTAGTTCCCAACTAACTTTTAAAGGGGGATAAAGCATTACACAGAGCGGAAAAAGCTCTTGCTGAATTGAGGAGACGCTTTTTTCGAGGACGCATAAGCAAAGATAAACCTGAAACATCTCAATATCGCGCAAGCTAGAAACCCGAATTTGAGGCGAACTCAACACGCCACTATGGCATTGATAGTCAGAATGCATGATCAACGTCTTTTGAGAAACCTGCCGCGCAATTTCACTGGTTAACGGTAATAAATGGCGCACAGATTCCAAGGCAATGTCATCATATTCTAGATTTCCTGCCGCATCATAGGCTCTTTGCAATGGCATATAGAGATGATCATCAATGACTTTTAAGTAAGAGTTCACCACCAACTGTTCTAAAGGTGGTAATAAATTTACCAACATTTGACCGCTGTAATGAAACTGCATACTCACAAAGCCAATCGTCCGAGGATCAACTGAGGTATATTTTTGACGGATCTTGCCGACACTTTGGGCGATCGCCACCGATAGTTGTCCAATTGTCGGTAATTGAGTAAGGCTTTCCAGTTTGAGATTTTGACCATCGACAGTCAAGTTGATTTCTAAAAGTCGAGGGTCAGTATTGTCTGTATAAACCTGTAAAGCTCGCTCTAATAAAAATCGCGAATCGTTGGCGATCTGCCAAGGATCAATTAAATCTGCGGAAATACCATGAGCTTGCAACTGCCCCATCAACAAATTTTCAGTCTTAGCCCAAGCTTGAGCGCTAGAAAATCGTAAAGATTGCAATAAATTTTCAGCCGTAGTCGCCCGCCGTTCTGAAGATAAAATTTCTGCTAAATTGTTAGGCTTTACATTCTGTTTAGGAGGAGCTGATTGCAGATTCTGAACATACTTTTTTGCCCAAATGTTGGCTAGCGTTGGCACAGATGGACTTGTAACATGATTAAAATCTTGCTCTAGAGTATCTGCAAGAGGATGTTGAATCATTTGGACTCCGAGAATAAAAAATTTTGTTAAATTAGCTACATTATATTTGGTCTTTTTTAAATAGTTAAGGTTTAGTTAAAATATTTATCAAATATATAAAATCTTCAGAAATAGAGTTCAAAATGGCAACGCTGAATAAAATCTTGATTTTTCCAATTAAGTCTTTAGATCCGATCGCCTTAAAACAGGTAGAAATTACGACTGGCGGGGCCTTAAAAGGCGATCGCGAATTTGCTATGTTTGACCAAAATGGCAAGTATATTAATGCGAAATGCAATCCTAAAATTCATTTGCTACGCGCAAGTTATGAATTAAGCGATCGTCAAGTTAATTTACAAATCCAAAATCAAAAAGAAGTATTTGCTTTCCATTTAGATCGAGAAAGAGAATTATTAATTAATTGGCTAAGCGAATTTTTTGATCAGCCTGTAGCCCTCCGTCAAAATATCAACAATGGATTTCCTGATGATCCTGATGCATGGGGCGCAACCGTTATCGCTGACTCAACGCTGAGGACGGTGCAGAGTTGGTATGAAAATCCTAAACTCAGCCTTGACCAAATCCGTTATCGTTTCCGTACTAATTTAGAAATTACGGATACAGATCCTTTTTGGGAAGATCATCTATTTGCTAAGTCTGGCGAAACAGTGAGCTTTAAAATCGGTGATGTTAGTTTTCTTGGCACTAATCCCTGTCAGCGTTGTCCTGTGCCGACCCGCGATCCCTTTACTGGCGAAGTTTATTCTGAATTTCAAAAGATTTTTATGCGCCAACGAGAGGCAACTTTACCCCCAAACGTAGAGCGATCGCGATTCAATCATTTTTATCGGCTTGCGCTAAATACTCGCATTCCCTTAACAGAAGCAGGTAAAATCTTGAAGACGGGAGATTTTTACGCAAAGTTCATATAAATTCCTGTATCAATTCGCGCAAAATAAGCCCACAAAATTTTCAACAAAATTCTTGTCAAAAATATTGCGGGCTTTTGAGGTAAAAGTAATTTTACAGAAAACTAATTTGGACCTGGGTGCAAAAAACTAAAATCAAGTAGGAACAGCTTCATTAGGGCGTAATTTTGTCCATTTCCCCATTTCTGAAGAAAAGCTGTCACAGCCGACGACATCCCATTCCATTTGAATATCCTCAGAATTTGTTTTTATATTGACGTTAATCGTCGGTGAGGTTGCCTCAAAATTGGGAATATCAGTTAGATGCGGTTGCAGATGTAATGCTTCGACAGAGTGATAAGTTATGCAGCGATCGACATAGGTACAGTTAATGCAGATGCACATGGCAGTTAATCCCAATTCATAAAAATAATACTAACAAACCAGACCGTAGACGCGACCTAACACATCATTTTCAAGGTCTAGTTTTCTGCTATACAATACTCAATATTCTGTGATGAAATTAAAATTGTAGCTAAAACTATGGCACTGAAAAAAGGCACACTCGTTCGGGCAATTCGCGAAAAGTTAGAAAATAGCCCCGAAGCTACGGCAAACGATACGCGCTGGTCGTCTTATCTTTTTGAAACATGGGGTGAGGTGACAGAGTTTCGCGGCGATTATGTCCAGATCAAATTTGGTAAAGTGCCAACTCCTGTAATTTGGCTTCATAAGGATCAGTTAGAAGAGCAAGCCGCTTAATTTAACGTTTTTGGAGCTAACTTAAAACCCAAAAAGCGAGTGGCGGCGCCAATCGCCCCCACACGCGTTTTAGCTTTTTATAATAAAGATAGCAATTTTTTTTCGATTAGATAGG
>JANODY010000129.1:0-44934 GCA_031412945.1 Cyanobacteria bacterium SOY_65_metabat_81
TCCTAATTGTAGTGACTACAGCTATATTTCAAAATTCAAACAAAAATTCAAATAATATGATCAAATCAATTAATAAAATCGAGACAATTCCGTTTTTGCAGCAGATTCAGTGGGTAGCTGATCCCGTTAGCTACATGGAAACGGCTGTGCAGAAATATCCTGATATTTTCACCGCCAAGATTGTGGGATTCGGTAATTCATTAGTTTTTGTAAATGATCCCCAAGCCATTCAACAGATATTAACCAACGATCGCAAACAATTTAACGCCCCAGGTGAATTGAACGGTATTTTAAAGCCAGTATTAGGAGATTTTTCAGTCATCATGTTAGATGGCGATCGCCACAAAAAACGCCGACAACTAGTCATGCCAGCTTTTCATGGCTCACGGATGCAAAATTATGGACAGCTCGTTTTTGAGATCACCACCAAAGTTTTAGATGGTTTATCAAAAAAACAAGCCTCTAATCAAGCATCCAATCAAATGTTCCTAGCTCGCGATGCTATGCAAGATATTTCTCTGCAAATTATCTTGCAAGCCGTATTTGGTTTATATGAAGGCGATCGCTGTCAGCAATTGAAACAGTTGATGACCAAAATGACCGAGCTATTCGTGTCGCCATTAACTTCAGCATTTTTGTTTTTTCCATCAATTCAGCAAGATCTCGGCGCTTGGAGTCCTTGGGGAAAATTTGTGCGGGAAAGACAACAAATCGACCAATTGATCTATCTAGAAATTGCTGAGCGAAGAGCTAATCCTGATCCTAGTCGCACTGACATTCTATCAATGTTGATGTCAGGGAGTGATGAAGATGGAAACCCGATGACAGAGATAGAATTGCACGATGAGCTAATGGCGCTATTATTCGCAGGACATGAAACGACATCAACAGCTATGTCTTGGGCGTTGTATTGGGTGCATCGTCTACCCGAAGTCAAAGAGAAACTATTGCAAGAGCTAAAGAGCGTCAATGATCCAAGTGATTGGATGAGTATTTTTAAATTGCCATACTTGACTGCGGTTTGCAATGAGACTTTACGCATTTATCCTGTGGCGATGTTGACTTTTCCTAGAGTTGTGCAAGAGCCTGTGCAGTTATTGGGCTATCAATTAGAACCAAATGCGATCGTGACAGGTTGTATCTATCTATTACATCAACGCGAAGACTTATATCCAAATCCTAAGCAATTTAATCCAGAACGCTTTCTCGATCGCCAATTTTCACCCTATGAGTTTATGCCCTTTGGTGGTGGTGTCCGCCGATGTATTGGTGAGGCGCTAGCCCAATTTGAGATGAAGATTGTGTTGGCAACAATTTTGGCTAATTACCATCTGGAACTAGGCGATCGCCATCCTGTTAAGCCCCAACGTCGCGGAGTCACCCTCGCCCCTGCTGGCGGCATCAAAATGCATTTTGCCAGAAACCCAAATTAATAAAGCAGCGCTTCGCGCCGCCTTATTAAATAAAAAAGCACCCTTCGGGTGCTTTTTTATTTATAACGTTCGATCGCTATTAGGACGTGGACGCACTCGGCTCGGAGTTGTATCTGTTTCAGGCAAAGGCGTATATTGATTACCCGTAAAATCTTTGCTGACGCGCAAACGCTGACTAGTGATCGTAATGCCAGACTCACGCACTAACACTACCGATATCCAGCGATCGCCAGAGCTAAAAGGAGCTTGCCCAATCTTAAACAAGCCACCTGCGCGTAAAGGCAGAAGATTAATGGTGCTGTCGGCAAGAAAAGTTTTGGCTTCCACAGGCTCTTCGATCGCTGCACCTAACAATAAACTTGTGCCAAGCGGTTCAGTAACGATCGCATCCAACACATACTGACGACCGACACCAATTAATTCAGGAGCTTTGAGCTTGACAGGGGGCGGCGCGTCACCCGTACTCAGAGACGACTGCTCAGACAGAACTTTTTGAGAGACAACCTTTAACTGACCATTGACAGTTTTGTAAGTCTGAGTGGAGATTAGCCTTGAATCTAATTTAAAATTATCGTTCTCAGCCCCCTTCAGCCCTTGCACCATCGTTACGGTTTCCGCCGTAATTAGGTCGCCTTTTTGATCCCATTTAGAGATTTCAGTGCGATAGCTAATATTTTTGTAACGCTGCCAAAATTCGCTCAATACTTGCTTGTAGCGATCGCGATTTAGTCCATCGGAATGATTAAAGGACGGATCATAATATTTCATCACCGTTTCAAGATCGCGCTGACTGGCGGCTTTGTCTAAGGCAAATACAATATTTGACAATTCGGCTGGGGCAGGTTTGGATGATTGGGCTGCCAGAGCTAGATTGGCGATCGGGGCGATCGTGGCAACCGCCGCAGAAACTAGTAACAGAGTAATTCTTTTGAACATGCGTAACTCTAATCAATAACCTGTAACGATACTATAGCGTTTCTCAGTCTAGTGAAGTACGGGATTGTTTCCCCGCCTTCGGCGGAGAAACAATCTGCTGTAACTCGCTTGTTTGAAAAGCTCTATATAGCAAGCGCCAATGTAAAAGTCAGAAAAAAGCCAAAAGCAAATTGAGGCCTAATCTACTTTTGGCTTTTTTGTCCAACTTTCTCAAAATTGATGTAGGATTGCACAGGTTCGCTTCACCCAGATTTTTAGATACTATCCACAGCTTTCTACAAGTCTTGATCACATGGCTAATTGTACATTTCTGTACTGCTTGTAGTTTGCGCTTCACCGTCCTACAGCAAAAAAGTTAATCAATGCAAAATTTTATGTCTCGCTCGCTATTAATAACTCTTTCTGGGTTAATTTGTGGATTAACCAGTAGCTTGGCGATCGCCACTCCCATCGCACAGGCGAATCGTCTTGAAACTTTTGTATACGATTTGAACGATAGCAAAATTGAGTTTTCAGTAAAAGATGACATCGAGCCGAAAGGCGTGGTAATTAATAATCCCACTCGCATCGTGATCGACCTGCCCGGAATTGTCTATCAGGGACCAACAGTCAGGCGACGGGTAGGACGCGGCGTGCAATCAGTTCGGGTTGGTCAAGTCGATGCTAATACCACGCGCATGGTCGTGGAGTTGTCGCCCAATGTTGATCTCAATCCACAGCTATTGCGGCTCAAGTCCAATAAGCTAGGACATTGGACGATGCAACTTCCCAAAAATATTGCGGCGATCGATCTCGATAGTGTTTCTAGCTTTGTGTCACCTGTGACGGGCGCGATTAGTTCTGGTTTTGGTTGGCGGGTGCATCCGATCACAGGCGAGAGAAAATTACATAAAGGCGTGGATTTTGCTGCACCGACAGGGACACCGATTTTTGCGGCGGCGGATGGGGTAGTCACCGATGCAGGATGGACGGACGGCGGCTATGGCAATATTGTCGAGTTACGCCATGATAATGGGGCGGTGACACTCTATGCTCACAGTAATAAAGTATTTGTGTCGAAAGGGCAGACGGTGGTTAGGGGACAGGCGATCGCCGAAGTCGGCACGACAGGACGCAGCACTGGTCCACATTTACATTTTGAAGTGCAACCCGATGGCAAAAATGCTGTCGATCCGATGGATTATTTGCAACTTCGCCAAGTGACGCTAGATTTAGCCTCGAATAGTTTTAAAGACTGACCACCGCTCATTGTTAGCTTTTGTGATTGCCTTTTGATATTTTTACCGTCAACCGTCCAACAAACCAGCCGACAGACGCTTAAATGCTAGACGCTCGTTTTCGATATCTACAAAAATGGTGTCACCATCAGCATAGTCACCGCGCAAAATGCTCTTAGCGATTTGGGTTTCGAGTTGACGCTGAATGATCCGCTTCAGTGGACGCGCTCCGTAGACAGGATCATAGCCAACTTCGGCAATGAAATCTAGAGCCGCATCAGATAGTTTTAGGGTCATGCGCCGATCGCCTAATCTTTGTTCTAGACGTTGCACTTGCAGCTTGACAATACGGCGTAGCTCGTCACGGCGTAAGGCATGGAAGATGACGATTTCATCAATACGGTTAAGAAATTCGGGACGGAAACTCGATCGCATGGACTCCATCACGCGATCGCGCATTTCTTCATACTTAGAATCATCACCCGCAATATCGAGAATAAATTGCGAACCGACGTTGCTAGTCATGATGATAATTGAATTCTTAAAGTCAACCGTGCGACCTTGGGAATCAGTGACCCGACCATCATCAAGGATTTGCAGCATGATGTTAAATACATCGGGGTGGGCTTTCTCAATCTCATCAAAGAGAATTACTGCATAGGGACGGCGGCGCACTGCTTCCGTAAGTTGACCGCCTTCTTCATAGCCAACATAGCCGGGAGGTGCGCCCACTAAGCGCGAGACGCTGTGCTTTTCCATGTATTCAGACATGTCAATCCGCACCATTGACTCTTCAGTATCGAACAGATAGGCGGCGAGGGCTTTGGCTAATTCGGTCTTACCAACACCCGTTGGACCTAAGAAGATAAAACTGGCGATCGGGCGATTAGGATCAGCAAGTCCCGCGCGTGAACGTTGGATGGCATCCGCGATCGCCGTCACCGCTTCTTCTTGACCAACAACGCGATCGTGCAGCACATCTTCGAGTTGCAAGAGCTTCTCTTTTTCAGATTCTACGAGCTTACTAATGGGAATGCCCGACCATTTAGAAATAATCTCCGCAATGTCTTCTTCCGTCACTTCTTGACGCAATAGCGATCGCCCTGAAGTTTGCGCTTCTTTGAGATTAACTTCGGCGATTTCCAACTGACGCTGTAAATCAAGAAGCTTGCCATACTTGAGTTCTGCCGCTTTTTCTAGATTGTCTGCATTGCGTTCTGCTTGTTGAATTTCTACATTCACCTGATCGATGTCTTTTTTGATTTTCCCAATATTATCGTTCAACTGCTTTTCTGCTTCCCACCGAGCTTTAAGTGTAGTTTGATCTTCCTTCAAATCACTTAACTCTTTATTCAGCTTTTCTAAGCGGTCTAATGATTCGCGATCCGTTTCCTTTTTCAGTGAAAGACATTCCATTTCCATCTGAATTACTTTACGATTAATTTCATCAAGGGCTTCAGGTTGAGATGTATTCTCTACTTTTAACTTAGCGGCAGCTTCATCGACCAGATCAATCGCCTTGTCTGGCAAAAAGCGATCGCTGATATAGCGATTGGAAAGAGTTGCGGCGGCTACCAGTGCTGTATCAGATATTGTTACATCATGATGAGACTCATATCGAGTTCGCAATCCTCTCAAAATCGAAATTGTATCTTCAACATTGGGTTGATCGATATAAACCTGTTGAAAACGACGTTCTAGAGCCGCATCTTTTTCGATATATTTGCGATATTCATCTAGAGTAGTTGCACCGATACAACGTAACTCGCCCCGCGCCAACATGGGCTTGAGTAGGTTGCTCGCATCCATTGAGCCTTGAGTTGCACCCGCACCAACTACCGTATGAATCTCATCAATGAACAGAATAAACAAACCATTAGATTCGGTAATTTCTTTCAGAACCGCCTTCAGTCGCTCTTCAAATTCACCGCGATATTTTGCCCCTGCAATCAATGCGCCCATGTCTAGCGCAATCAACTTACGATCTTGGAGCGATTCAGGCACATCGCCACTGAGAATGCGTTGCGCCAAACCTTCGGCGATCGCCGTTTTACCCACTCCCGGCTCACCGATTAGCACAGGATTGTTTTTAGTGCGGCGCGACAAAATCTGAATCGTGCGCCGAATTTCATCATCGCGTCCAATTACAGGATCAAGTTTGCCCTCTCTCGCCAATTCGGTCAGATCTCGACCATATTTAGTCAGCGCCTCATATTTATTTTCAGGAGATTGATCGGTCACTTTTTGCTTGCCTCGGACTTGTTGGATAATATTACGCAGTTTAGCCTCATCAAGTCCCATCTCTTGGTATAGCGCTTTCCCAAAGCGATCATCTTTGCAATATCCCAACAAGATATGTTCGATCGAAATAAAATCATCGCCAAAACCTTTGCGTTCTCTCTCAGCGCGATCGAATAGGACTTCTAAACTTTTACTTAAGTACACAGAGCCATTCGAGCTAGAAACCTTGGGCTGACGATTAATAAACTCATCAGTGCGATCGCGCAAACGCTGAATATTGATCCCCGCTTTACTAAAAATGCTCGCGGCTAGTCCTTCTTCCTCTAACAGTGCCTTGAGTAAATGTTCTGGTTCGATCTGTTGTTGCTGGGCTGCTTTCACTACATCGGGAGTTCTGGCGATCGCCGCGAATGCTTTTTCAGTAAATTTACTAGGATCATTGGGTTGCATCGCAGTTATCTCCTATGGTTTCTTGACTTCTTATTCTATACCGATCGCAAAGATGAAGTAGTTGAGAATCCTAAATTTCTTGGAAAATCAGAGCGTCAACTCAAAAAGTTGCTGCGTAAAAAAGTAATTAAGCGGTTAGCAAAAAAGTATTTGCAAGTACTTGTATCGAAACTCAAATAATTGTTAAGTCAGATTAAAACCACCGACTTTTGACATATGCGAGTATTAGAATCAACCTATGAATAGGAAAAAAAATCCTAAGTCAAACCTCATTTAATTAAATCAAGTTCTCTAGATATTCCTTTAATGGTGATAGTTATGAACGAGCTAGGACAAAAATTCATGAACATGGTGGAATATTTGAGCGATGCGATCGCCAGAATTTTTACCCCAAGCAAAGACGATTTTCCTGCCACTGGTGAGCAGCCTTACACAGGCAATCCTGATAATACCAAATAAAAGAAAAGGAGCGCTAAGCGCTCCTTTTGTCTTATAAAACCGTAAAAATGATGATAACGCGCCGCGTTATCACCGTCTTTGCGGTTTTATGGTAAATTTTTTTAATGATTTTTATAAAAGCCCGCTATGACGCAAACTTCGGTCCCACTGCCACCACAAGCATCCCTAAGTCCTTGGCAATGGGCAGAAAAAAATCTATTTAGCAGTTGGTTTAATAGCTTACTCACAGTTATCTGTAGTTGGTTGCTCTATCAATTTGGGAGTAGTGTTTGGATTTGGGCGATGACCAAGGCGCAATGGACGGTTGTGAGTAGCAATTTGCGCCTTTTTTTGGTCGGACTTTATCCTGTCGAAGAGTTTTGGCGATTGTGGATTATTTTGGCGATCGCGGGTAGTCTCGCAGGGATATCTTGGGGAATGTGGGGTAGATTTAGTCGTTTTGTAGCGATCGCCATTGGCTCATTGTCCATCGCCCTCTCGATTTTGTTGCCTGTGGATCTGATCTCAAAATCATTGATTTTGGCAATTTGTGGCGCGATCGCCATGGGTTTTGCGATCGGTGGAAAATGCAAGCAATTCGAGTTAAGTTCGCTAGTCTTGACGATCGCATGGTTAGCATCTTTACCCCTATGCCTATGGCTAGTCGGCGGCAACTTTGGGCTGACGGCTGTTGATGTAAATGTCTGGAATGGCTTAGTTTTGACCCTGCTGGTCGCAATTACTAGTATTGGCTTTTCTTTCCCATTGGGCGTTTTATTAGCTTTAGGAAGACAGAGCGATCTGCCCTTAATTCGGGTATTTTGTATCTTTTATATTGAAGTTGTGCGCGGATTGCCATTGATTGGCATTTTGTTTATGGCGCAAGTGATGTTGCCATTGTTTTTACCCGCAGGTTTAGAAATCGATCGGGTGTTGAGGGCGATCGCCGCTTTTGTGTTTTTTAGTGCGGCTTATCTCGCTGAAAATGTGCGTGGCGGATTGCAGTCAATACCTAAAGGGCAATCCGAAGCTGCTAGAGCCTTGGGATTGAGTACACCTCTGGCGATCGCCCTAATAGTTTTACCGCAAGCTCTCAAGGCTTCGATCCCTGCGATCGTTGGGCAGTTTATTGGCTTATTTAAAGATACTTCCCTAGTGGCGATCGTTGGTTTAGTCGATCTCATGGGCGTGTCAAGAACGGTGTTATCTCAACCAGAATTTATCGGGCGCTATGCTGAAGTCTATTTATTTGTGGCTTTAATCTACTGGATGTTCTGTTTTTCGATGTCTCAAGCTAGCCAAAAATTAGAAAAAAAGCTTCAAAATTAAAAAATTAAAATTTTGCCCGAATCCAAAAAAATTAGGCAACGCTTTGCGCCGCCTGATTTTTTTAATTTTCGTTTTTTAATTTTCGTAAGTGCGTCTTGCTTTATTTGCTTCAGTGCGTAATGCATCCAGACGTTTTTCGATCAATGTCCGCGATCGCCCCTTAGCGGCATCACTCAACATAATCTTGAGCGCACTACCCAAACTCTTATAAGCCGCAGGCAAAGGATAACCGTTCCGCACCGCCAGACGAACTGCGCCTTGGTCAGCTTCGATCAAGTTACGAATATCTTTTTTGCTAGTCCCCTTGCGCCATAACTGAAAACCCGCCACGCCGCAAATGCCTAGCGCCAGCACAAATAACAAACCATTTTGGACCCACAATTCGCCAACCGCACCACCTAGCCCGATCGCCAGAGCGGCGACTTCCCAGCCATCTTTGGGTACTGCGTCATTTTGAATGCGGGCGACTTCGTGCCAATACAAGAGATTGCGCTGATCTTCCGCCAGACGTTCCCAGCGCACCATATCGATCAAGATCACCACTTCATCGCCACCCGCTTCTTCACAAGCAATTAGCGGCGGGCGCACGCCATCGGCATTCAACACTTTTACCCAAGCCTGCAACTCTGGGGGCAGCAAGTCTTGCAAGCGGCGGATCTCAGTTCTAGCAAAGGTATTTCGGAGGGAGGAAGAAGTAGGGGATGGCATGAATCTTCGTCGTTAGCTCAGTACAACTAAAAATTTATTTATCAGAAAAAAGGGCGAGTACGCACTCACCCTTTTCTTAAGGTTATTCGTTAGCTGCTGCTGTTTCTGCGGCAACTCTTGCGGCGGCGGCTTCATCAGGATGAATGCCTAAACGAGTCAGGTTGAAACGTCCACGATTATCGACTTCGCGGATTTTAATCAAGACTTCATCGCCAACGCCAACTTCATCTTCGACCTTGCCAACCCGACCTTCCGCAAGTTGCGAAATATGCACCATGCCTTCTTTACCCGGCAAGAACTCCACAAATGCACCAATCGGAATGATTCGGGTGACGCGGCCGAGATAAACATCACCCGCACCAACGCGGCGAGTCATGTTTTCGATGATGCGTCTAGCTCTGAGAGCGCCTTCACCACTCATCGAAGAAATCATCACCGTGCCATCGTCTTCGATGTCGATCTTGGCTCCCGTCTCCTCAGTGATGCCCTTGATGTTTTTACCACCCGGCCCAATGATCATACCGATTTGTTCAGGATCGATACGAATTGTGAGCAAGCGTGGTGCATTGGGCGATAGCTGTGGTCTAGGTGCAGAGAGCAATTCCAACATCTTGCCCATGATGTGAGCGCGTCCAGTTTTGGCTTGCATCACCGCCGATCGCACCGTGTCCATAGAGATACTGGTGATTTTCATGTCCATTTGCAGCGCGGTGATACCTGTGTCAGTACCCGCAACCTTGAAGTCCATGTCGCCAAGGAAATCTTCAATGCCTTGAATGTCGGTGAGAATGCGAACTTCATCGCCTTCTTTGATTAAGCCCATCGCCACACCGCTTACGGGCTTGGTGATCGGTACACCTGCATCCATCAGCGCCAGAGTCGAGCCGCAGACTGAACCCATCGAGGTCGAGCCGTTGGAAGATAGGACTTCAGATACTAGGCGCAGAACATAGGGAAATTCAGCCTTGGTTGGCAATACGGGCAACAGGGCGCGTTCAGCTAGCGCACCGTGACCGATTTCGCGACGACCAGCCGATCGCATGGGTCTAGCTTCACCAACCGAATAAGGCGGGAAGTTGTAGTGGTGCATATAACGCTTTTTCGCGTCAGGATGCAGATCGTCCATTTCCTGTGCATCCCCTGGTGTGCCGAGGGTGGCGATCGTCAATACTTGGGTCAAGCCACGATTAAACAAGCCGCTACCATGAACACGAGGAATGACACCCACTTCTGTCCAGATGGGGCGCACTTCATCGAGCTTACGTCCGTCAATACGAACACTCTGCTCAATTACTTGCAAGCGCATCAGCTTTTTGGTGAGTTCTTTGTAAGTAGCGCTAATTACCTTTTTGTCAGCAACTAATTTCACAGGATCATCAGCAGGTAAAGCCGCGATCGCTTCTAGAAGCTCAGCTTTAATCGCATCAAGATTAGCATCACGGACATTGCGATCTTTTTCGCAACTAGCCACGACTTGGGCAACTTTGTCTTTGACGGTATCAGCAATAAAGTTTTCTAGGGTCAGATCGACTTCAGGATCGCTGATGACTGGTAATGCAATACCCAACTCTTGAAGTAGATCGATTTGAGCTTTGATTAGCTCTAGCACTGCTTCATAGCCAAAGTCGATCGCCTCGATCATGTCGGCTTCGGGCAGTTGGTTTGCGCCAGCTTCGACCATGATGATCCCTTCAGCCGTGCCAGCAACTACAAGATCGAGATCCCCTGCTTCAACTTCGGCATAAGTTGGGTTAATGATAAATTCATCGCCCACTAAACCAACGCGCACACCCGCCATTGGTCCCATGAATGGCAGTCCAGCGATTAGCGCCGCGATCGATGCACCCGTTACGGCTAAAACATCGGGCGGTACTTTTTCGTCGATCGCCATAGTTGTCGCCACGATCTGCACATCATCGCGCAACCAGTTAGGAAACAAAGGACGCATGGGGCGATCGATCAGGCGGCAAGTGAGAGTTGCCTTTTCGGGGGGTCTACCTTCACGACGTAAAAATCCACCGGGGATACGCCCTGCTGCGTATAAGCGCTCTTCGTAATCAACAAGCAGTGGTACAAAATCTACACCATCACGAGCAGGACCTCTGGTCGCTGTGACTAATATCGCAGTTTCCCCGCACTGGACTAATACTGAACCGCCAGCTTGAGGGGCAAACGTGCCAATTCTTAATTTAATTTCCCTGCCATAAAAAGGGATAATTTTTGTTACGGCATCCATCTATGCTCTTCTTCCGTTTTGACTTTTTTCGCTATATATCACGCAATGTTAGCACTGATAGAGTATTGTCTGCTGCTTAAACTTAGCAGCGCCTGTTAAAAATTAAGAAATCAAAAGCTTTAGAAACTCTTTTAATGATTAAAGTAGACTCAAGAAAATTAAAATCTCATATCTGAATAGCAGGGTTAGGTAGGAATTATGTTTAAAACTGTTTTATTTCCCTTAAACAGAAGTCAAGAAACCCGCCAAGCTGTAGCGATCGCGATCGATCTGGTTCAGAAATATCAGGCTGTACTGTATGTAATATCGGTTACTGAGTCTGATGCTGATGATAGCGATCGGCAGTCAGCCAAAGAGCTAATCGAAGAATTTCAGTCTCATTTTGCTAACGTGGGCATTGCGATCGAGACTAAAATCGTTGAGGGTAAGGCCGCCTTTGTGATTTGTGATTTTGCCGATGAAATTAATGCAGATCTAATTGTGATGGGTTCTCGTGGGGAAAGCCTGACCGAGGAGCATCCCGATTCTCATAGCGTCAGCCAAAAAGTGATTAATCTCTCTCCCTGTCCAGTTTTGGTCGTGCCATAAGCTCTAAAAAAAGCGGGAGACGGCGCATTGCGCCGCCTCCCATCAGAAAATTAAACATTGGTAGGGGCAGAGCATTCCCGCAGAGATTTATGATTTTTTAGATGATTTTGTTTTGGGAATGCTCTGCCCTAAACTCGCAACGCAGGGACAAATTGTCTACAAAAGCAAAGAGGGCGTAGCATTTGCGTTTCGAGATTGTGATGGGGAGTATGAAAATATTGGCGCAAATGCTAAGCCCCTACGATCTACGAACCCTTTTTCATTAGGCGTTTACGCAATAGCCATGCGCCACCCAATAGCACCACTCCACCTGTCGGCTCAAACTCAAAGGGAACAGCAGCAGCATCAGTAGTGGCATTGATCGTGAACTGAGTGAATGAGCCTGTGTCACCACCAATCCTATCCTGCACATTCAATGTCCAAGTGCCGTTGAGGGACTGTCCGTTAAATGCAGCTAATGACTGAAAACTGGCATAGGTAGTAGCAGTTGGCACTGGGGTAACAGTCTGGGTGTACCAATTAGCACCAGCAGTGGCAAAGGTGTAGTTGCCACTCAAATCTAAGCCAGCGGTAGTAAATGTTTGATCGTCTACAGTACTAGAAACAGTCCTGAACAACTGTACGGTGCTTGTGCCATTGGTAAGGAAAGCCCGCAGATCGGCATAGAAAGTATGGGTAAACCCAGAGATGGTGACCGAATCAAAGCTAGTGATATTGCCTTCACCTGCGATAGTGATGCTTGCCGATACGCCAGTGGCATTATTGTCAGGAATCGCGCGAGTGCTGATGGTACTGCTAAAGCTGATTGCTTGAGCAGGGTTAGCTATAGCTAGAGTTGTTGCTACGAGAGCAACTACCCCCCCCAAATTGAGGAATTTTTCAGGATTGCATTCATGATTTCACAGTAAGGATAAAGATTTTTAGAATTATTAAGCATCTGCAACATAGAGCTTAGATTCGCGGATTGCTAGACCAGACAAACCCATTTCTATAAATATTTATACAATGAAAATCATCCTTAAGAAAAGTTTGTTTTGAACTCTAGACAATCCCCCTGTAGGGGCATAGCATTCCCACAGAGATTTATAATTTTTTAGATAATTTTGATTTGGGAATGCTTTGCCCTAAACTTGCAACGCAGGGACGATTTATCTGTGAAAGCGAAGAGGGTTGAGCATTTGCGGATCAAGATTGTGGTGGGGAACATGAAAATATTGGCGCAAATGCTCAACCCCTACAAATTTGTGGTCGTAAATTATTAAGGGCGCTAATAAAAATGCCATTTGGTCGTGGCTATAAATGCAACTGGCGTACTTGCTCGATCGTTAGCCCAGTCACCTGCGCCACTTGACTCGCAGTCATACCAACCTTAAGCAAATTCAGAGCAATTTCTCGCTTACTCTCTTGTTTGCCTTCTTGTTTACCCTCTTGCTTGCCTTCTTGTTTACCCTCTTGCTTGCCTTTTTGCCACCCTCTATGTAGCCCTCTCTGCCAGCCTTTTTGCAAACCTCTCTGCTCGCCTTTCTGCTCGCCTTCTTTTAAAGCATCTTGATATACTCTGGTGTTTTTTAGATCGCTAAGTGCAAACATCGCTTCAATCTCCTCGCGGCTCAGTTTTTTAAATTTAGCAACAAGCACAGCCTCGACTAATTCAATAATATCAGGATCTAAGTCTTGCTGCTTCAACCCTTCGACGATTTTAGGCGCATCTTCTTCAGGGAGGTTAATAAGCTGAATTATGGCGATCGCTACTGACTGAGAATCTCCTAGCTCATCTAGATAAATCGGAATTAGGCGATGATTTGCTAGTAACTCCAGATGAAAATTTGATAGTTGTTTAGGGGCGATTTGGCGATCGCTAAATATAGCAACCGCTTTCCAGTCATTTTTGGGTTCGTATTGACTGAGATATAACAAAATCTCGCTAAGAAATTCCCAATAAAAATTAGGCTTTTTTTGAAATTGAACCTCTACAAAATAAATTGGTTTTTCGATATTGTCATGGGCAAAGATGCCATCGAATCGAAATGCTTTCTCCTTAACCTCAACCGAAATGAACTGATAGCCCTCTTCTACTGGTTGATTAAGCAATTCAAACAAAAGTGTATTAAAAGTTTGAAAGAGTTTATAAAAGATCGTATCAGTTCGCATAATTTAGAATTTGGTGCATGACCATAGCTGTCCAGTCAATATCAGCTTCAGTCGTTGACTTGCCTAATGTCAAACGAATACTGTTCCTAGCTTCTGTTTCTGAATAGCCCATCGCCAATAATATCGGACTTGGCTCGATCGCCCCACTACTACAAGCCGAACCTGAACTAATGGCGATCCCCGCAAAATTCATTTCGCGGACAAGGCGGCGACCATCAATATATTGGTGATAAAAGCTGAGATGGTGCGGAAGGCGATCGCTTCCCATCAAGCCTGTAGGAACGAGATCGGGAATGTCGGCAAGCAGCAAGTACAAGCGATCGCGTAAATTAGTTAGGCGCTCAGATTCATAAAATAATTCTTTTTCAGCAAGCTCGGCGGCCAAGCCTAACCCTGCGATCGCCGCGACTGCCTGAGTTCCTGACCGATAACCGCGTTCTTGTCCACCACCTAAGATTAACGGAAGCAGCGATCGCTTTTTGGTCGTTAGCGGATTAATGTAGAGCGCTCCGATCCCCTGCGTTCCATAGAACTTGTGTGCCGAAAGTGAGAGTAAATCAATTGGTAAAGCTTGTACATCAATTGGCATCTTGCCGATCGCCTGAACCGCATCAGTATGAAATAGCACATCAGCATTACGGCAAATTTGACCGAGCTTCTCAATGGGCTGAATTGTGCCAACTTCATTTTGGGCGGTGATGATCGATACGAGGACAGTATTGGGACGTAGCGATCGCGCTAAATCTTGAGCAGAAACTTGACCATTACGATCGGCGGACAACCGTGTAATTTCCCAGCCATGTTGTTCTAAAAAATCAGCAGGTACGCGCACTGCTGAATGCTCAACCGATGAAATAATCATGTGCTGAGGCGTTTGGTATTGTCTCGCAATTCCCATCAACACCATATTGTCTGATTCTGTACCGCCCGAAGTGAAGATGATCCCCTCAGGATCAGCATTAATCAAACTTGCCACTTGCAAACGCGATCGCTCGATCGCCATAGTCGAACGTTCACCCCACTCATGCAGACTAGAGGGGTTGCCCCATTGCGATCGCATGACATCCGCCATGAAGTCGATGACTTCTGGACGCGCAGGAGTTGTAGCACCATGATCGAGATAAATTTGCATAACTTAATTTTATACGCAAAGAAGAAGGGATCGCCGACGCAATCGCTTCTTCTTTGCCTTGAGAGCGCCAAGCGCTAGATCATAAGTGATGGTTAAACGAGGGCAAATAATGCAAAAGCATTACTAGTTGTTTGTTCCGCCAGAGTTGCTAGCTCCACATCACGCAACTTTGCCACACTCTCCGCCACATGCAACACATAGGCGGGTTCATTACGCTTGCCGCGCTTCGGCACAGGTGCAAGAAATGGGCAATCTGTCTCAACTAAAATGCGATCGCTTGGCACGATTTTAGCCGACTCATGAATGGCCTGAGCGTTTTTAAAAGTGACCACGCCACTGAAACTGATATACATTCCCAAATCTACAAACCATTGCGTTTCTTCAGGATTTCCCGCCCAACAATGCATCACGCCCCGAATTGGTTCTTCGGGTGATTCGGCATTAATTTCTTGCAAAACCTCACGAGTTGCAGATGACGCTTCACGAGAATGAATAATCACAGGCAAATTCAGCGATCGCGCCGTTCTGAGTTGTGATTTAAACGCTTCAATTTGAGCAGATTTACTGTCTGACTTAAAAAAATCTAAACCCGTTTCTCCGATCGCCACCACACGGCGATCGCTCATCGCCAAAGATTTGATGCGATCGCCAACTTCAGGCCTCCACCCCACCGTATTCAGATTGGTATCTAATGGATGCAAACCCACCGCAAAACTTAACTCAGGAAAGCGATCGGCGATCGCTTGAATTTGTTCAAATTCGTTAGGGCTGACACAAGAATGTACCAGCCTCGTCACCCCATTACTTAGCCAGCGATCGCGCACCGCATCAATATCATCATCAAAATCCTTGAAGTTGATATGCACATGTGTATCTATGAGTTGCATAAAAATTGCATAAGATTAATTTTCTCACTCAAAATCCCTAGTCGAATAAAATCTCAGAACTATAGCAGTACTCGATCAAACCCGCCACAAGAAGGGTCGCAGGGCGTAGCCCCGCAATGGGTTTTATATTTTAATTTGTGGCGGGTTTGAAAGGAAATTGCTGTAAGTCGTCAAACTTGTCATAAAAAACTAAATTTTAGACTGTCAACTTAGATTTTTTTAATCAGGGATATTTTCTTAACCTTCATTATCTTCAGATTGATCGCTACTCAACTGAATCAGGTGAATATGCTTATATCCGAGCTTGATTTCAAACTCATCTCCTTCATGCAAACCCATCGATCGCGTGTAGGTAGAACCGATCACAATTTGCCCATTTTTATGAACGCTAACTTTAAACGTAGGTTCACGACCACGACCATCTTTATTCTGTTCAGGGTTGATCGCAAAGCCTCTAGCAGCAAGTACAGCTTCATAAAATTCAGTCAGATTGACGCGATCGACACCATCTTTACCGCGAGTAAAATAACCACATTTTTTAGCTTGTTCGCGTTTGGGTAAGTTGTTAGACTCTTTTGCTTTTTGAAGTAGAGCTTTTCCTGTCAAAGGATTAGTTACAGTATCTATCATAGGATTATTAGAAATTTCAAGGTTTCAAAATCGAAAAATTTCTCTCTGAAGCTAGGAGAAATCTTGCAATTCATAGAATTTTAGTCTATGTATAATTGCTCATCTATTGTCGTACATTTTTTAACATATTTAACAAATTACTAGACAAAATTTAAGAATCTTTTTTTGGATTTGTTATTACATTCTAAAAAATTAGACCGAAGTGAACTTAACAAGGTTTCTTTCACGAGTAAAAATAGTAAGAAAGTATTTTTAATATTTGCCTACTTCCCATGATTTCATAAAAGATTAATCTTTTTGAGCTAAGATATCGCAATTCATTAAAATAAATAAAACTTAAATTCATTAAAGTTTTTTATTAATTAAAGTCATATTTCTTCACCCATACAGGTGATTTATTTCCCGTGAGTTCGATAATCGCGGTTATCAAGCTCACCGTAATTAGGACAAAGCCCAAAATCAGTTAATCAGCGCAAAGCTCCGCCTAACTAATTTTGGGCTTTGATTCGGCGCTTAATATTCGGTGCTACTTACGCGGAAAATCATACTTAGCGGTCACTAGACGATAAGTACCACTTTGAGCATCTTCAATTGGTTTAAACTTGTAGTCTTTTACAGTTTCTAAAACAATATTGTCTAAATCTTTATCTTTGCTAGTCGTATAGTACATCCTTTTTATTTCGCCATCAGGTGCAACGAGCCATCTAAATATCACACTACCTCTCTTGCCAGAAGTATTTCCTGTGTTTTTAACAGGTATCCAAACTACTCCCTTTTCCCTGTTTCTGTCAGGATACGACACTGGAGCATCTTCAGGAGCAATCAATGTATTCCTAATTAAGTTGTCTGCGAACAGATCTGCAATTAATTTATCGCCTTTATAAAGCGAATTAATACTGCTGTCGATCTCTTTTGCGGTCATATCTAGACTTGAAGAACTAGGTAATGTCGATCCTTGAGTGGTTTTTGGCTTGGTATTTTTCGGCTCGGTAGGGGCGGCAAGTGGCTCATTTTTAAAGGTGCTACTTGAAAATTCGGGCTTGAGATTACTGCTATTAGTTGTTGTCTTAGTAGGGGCGATCGTATTGTCTATCTGTCCAGATGGAGTCAAACGAGATGAAGAATCCGTCTGAGCGATCGGAGAACGAATTTGCTGCTTCACAAATTGAGGCGGATCGATAGGGTTACTTAGTAGTGGTGGAACTTCAAGGGGAAGAGCGATCGCGAGTGGTGATGAATCTTCAAAACGATCACCGATAGTTAAATCTAAAGAGCGCAGCGATGCATTTGGCGCTATATCACCAAACGCATTGGGAATGCCCACAGAAAAAGGACTTGAGGGAGAAGTAAGTTTATTAGTTGTAGGTTTGACGAATAAATTGTCAAGGAGTGATTTATTTGATTTTGAGTTGTTTTTTGTTGACTGAGCAGGAATCTTAACGACAGGAAGAGTTGAAACGACAACTTCAGGTTTTGATTCTATTTTTTTTAGAGGATTAGCGGCGATCAGGGCGAAAGCGGCATGAATTCCGAGTGAACCAATTACAAGTACCCAAAATGGATACTTCATGATGAGCTTTCCTGTCTTGCTAGCAAATTGACGCATGGAATTATTCGACACCACTTTATGCGTAGAGTTCAGCATAGGTTTATTGTTTTGAGTGACAGTTTGGGATTCAGTCGGCAACATTGTTTTCTGCAAGTAGTTTTTTGATAGGCAATTAAGATCTAGATGTAGCGATCGCCACGCGATTACCTGCAATTACTCTCAACTCTGCTAGACGATTAATTACTATTTGATAAGAGACATTGGCATTGTCAGCGCTAAGCACGACAACGCCACGCGAAGATCTACCTAAAAATGTCCGAATATCTTGCTCTAGTTGTTGCGGTGGAATAGCTTGACCATTCATCAGCATCTGCCCGTCACGATCAAGAGTGATGATAAACAGATCTTCTAGCCTGCCATCACCTGATGCCTGACTGTTATTATTGCGATCGCCAATTGGTAAATCAACCCCAATGCGACTTGGCACAGTCAGCGCGGCTGATATCAAAATAAAAAATGCCAATATCGAAAATACAACATCTAACAAAGCTGTGAGATTTATTTCTGCATCAGCAGATGCTTGGTATTTTTTACGGATTTTCATATGTGCTGCGGTAAGGTGACGTGTCTCTAATCTAGATTGTTTCTTGAGGCTTGACGTAGTTTACTTCGACAACAGTATGCACATTACCACGAGGACTAAAGTCACCTTTGACATTAATTTTTAGAGGATCGCCAGCTTTTACAAAATCATCTAAAATTTGATTGACTGATTCCTCATGAGAAATAGAGCGATCGCGATAACTATTAATATAAAGCTTGATCGCCTTGAGTTCTACCAAAACTTGATTGGGCGTATAGGTAATGTAGATAGTGGCAAAGTCTGGATAGCCCGAAAATGGACATTTGCAGGTGTATTCAGGAAGCGTGATTTGCACGCTGTAATCTCGACCAATTCTAGGATTGGGGAATGTGGTGAGAGTAGCTTCTGCGATCGCTTGTTCGCCATACTTAACAGTCATGTTTGCTCTTAGCTACTGTTAGCTAATATTTTAATATTGGTTTAGACTTCTAGCCTAGCAAATAGAAACAAAAAAAGGGCAAGAAGAACTTGCCCTTTTTGGTTTAGTTAGAATACTTTGCCCACGCACTCAGTAAGAACAAAATATTCTGTATCGCTTGAGCCTAATGCTTTTTGACATCATGAGGCTTTTTGACATCATGAGGTTGAATCACGCCATAGCCACCATGATTACGCTCATACATAACATTGATGTCCCCCGTATCAACATTGCGAAAAACGTAAAAATCATGATCGATCATCTCCAACCGCTCAAGAGCCTCTTCGACAGACATCGCAGGCATCGCAAAATACTTATTTCGCACCACCTGAGTGGGCAACTCAACCACACGATTATCATTTGGCAAGGGTAGAGGAGCTTGCTCAACAACGGCAACACTCGTTTTTGCCGCCGCCCGATCAGTTTTGCGCTCCTTAAATTTCCGCAACTTGCGCGAAATTTTGTCCGCGACTAGATCAATACTCGCATACAAATTTTCGCTCTTCTCCTCAGCACGGATCACCGATCCATTAGCATACACCGTCACTTCAGCCGATTGACTTGAAGCGATGCGAGGATTGCGAGCCACAGACAGATGCACATCTACCTCAGTAGTTAATGCTTGGAAATGGCTAACCGCTTTGTCGATCTTCTGTTCAACATATTCACGGATAGCTTCAGTGACCTCAATATTCTTGCCTTGAATTACAAGTTTCATCTCTATGACCTCGCTTCTGAGTTCCAAACCAGCTAAAAAAGATTGAGGCGCATAATTTCGTTGTAATGACCCCTCTGCGCCGAATAGCTGATTTGGCTATAAGATCACCTTAGCACTTTGATGGCGCTATTAAGCAATATTTGATGCACTTCTTAACGTAGCTTTAAACTTTATATTTAGTGGCATTTATTTAGTGGCATTTAATTTTTGGATTTTATCGCCCAATAATTCTGCCACATCAGTCTTCAAAGCTTGCTCAGCTTTTAAATAACGCTGTCCTGCCAAACCCATACTCAAAAACATCCAAATGATTATTCCATGAATACCTGCGGTTGCACGCGCCGCCAGAAAAAAGGCGATCGACTTGATCAACACCGCACATGAAATATTAATGAATAAATCAGAATACTTACCTAAATTTTTAAATAATAAAATACCACCCAATAAAAGACTTCCCAAATAAGGCAAAGTCCCAATCCAACCCAAGTCAAGAATAAAAGATAAAATGCCAGCATCTACAGTTTCGTTTGCCCCAAGTCCATCTCCAATTAAATTGAATATGCCAGATTCAAAAAAATATTGATAAATTCCTCTTCTGACTTGGGCGCTATCATCACTTTGCAAATCACCTAAACTACTAAATCTTGTCGCAATATTTCCTGAAAACGGCTCGATCGTAGCTAAAGGAACAATTAATACAGATAGAGCCAAAAGTATCAAAATCAAACGAAGCTGCTGCTTAGGCTTTAGAGATGAGATGAGAAATATCATGCCCCCCAGCCAACCTAACCAACCAGTCCGAACCGCGCTCAGTAAAAATGAGAGAACTCCTGCCGTTGTGGCAGGAGCGACAAATGGACTTTGAGTACTAAATAGAACTATTAACGCGGTTGCCATCATGTCAGCGAAGGGTCCAGGAGAATTTAAGGTACTCCATACACGCATTCCATAAGGTACGGGGTTGCCTGAGCTACTAGCCATACCAGAGCCGATTAACCATAGCTTATCCCATTCAGGAGCAACTACATATTGATAAATTCCATAAGTTCCGACAACTAAACTTCCCCACAAAAATATTTTTCCAATTACTTTACTATATTCAGGATATCTTCGCCAATTAATATATAAATAATATCCAAATATAATAGGTGTAATCCATCCTAAACAAGCAAGAGTTGCCTTAATAGGTGTGGTTGAGGGATTTAATAATCCAACACAATATCCATACATAACACTTGCGATCGCAAGTACAAAAGGCACTGTTCCTTGTTCTCTAGACTTAGGCAAATTAAAGTACATTGTATGCGCTGCGATAATTATGGCTAAAGAAGGAGCAAGTAAAATTGGATTAGAATCAGCAAATGCACCTACTCGAAAATCAGCTATTCGTCGGACAAAAGGAGTTAAAAATATCAGCCACCATACAAATCCGACATAAAAGAATGGATAACGAAAATAGAGAAACCAACTAACTATAAATGCACCTAAAGGAAATGCAATGTTGAGGATTTTGCTGCCGATCGCCCCAACAACGAGTAAAACAATAGTCGCAAAAATGAATAGGAAAATCACAAACCAAGCTTCTGAGGTTGGTAATGGTTTGGCTTTTTCGCTAGACTGGATCGGTTTCAGAAGATTCATTGATATAAATGGCTGGCGATGTATCACAATTTCAACGTTTTTTGTATTGATTAATCACCCCAGCACGCTATAATAGCTGATCCTTGCTTCTAAAGCTAAATTAGCAAGAAGCCAATTACTGTCCGTAAGGAAATAACTAAATGACTGTTAAGCGTTTATACGAAACCATGTATATTTTGCGTCCCGATCTTCCGGATTTGGAAGCTGATGCGGCGATCGCCAAATATCAAGAGTTTTTAGTCCAACAAGAATCAGAAGATATCACAATCCAACATCGTGGCAGACGTAGACTAGCCTATGACATTAAAGGACATCGTGAAGGCATCTACGTTCAAGTAAATTACACTGCGATCCCCAAAACCATTGAAAGCTTAGAAAAATCAATGCGTCTCGCCGATGATGTAATTCGTTATATGACGATCAAGCTTGAACCAGAAGCTATCGATGAAGAAAATGCTGAAGACACTATTGATGCTGAAGCCCCAGTAATCGCAACAGTTACTGAAGCTCCACCCACACCTGTAATCTTACCCGTAGTATTGGCAGCACCCGTAGTGTTAGCAGCGCCAGTAGTGTTAGTCGAAGCTTCTTCTGAAGTTCCAGCATCGGCTGAGTAGTAACAGAACCAGCTTGGCTATAATCACAAAAAAATCCTCGCGCAAGCGAGGATTTTTTGTTTGATCAAAATTTTAAAAAATTATAGAATGCCCCAGAAGTGCAATACGCCTTGACCGCTAGTAAATTCGATCGCTAATGCAGCTACGAAGCCGATCATTGCTAGGCGACCATTCCAGTTTTCAGCGCCAGAAGTAAAGCCCCAGCTCCAAACATTGCGATTATCTTCAGACATGATTGATTAATCCTGCGAACTAATTAACTTACATTAAGGAATGTAACAGATTGTTTAGTTATTCGCAATCTTTCTTTGTATTTTCTGTCTTTGGATAGACAGCATCGCCTTAGATCACTTTTTACGCGATCGTACTTTTTCTGTAAAATATAAAAGTATTTCTTATTTTTGATATTTAACAAAAAATGGTTACAGCAGCACCCGACACCACCGCCCGTGACCTATTTCAGTCCGCTTACGAAAATCGTTACACATGGGATAGCAATTTTTCAGGTATGAAAGCCAATGTATCTGTGGCGATCGATGGCGTAGCCCGTACAGGTAAGGCAATTATCAATCTTGATTTGTCAGTTGAGGTCAGCATGGATCAGCCCCAACTCATCGATCGCACCACCCGCACACCTAACGGCGAAGAGAAGACCGTTTCGGTTGATGAAGGTCAAGAATGGCTCTACAACCAACTCCGCGATGTAGTCACTCATCGCAAGCGCAAAACCTTTGAAGAAGCTCACGGCAAATCGGCGTTTAACCTTGGCGCAACTGATGAGTCGGGAGCGATAGAAATTTTGGTGACGGGTGACTCAATGGGATCGAATTACAAAGTTCGGGGCAAGGAGATCGCCATGGTCAGCCGAGTGATGGGACGAATTGGTTTTGTGATCAATCATCTTGGTCATCTTGATACGGGTGAAGGTTACATTTCTTCGCTATACACTGCGGTTTTTCGCAATCCGATGAATGATGAAATTGTACGTCAGGCTCGGTTTGAAGATGTTTATGAAAAGATGGGCAATTACTATGTGATGACTAAGCAAGTTGTGCAGTCTCATGAGCAAGGGCAAACCAAAAACTACGAAATTATCTTTAGCGATATTCAGTTACTAAGTCCAGTGACATAATTTCAAGAACAAGGGGCTTAAGCCCCTTGCCTGTCCTAATGGTATTTTTATGAAAGCCGATCTCGAACGGTTATTAATTTCTGAAACTGAATTGCGGGAATTAACTGGTTTCGATCGCCAAATACTTTTGCCATTGACCAAATTAACCCAGCGACAGGTTAGTATGCGGCGGTCGATCGCTTTGGTAGTCAGTGCGATCGCCTTTTTGACCTTTGCCAGTATTTTTTTACCCGCGTTGCGGACGGCGGGGATTATTTTTTTGATTAGCTTGACCTTGGGCGCGTTGAGCTTCGTGATCGAATTTGCCGAGGTCACTGTATTGTGTGCTTTTGTGGCGCTAGTGTCAGCTATTTATATGCTGTATGTGTTGACAGGAACTACCTTGGGCGTGATTTTGTTGTGTCTAGGTTTAGCGATCGTTAGTGGTGGTTTTGTTTTTTTGATGACTAATTTGATTGCCAATTGGATAGCTAAGCGATCGCAAAAGTCAAAACACCTCAATCCCAAAAATAGGATTCCAACTGTCGTGATCCGTCTATTTAAAGAAGTTGATAAGTGCAATAAAATCATTGGCGATATCGATATATTTGACCAGCTAATAGATGCGGGAAATTCGATCAAGCTAGAGTCTAGAGAAGCGGCGATCGCCGCATTGCGAATGACTCGTAATGATATGGTGCGAGCGCTCAAAACAGAACGAATTTTGCGAGAACACCCTGAGTTTCATCCCGATCGCTTTGATATTGATTTAACTGCTTTTGAATCAATCCAGATGGGCGATGTGGCTCAAGAATATGGACGCATTTTTGATACAACTTTACAAATCGCGATCGATGTTCAGCAAACCATGTATGAATTACAGCAAAAAACATGAAGGATGGGAGCGCTCTAATCGGGTTCTCATCATTGATTAGGAAAGATGCGTAAACGGCGATTTGGTTCAGCGCCGTAGCTTTCCGATCGCAGTTGATAATGCTCGACTAGCTCATGTTGCATCCGACGGATAATCGTCGATCGCGGCAATAGCTCCACAGGTTGCCCTTTGGGAATGACAATCTGTTCCACCGCGAGGCGAGTTTCTTCGAGAGCTTCAATCTCATCTTCGGAGTCACCATAGGCGAACATATTTAAATCACTGATACTATCGGCAGGACTTTCATCGATATGCAAAATCCGTCTTAGAGCGCGAGTGATTTGAGGAAGAGTGCTAGTCTTGATCGCGTGAATGGGAATTTGACGCGCCTCGGCAACTTGGCGAACTTTGGAACTAGTACGAATTTGCGATCGCAGAGCTAGCACGATATCCGCTTCGTCTAGATCTTTAGTAATTTCAATGGGCAAATTAATCGATTGAATTACTTGCTCAGTTTGATGGCGACTGACTCCATATAGATAGACATTGAGTGTGCCAAATCGCTCTTTCATTGCATCATAGCCAGAAAAATCGCTAAACTCTACTAGTTCTTCCACATTTGGCTCATTTAACGCACTAACCGAGCCACCATTGCTCTTACTTGTCAAGTCAGATACTTCTGTCCTTACTTGCGGGTCAAGTGGAATTGGTTTCATTCGCCCAGAAGAGCGCCAACCCTTGACCACAGGATTGCGGACAATTTCAGGATTTTTGGGCTTCTCTTCAGTGGTGGTAACTTCGCCCCCATCACTGACCGCCCGAATTTGTCGGCCGGGGTCGCGATCGCGCAATAGCATGTCAATGGTTCTCGCCACATCATCATGGACAGCCCAGCGATAGCGCTCCCACATCTCGACGGCAATATCAAACGTGGGTTGCGCCTTGCGTTCCAAAATACTCTTTTGAGGGAGTCCGCGCCGCCGCATTTCTTCATCGCCGAGGGTAACAGATTGAATGCCACCGATCAGATCGGAGAGGGTGGGATTTTTGATTAAATTTTCTAGTTGATTACCATGAGCCGTGCCGACTAGTTGCACCCCGCGTTCGGCGATCGTTCGGGCGGCGAGGGCTTCAAGTTCTGTGCCGATTTCATCGATGACGATGACTTCGGGCATGTGGTTTTCGACGGCTTCGATCATCACTTGATGTTGCAATTCGGGGCGCGAGACTTGCATTCGCCGCGCCCGTCCGATCGCAGGGTGAGGAATATCACCATCGCCAGCAATTTCATTGGATGAGTCAATAATGACCACCCGCTTATTAAGATCATCAGCAAGCACTCGCGCAATTTCCCGCAGCGCCGTCGTTTTGCCCATCCCCGGTTTGCCCAACAGCAAGATCGATTTGCCTGTTTCGACTAAATCCCGAATCATGGCGATCGTGCCGTAAACAGCGCGACCGACCCGACAGGTTAGCCCAATAATTTCACCTTTGCGGTTACGAATGGCGCTGATGCGGTGTAAAGTTCGTTCGATACCCGCCCGATTATCGCCGCCAAATTCGCCGACTTGCTGCACACAGAGCGCCAAATCTTCTTTCGTAATCGGTTCATTGGTCAAATATTTAGTACTGTCAAAATAACGCGCTTCTGGCAAACGCCCCAAATCCATCACAATTTCGACAAGCTGTTCTAAGCCGCCGCATAGTTCGAGGCTGCTTTTGATGCGCGGTGGCAAAATATCCAGAAGTTGATCGAGGTTGTCTGTAACTTGTTTGCGAATGGATTCCATTAGGACTTTTAGGATTTTATAATTAGGGTTTATTTCTAAAAATGTTGCGAAACAGCAATTTTAGATGCTTTTAATTTGTGAAATTAATTGTTTGACGATCGCCACAGACTGCTAGCGCAAAAGTTGGTTTACCCCCGTGCTTCTAGCACTGCCTTATATTAATATGCCATATCTTACGCTAGAATATAGTATATAAGATTAAGTAAATCGATGTTAGTTCTCGAAGCATATGCAACCCAAAACCGATATAGATGAACCTGATGTAAAAGAAATCTCATTATCGGCGATCGGGTTGATGAGTGGCACATCGGTGGATGGCATTGATGCGGCGCTGGTGGAAATTAGCGATCGCCAAGGACAACTCTCTGTCAAGTTGATCGCAGAACATACTTATCCTTACGCGGCAGATCTGCGAGCTGAAATCTTGGCAGTTTGTGCAGGTGAGCCGCGATCGCTAAAAAAAATATGTGAACTTGATGATCGCATTGCCGAGAGTTTTGCCCAAGCGGCGATCGCAATTAGTGGCAAAAGCGATCGCCAACCCGATCTGATTGGCTCCCATGGTCAAACTGTATTTCATCGCCCTCCTATTGGCAATCAAATGGGCTACACGGTTCAGCTTGGGCGTGGCGCGGTAATTGCTGAGCTTACAGGAATTAGGACTATTAGCGATTTTCGAGTTGCTGACATTGAGGCGGGTGGTCAGGGTGCGCCACTTGTATCAACATTGGATGTTTTGCTACTTTCAGATCCTGCTAAACATCGCGTCTGCCAGAACATTGGTGGCATCAGCAATTTAACTTATCTGCCGCCCAATGCCATCGACAAGCAAGATCAAGTTTTTGGTTTTGATAATGGAACTGGCAATGTCTTGATGGATATGGCGACCCAAAAATTATTTGGTGAATCCTTTGATCGAGATGGCGCGATCGCTCGTCAAGGTAAGCCAGATTTAGATTTAATCAACAAGTGGCTAGAGCAAGAATTTTTTGTAACCGCACCGCCGAAATCCACGGGGCGCGAGTTATTTAGTCCCGACTATTTAGCAGCGCGTTTGGCAGAATGTGAAGATTTAAGTAATTACGATATTTTGTCTACGCTGACCGAGTTTACAGCTAGGGCGATCGCCAAAAGTTATCGTGATTTTCTGCCCGTATTTCCCGATGAAGTCTTGATTGGCGGCGGCGGTGGGCGCAATGGTTATTTGATGGAGCGCTTACAAGATTTGCTCTCTCCTGCGATCGTGAAGCGTACCGATGACTTTGGGCTGAGTGGTGATAGTAAAGAGGCGATCGCCTTTGCTTTATTGGGATATTTGCGTCTCAAAGAACGTGCTGGCAATTTACCCAGTGTCACAGGCGCAAAGCGATCGGTTTTATTAGGTAAAATTTATCAATAGCGATATTTTAAACACTACTTTTACAGGTATCGAGCAATGTCAAATAGAGATGCCATCATTAACGAGTTGCAATATATTCCCGAATCCAAACTATCTGCTCTATATGATTTGATTCACTATTTTCGCTTGGGAATTGATAGCCAGATGGAGCAAGAATCTGATGAAGATCTTGGAATAGATAAGTATCAATGCTTAAAAACTATCCAAAAGATTAAACAGGACGGTCTATCGTGTTTTACCGAGATTAATGACGTAAAAGCTTATATTCAGGATCTCAAACATGAAATTAGTTAATATCAACAAAAAAAGCGGCGCGAAGCGCCGCTTTTTTTGTGTGAGAAGCTTTACGCTTCTGCGCCTTCTTCATCGCCAGTGATGATTTCTTCAGCTTCGACAAGAGTTTCAGCGTCTTCGTAAGAAACTTCATACTCAATGTCTTCGATATCGCCATGACGACCTTCGTAGATTGCATCAGCAAGCTTACCGACAATCAACTTAATCGAGCGAATTGCGTCATCGTTAGCAGGAATACCAATATCAACGCTATCAGGATCGCAGTTGGTATCAAGCAAAGACACAATCGGAATCTTCAACTTTTGGCATTCTTGAACCGCGTTGTACTCACGCTTGTGGTCAACCACGACCACGATGTCGGGTGGTTTACGCATGAGTTTGATGCCGCCAAGATACTTACGCAGCTTTTCCATTTCGCGGCGTAGGGTCGATGCTTCTTTTTTAGGAAGGCGATCGAGTGCGCCACTTTCGTCGCGACGTTCGAGATCTTTGAGGCGATCGACACGAGTTTTAATTGTTGTCCAGTTGGTGAGCATTCCACCCAACCAGCGTTGGTTGATGTAGTAGCTACCACAACGGGCAGCTTCTTGAGCAATTAGCCCCGCAGCTTGACGCTTTGTACCCACAAACAAGACCTTTTTGCCCTGTTCAGATGCTTGACGCAAATAAACATAAGCTTCTTCGAGATATTGCGCGGTTTGCACAAGGTCAATGATATGAACGCCGTTACGCTCAGTGAAGATGTAAGGCTCCATCTTGGGGTTCCAACGACGGGTTTGATGCCCGAAGTGAACTCCAGACTCTAGCAATTGGGCTAGGGTTACGACTCCCATTTAGATTTTTCTCCTGTGTTCGGGTTTATCCTTTCGCCTGAGATGGAATTTAAAAGTTACCAGTAAAGTTACGAGTAACTTCAAACACCCGAAACCTCAAGCGTTGTGTTTTTTACAGCTTATCTAGGGTAGCGCATTATGCGCTTAATAGCAAAAGAGAACTTAAACTCCAAAAACAAAAAAGCACCCGCCACGCGGGTGCTTTTTGTTTTTGAAGCCTAGTTTTTATTGGGACAAACTTGGTGCAGATTGAGCTTGAATGCTGGCTAAACGCTTGTTGTCACGCTTCTCTGCCAATGCTGGCACAGCATCGCGCAATACACCCGCGAGCTTAGTTGTGGTCGTATCGTAAATTTGGGTGACAATTTTAGGATAAAAGCCGATGCCGATGATCGGAACTAATAGACAGGCGATGATGAACACTTCGCGGGGTTCGGCATCAACGAGATCTTGATGAGAAGTGAGCGCGGTGTTTTCTTTGCCGTAGAAAATTTCTCGCAACATGGAGAGCAAATAGACAGGGGTTAAAATCACGCCAACTGCCATCAACAAAATGGCGATCACTTTAAAAGTGCCGCTATAGGCATCGCTGGTTGCAAATCCGACAAAAATCATCACCTCAGCCACAAATCCACTCATGCCGGGGAGGGCGAGGGATGCGAGGGAGCAGGTGGTGAACATGGCAAAGATTTTGGGCATCTGTTGACCGACTCCGCCCATCTCGTCAAGGATGAGTGTATGGGTGCGATCGTAGGTTGCGCCAACCAAAAAGAATAGGCTCGCGCCGATCAGTCCGTGGGAAATCATTTGGAGCATTGCGCCGCTTGTGCCGAGATCGGTAAATGAGGCTAAACCGATTAACACAAATCCCATGTGCGAGATTGATGAATAGGCGATTTTGCGTTTGAGACTGCGTTGAGCAAAAGATGTCAGCGCTGCGTAAATAATATTTACGATCCCCAAAATGACTAAGATGGGCGCAAAGTAAGCATGGGCTTCAGGTAACATGCCTGCATTCATTCGCATTAGGGCATAACCACCCATTTTGAGCAAAATACCTGCAAGTAGCATGTGAACAGGAGCAGTTGCTTCACCATGCGCGTCGGGTAGCCATGTATGCAGAGGGAAGATCGGCAGCTTGACTCCGTAGGAAATCAAGAATGCGCCGTAGGCTAATAGCTGAAAAGTGAGGGGGTAGTCTTTGTTGGCGAGTTCGGTCATGTCGAAGGTGACAGTATCGCCATAGAAAGCCATTGCTAAACCAGCAACAAGAATAAATAGGGAACCGATCGCCGTATATAGAATAAATTTGGTGGCAGCATATAAGCGCTTATATCCGCCCCAAATCGATAGCAATAGGTAAACGGGGATTAGCTCTAATTCCCATGTGAGGAAAAATAGCAGCATATCTTGTACGGCAAATACGGCGATTTGTGCGCCATACATCGATAGCAATAAAAAGTAAAATAAGCGAGGTTTAAGCGTGACTGGCCAAGATGCCAAGATGGCTAATGTGGTGATAAATCCAGTCAGCAAGACTAAGGGCATCGAGAGTCCATCCACCCCGACTGACCAATTTAGCCCCAATGCGGGAACCCATGCGTATTTTTCAACGAGTTGGAGTGATGGGTTGCTGTAGTCGTACTTCGTGCAGAAAGCATAGGCGATCGCCGCGAAGTTAATCAGTCCCACCACCAGTGCAAACCAGCGAATCGTTTTGCCATCCCCCTTGTCTGGGACAAAGGCAACGGCGAGCGCCATGACGATGGGGAAAGCGATGATAAACGTGAGCCAAGGGAAATTTTCGAGACTTAACATATGCAAAAAAGTAACCGTGGTAATAGACCCGCCCATTTCTTGAAAGCCATTGTACCTAGCCCTAATTGCAGACGCTATGGTTGTTTGTGGTTACTTAAAATTAGGCGATCGCTCTAAATCGTAAAATCTGGACTGGGATCACGACAGCATCAGGGCTTAGGTAGATATCGATAGTTTTAAAACAGTTTGAAAAGTGTTGAAAAGTGCTTGAGAATTTGTAAAGATAATTTAACAATTGGCAATAATACTTAACATTTACCTAACTTGTAATTTCATTTATAAAAGGTGAGGCTTGGGGTTTGCAATTTTCTGCTAATCTCAAAGGTGAATAAATTATTTTTTAAATTGAGAGATTTTAGGCATGAAAGCACTTATACGCTTTTCTGTTTTGTTAATGGCGATCGCGTCAATTTGGACATCTGGCTTCTTAGGCTCTTTTAGTAATAACGCTGCATTTGCTGAAGATTTACCTTCGACCAGTTTTTATACACAAGACCTTAGCAAAATCGACTTAAACAACTCTAATATCAACACTTTTCGTCAAGTGCGCGGTATGTACCCCACATTGGGAAGGATTATTATCGACAATGCGCCTTATCAGTCTTTAGATGATGTACTAAACATTGCTGGGCTATCTGATGCCCAAAAAGAACTGATCAAGGCGAATGCTGACAAGTTCATCCTTAAAAAGCCTGATGAGTCGATGGGACGTGAGCGAATTAACAACGCTAACTACAGACTCTAAGAAAAAAGGGCGGCGCGATGCGCCGCCCTTTTTATTTGATCTAAAATCCAAAACGGTTGCGGTGGGCTATGTCTGTCGCAACCGTTTTGGATCAGGGGATATCTAGCGTGAACTTAAAGCGAAACTCTTTCCCTTTCTATCTGCGTAACGCGGGTTAAGCAAGCTGGTTTCGTTCTAGATCAAATCGATAGGCTTGAAAACCAGTGAAGTTAGCCCGCTTTTCAGAATTAGGAAGCGCCATCGCGACATGCTCAAAGGGCGACAAATGAGCAGGTTTAGAGGCTAATAGGCGATCGTGCAGTTTTACATCATCAGCCAAATTTCGCACACCGTCATGATTGAGGTAACTAACTCGCGCACACCTTCCCACCGCTACTTTAATCAATTCATGAATATCGCTAACCTCATCAATATCTTCTGCTTTGATTAGTGGTAAATGCCATTGCCCTTGGGCTAATTGTTGTGGTTGACTAGCATCATAGGCAGATTTCATTTTATTCGCTAAAGCTTGAATTTCAGGCTGAGCATCAGGATGACAGCGTTGTTCAAAAAAGTTTTGATATTCCGTTCCCGAACAAATTACAGTAATTGTTGAAAAAGGTTCTAAAAGGCGATTGACAACTTGTTTATGAATACCAATATCTATCAATCGCCGTGCGTGATGGATCGCATCGAGTCTTGCTTCTTTCCATACGACTGCTGCTGCTTGCATTTCAGCTTCAGTTACTTCTATTTGAGCGGACATCCCCTTCTGATTTTTACCCCAATGTAATGGATAGACCTCTTGGCTTTCCACGAGCTTGATCATCTTTTCCACAGGAATAGCGCGGCTGCTACTGCTATTTTTGCTAAGCATTCGATGGGTCATAAATTCTGAATGAATCATCCGATGGTAAGTCAGTACAAAAGTAGTCAGGCGATCGCCTGTTAAATTATGACTATCAGCGATGATCTCGGCTTGGGGTTGAAACATGATGTTTAATTTTTAGATGTTTAATTTCTAATATAGCAATCCGACAAGAGTTGTCAGCTAACCCCGCACTCTCTGCGAGGGGGCTACCGCGCAAACTATAGCCATTTGTGTTATGACATACCGCTATAACAACGTTCACCTTGACACCAATGCATTAAATCGCTAAATTTGCAACTAGTAGTTTCGAGTAACTCGTTAGTGTAGTTACCGCCCTACTAAAAAATAGTAATTTTCTGCATAAACATTGTATATAGGTTAAGAAGGTATTTAATAAGCTCTTACTTTTGATGATTAATTGCTTATTGATCTTTCAATTATTTTGATTACCGCGAACCTTGCAGGCTAATATGTCTACCCTTGTTATTGTCGAATCGCCAACTAAAGCCCGCACCATTCGTAACTTTTTACCTGCTGGGTATCGAGTTGAGGCTTCAATGGGGCATGTGCGCGATTTGCCACAGTCAGCCAGTGATATTCCTGCGGAGTTAAAATCCTTTGATTGGGCAAAACTAGGCGTAAATGTAGACGCGGATTTTGAACCGCTTTATATCGTGCCAGACGATAAAAAGAAGATTGTTCGTGAACTCAAGGCAGCGTTAAAAGGGGTCAAAGAGTTGATCCTAGCGACTGACGAAGATCGCGAGGGCGAAAGTATTTCTTGGCACTTGCTACAAATCTTGCAACCCAAAGTACCGATCAAGCGCATGGTATTCCATGAGATCACCTCCGAAGCCATCAAGGGAGCCTTAGAAAATTGTCGCCAGATCGACGATCGCCTAGTTCACGCTCAAGAGACTCGCCGTATCCTCGATCGCCTCGTTGGTTATACGCTCTCGCCTTTGCTGTGGAAAAAAATTGCATGGGGTTTATCAGCAGGACGAGTGCAGTCGGTGGCGGTGCGGGTAATCGTCAACCGTGAACGCGAGCGCCGCGCCTTTAAGTCGGGTAGTTATTGGGACTTAAAAGCAAATCTCTATGCCCCAAAGCAAGAATTTCCTGTGCAGTTAGTCTCGGTCGGCGGCGTGAATGTGGCGATCGGCAAAGATTTTGATGAATCGACGGGCAAAATTGCCAAAGGGCGCAAAGTTTTATTATTGGACGAAGTCGCGGCGATCGCCCTGAAAGATCGCTTAAATGGCAAAGTTTGGTCAGTCAGCAATCTGGATGAACGTCCCGCCACCCGCAAGCCGTCGCCACCTTTTACCACATCGACATTGCAACAAGAGGCAAACCGTAAATTGCGCTTGTCAGCAAGGGACTCGATGCGGGTGGCTCAGGCGCTATATGAGCAAGGTTTTATTACCTACATGCGGACTGACTCCGTGCATCTGTCGCAACAGGCGATCGTGGCGGCGCGTCAATGCGTGACCACCATGTATGGCAAAAACTTCTTGAGCAAAGAGCCACGCCAATATGTCACCAAATCTAAAGGCGCACAGGAAGCCCACGAAGCGATCCGTCCCGCAGGTGAGACTTTCCGCACTCCTCAAGAGACAGGACTATCAGGACGCGAATTAGCCCTCTATGACTTGATCTGGAAGCGTACTGTTGCCTCACAGATGGAAGATGCTCGCCTAACCATGCTCAGCGTCCAGTTGACCGTGGAAGATGCAATATTTCGAGCTTCGGGAAAACGCATCGATTTTGCAGGATTTTTCCGCGCCTATGTCGAAGGCTCAGATGATCCCGATGCGGCGCTCGAAGAAAAAGAGGTCATGTTGCCACCTCTAAAAATTGGCGATTATCCTGTCTGTCGTGAGCTAAACACGGTCGGACATGAAACCCAACCCCCTGCAAGATATACCGAAGCCGCCCTCGTCAAAATGCTCGAAAGTGAGGGCATCGGTCGTCCTAGCACCTACGCCAGTATCATCAGCACCATCTGCGATCGCGGCTATGTGCAACTTATCAGTAATGCCCTAATTCCCACCTTCACCGCCTTTGCTGTCACCAGTCTCTTAGAAGAGCATTTTCCAAATCTCGTTGATCCGAGCTTCACTTCCAAAATGGAACAAACCCTCGATGATATCTCGACAGGCAGTGTGGAATGGCTACCCTATCTCAAGAAGTTCTATTCAGGCGAAGAAGGATTGAGCGGACAAGTCAAGTCTCGCGATAGTCTGATCGATGGTGAATCAGCGCGGACAGTTCGTCTTGACGGTTTAGATAATGATGTCAAGGTCAAAATTGGCAAATTTGGCGCTTATATTCAAGTCGGAGAAGGCGATCGCATGGTCAATTCTTCGATCCCCCAAAACTTGACCCCTTCCGATTTAGTTCCTGAAAAGATTGAACTTCTACTTAAACAAAAACTAGAGGGGCCCGATCAAGTTGGCATCCATCCAGAACTTAACGAGCCGATCTTTATGATGATGGGTCAATATGGTCCCTATGTGCAGTTAGGTCAAGCAACAGACGCAGTTCCCAAACCCAAACGCGCTTCTTTGCCCAAAGGAATGCAGCCCGAAAATGTCACTGTCGATATTGCTGTAAAGTTATTAGCCTTGCCGCGTACTTTGGGCGAACATCCCGACACTGGCAACCGTGTATTTGTGAATACAGGGCGGTTTGGACCTTATGTTTGTCATGTCAAAGGTAACGGCGATAAAGACGACAATCGATCGCTAAAAGCCACAGATGATCCCTATACGATCGCCTTAGATCGCGCCCTCGAACTTCTATCTCAACCCAAGACTCTACGCGGTGCGGCAGCCGCTAAAGTCTTAAAATCTCTCGGCAAACATCCCAATGATGAGGAAGCGATCGAGGTTCTGGATGGCAAATATGGTCCCTATGTGAAGCATGGCAAAGTGAATGTGTCACTCACTAAAGAGCAAACTGTGGAGGGCTTGACTGTGGAAGAAGCTCTATCAATGTTGGCAAGTAAATCTGGCAAAAGCACAGGTAAAACTACTAGCAAACGCACTAAGGCTGCTTCTAGCGAAACCAAGAAGACGACAACTAAAAAGACCACCACAAAATCTACCGCGACTAAGGCAACGGCGACTAAAACCGCAGCCAAAACTACTACAAAGAAAACAACTACCAAAAGCTCAGCAACAAAGTAACCTATAGCTGTTGCCACTAACAAAAAAAAAGCGGCGCGATGCGCCGCTTTTTTTTAGCGAAGAATTTTATTTAAAATTCTTCATTTTCATCAAGGCCTATTAATTCTAAATATTTATCCTTGATCGCCTTAACATCTTGCCATGTCAACCACTTTGGGCTGCCCTGTTCGCGGCTTTGATTGCGAAGTAAATAAGAAGGATGGAATATTGGCATCACCAAACGTCCAGCCCATTCTAACCATTGACCACGAATTTTAGAAATCGCCCGTTTTTCACCCATAATCGATTTAAGCGATGTCGCACCTGTCAATAAAATAATCTTCGGGTCTATTAATCGAATTTGCTCAAGCAAATATGGTTTGCAAGTACTTATTTCAACTTCGGTGGGAACTCGATTATTGGGGGGACGACATTTGACCGTATTGCAAATATAAACATCTTTATTCGTGTCAAACCCTACTGATTCCAAGATTTTATCTAAAAGCTGTCCCGATCTGCCCACAAATGGTAATCCTGACAAGTCTTCTTGCTCCCCCGGAGCTTCGCCAATGATCAGAATTTTGGCATGGCGATCGCCCCGCTCGACCACCACATTAGTCCGCGTTGCCGCCAGTGGACATTTCTGACAATTACAAGCCGCTTCATTCAATGCATCTAGACTAGTAAATTGTTCACTGATTGGGACAGCCACAGCAACCGTACTTTTAGATGTGCTTTTGGCTGTGCTTTTTGAACGTGCAGTGTTTGAGACTGGCGTAGCCATACCCTCTGCATGAGGTAATTCTGTAACCTCTGATGGAGTTAAATCAAACAGGCTCATTTGTTCTTCGTCAGTCATAGCCAAGATGTATGCCCCAATATTAGTGCTTATTGTTAATATACGTCAGTTTTGGACAATACGAAATAGGCGGATGACATTAGCTCTGCCGAAATTTTGAATATTTTGGCTTCTATTTCTGGAGAAAGCTAGAGAAGTTCCATCTCTCAGTAAGTGTTTAACTCATCTTACGCAGATAGAAAGTTTACCTTAATTAGAGTAGAGCCACTAATTTAAAGCGATCGCAATTATTTCAGGGCTTACGCAAATAAACCAACAACTCAAGTTCTTGGCTAAAAGCTAAAGTCTGCTGAAGCAGACTAAAGAATATTTCTCCGTAACCCGTTGAAACGGGTTTGAGCTTTGAGCCAGCACTTGAGTGCTGGGCATTTTTTGTCATGACTTGTCTACAGTTCAAAACAATACAAATAAGTAGAGGACGGTTACTAGCTATACTAAATAGTTGAAAGGATTATGAGTTAAAGTCGTGGTTAGCCAAACGCAGCAAGCAAATAGCAGGTTTGAAAGTTCTCTAGATATCTCTAGGTATGAAGAGAAAACGCAGGAGATAGCCAAGAAGATTTTGAGTGGAACTGAAAAAAGTTCTCTTTGGGCAAAACTATCGCAACTTAAAGATGAATTGCGCCTCGATGACAAGCTGATGGCTTGGACAATGGAAAATGAAGGCTTGCGGGTGCAGTTGTTTCGTTTGATCGATTGCTTGCCAGCGTTGCATAGCAAGTCAGAGATCGCTAGTCATATGCACGAATATCTAGCGAGTAATGCGGTGGATGTGCCAGCATTGCGGGGACTACTCAATTTTAGTACCGACAATCCTAATTCTCTCACTGCCACAGCAGCAGCAACGGCTCTCTCCACTTCTGTAGCAACTCTCGCCAAGCGCTATATCTGTGGTGAGAATCTGTCGGAGGCAACTAAATCAATTGAGAAACTAAGGCGCGATCGCTTTGGTTTTACGATGGATCTGCTCGGTGAAGCCGTGATTAGTGAAGTAGAAGCTGAGGGCTATCTCAATCGCTATATCGGCATGATGGAAGATTTGTCAGCTAAAGCCAAAAATTGGGGCTTAATTGATCAGATTGATAAAGCCGACAGTGAACAACTAAAACGGGTGCAAGTATCCGTCAAACTAAGTGCTTTCTATTCCCAATTTGATCCTCTCGATCCGATTAAAACCACTGAGCGCGTCAGCGAACCTGCGAGAATTTTATTGCGTAAAGCGCAAGAATTAGGCTGCGGCATCCATTTTGATATGGAGCAGTATGAGTTCAAATCGCTGACTTTACAAATTCTCAAACAGGTTTTATTAGAACCAGAATTTCGCGATCGCACCGATGTTGGTATCACTATCCAAGGCTATCTCCGAGATAGTGAGCAGGATTTACTCGAACTAGTCGAATGGGCAAAGCAACGCGGTAAGCCCGTCACTGTGCGCCTAGTCAAAGGAGCCTATTGGGATCGCGAGACTATTCGTTCTTATCAACAGGGTTGGGCTATTCCTGTATTCTCCGACAAGATTTCCACCGATGCCAATTATGAGCGATTGATTCAGATTCTATTAGAAAATCATCAATATCTCTATGCGGCGATCGGTAGTCATAATGCGAGATCTTTGGCTAAGGCGATCGCGATCGTTCAGACCCTGAATATCCCCAGTCGCGCCTTTGAAGCTCAATGTCTCTATGGCATGGGTGACAAGTTTGCCAAGGCGATCGCCGATATGGGTTATCGCGTAAGAGTTTATTGTCCATTTGGCGACCTCATCCCTGGGATGTCCTATTTGATTCGCCGTTTGTTAGAAAATACCGCCAATAGTTCTTTCTTAAGAATTAGTGGAGAAGGTAGTTCTGTTGAGAAGTTGATTGCTAATCCGATTAAAACCGATCGCGATTTGGATTATAACGGCGCACCTGCTCAAAATGTGTTTGATGGATTTGTGAATTCTAGCGATCGCGACTATGCGATTAATGAAGAGAGGGAAGCGGCTCAAACTGCCTTACAGCATGTTCACAATCAACTCGGTAAGACCTATTTGCCAATCATCAATGGTCAATCTGTCCAAACCGAGAATTATGTCGAATCGGTCAATCCTGCTAACTCCTCACAAGTGGTCGGCAAAATCGGGCTAGCCAGCATCGAGCAAGCTGATGAAGCCGTGCAGTCGGCAAAGTCCGCCTTTGCGTCATGGAAGAAACTCAGTGCTAAGGAACGGGGTGATATTCTCCGTAAAGCTGCGGACATCATGGAAGAGAAACGCGAAGAACTAATTGCGTGGATTTGTTGGGAAGTTGCCAAACCCATCCGCGAAGGTGATGGCGAAGTTTCGGAAGCGATCGATTTCTGTCGCTACTATGCCAAAGAAATGGAACGTCTCGAAAGCGGCGAACAACGCAATATCCCTGGGGAAGATAATACTTATATCTATCAACCTCGTGGCGTTGTGGTCGTGATTTCGCCTTGGAACTTCCCCTTTGCGATCGCCTTGGGTATGAGTGTCGCTGCGATCGCCGCAGGTAATACCGTCATCCTCAAACCTGCTGAACAGTCTTCCGTAATCGGCGCAAAAATCGCGGAAGTTCTCCAAGCCGCAGGTTTACCGACAGGCGTGTTCACCTATCTTCCTGCTAAGGGTTCGACAGTTGGTTCGCACTTGGTCAAACATCCTGACGTGCATCTAATCGCCTTCACAGGTTCGCAACAAGTCGGCTGTCAGATTGTCACCGATGCTTCGATCCTGCGCCCTAAGCAGAAACACATGAAGCGCGTAATTGCGGAAATGGGTGGCAAAAATGGCATCATCGTCGATGAAAGCGCTGACTTAGATCAAGCAGTTGTGGGCGTGATGAATTCCAGTTTTGGATTCGCTGGTCAAAAATGTTCCGCTTGTTCCAGAGCGATCGTCCTTGCTCCCGTCTATGACAACTTCATGGAACGCCTTGTGGAAGCCACTCGTTCTCTCAAGGTCGGTGAAGCACACCTCCCTGACACCAAACTCAGTGCTGTCATCGATAGAGCCGCCCAAAAGAACATCCAAAACTACATCGCCAAAGGTAAGGAAACCGCGAAATTAGCCTATGAAGGCGAAGTTCCCAATCACGGTTTCTATGTCAGTCCAACCATTTTTGGTGATGTCGATCCTGAAAGTGCGATCGCGCAAGAGGAAATCTTTGGTCCCGTATTGGCGGTAATCAAGGCACAGAGTTTTGATGAGGCAATGGCGATCGCGAATGGAACAAACTTCGCGCTCACGGGTGGCTTATATTCGCGCACTCCTTCCCATATCGAACGCGCCTATCGCGAGTTTGAAGTGGGTAATCTCTACATCAATCGCGGCATCACAGGCGCATTAGTAGATCGCCATCCCTTCGGTGGTTTCAAGCTAAGCGGTATCGGTTCCAAAGCTGGCGGACGCGATTATCTATTGCAGTTCTTAGAGCCAAGGTCGATCACCGAAAACACTCAGCGTCAAGGTTTTGCGCCTCTTGATGGGATTGAGTAATTAGATTCAGGCAAGGGGCTTAAGCCCCTTGTTCTTTGGGATATACTTGATAAATGCTGTATTGCATCGCCTAAACCTATGATCCATACTATTGAGCAAAAATCTACATTGACGAAACGGGGGGATGGCAGGGTATAGAACATTCTGTAGCAGGAAGTAGAAGTGAGAGCGGTAAAAGAGTGTTCAGCGCTTTGCGCTCTCAAAGAAATTTCTGTACTACTCAATGCCTCAATAGGCTGTATAGATCGAAATAAAGTAAATATTTCCAAGGTGTTGACCGTTACGAACGGTTAACTACATTTACATTGGTCTATATTTTAGTTAGAATGTTGACAACTTTATTGTTTGGGGCTTTGCCATGAAATTACTCAAAGTTCACGTCCACAACTATCGTCATCTCAAGGATGTTTCACTAACCTTTGAGCCAGATTTATATCCACAAGTTTTTGCGATCGGTAGCGAAAATGGAGGGGGTAAAAGCACTTTATTACAACTAATTTTTACCCTTTTACGATGCGCCCCACATCCTAATTTACACGGATTTGCAACCAACGCTATTCAACATATGAAGAGTTCTCTTGAGAATTGGGAGAAAAAAATACATCAAATTATTGATATTAACTTAATGGATAAAGATGGCAAAAATATCTCAATTTCTTACTTGCTTTATCCAGAAAGCTTACAGGTAGCAAATAGTATTGAGAATCTTTCTGCATCTGATGCAATAAGTTTAATTTTTCAAGCTAAATCATTAGAAGATGAGATGATTTACTTGAATCTAGGAAAAGAACAATGTGAGTCTTCTTTGAAGGAATTTAGCCCCCTTTTGTTTAGTAAAAATGATGTAAATAGAAAACAAAAAATTCAGAATGATCTCAAGAATATTGAAGAAGAAATAGCTGATGTTCAAGATACATTACTTAGCATACCGCAAGATGCTTGTTATCAAATCCTAGCAAAAGAAAACTTACACTTACTATTTCATGTAGAGCTTCCTTCTGATGGTGTAATGTTTGAATATTATCTATGTTATAAAATTCAAAATAGCTCTCACTTGAATGAAAATAATATATTAGCTGATATATCTAAGCATGTTTTTTTAGCAGGTCAAACTACGCAGCCATATATTTTTCTAAGTAATGAAGATATTAAAAATATGTTTGACATTGATAAAAATTATGGAGAAAATTTAGAAAACGCAAGATTAGAAATTGGAAACTTGTATAATTTCAATGCTTTTGCTGTTAATGAAATAATATCTGCTTTTAAAGCAGCCCTTGAAGAAGATGCTAAATCTATGATTCAGAATGGTTATTATGGTAGTAGTTTTTCTGATTTAACAAAAGAGTTAAAATATATACTTGGAGGCAACAAAGAAATTCTACCTACTCCTGAATGCAACGGATTGACAATTCGCTATTATATTGATGATAAAAATTATAAGGAATTAAGTCTAGGTGAGTTAAGTCATGGCGAACTTAAGAGGGTTTGCTTATATTCATGGATTCGACATAATAAAGCAACAAACTCTATTGTTCTAATTGATGAAATTGAAAATGGATTACATCCAGATTGGCAATATCAAATCGTCAAAGATTTACAAGAATGGGGTGACAATCAATATATCCTTGCGACCCATTCATTTTATTTGTGCGAAGCTCTAACACCACGACATGTTAAGGAGCTAGCCCCAAAAATGAGTCAACCGATTTTAAATAAATAAATCTATGACTTTTACTAAACAAGAGCAAGAAAAATTTTGTTCTAGCATTATCAAGTGGCGCGATATTCGCAATTACATTGTTGTTTTATGTGAAGGCGATCCAATTTTGGAGAAATTTTATAATCCACAACAAATTAGCAAGCTTGAACGGAGACCAGATGCTAATTTCTGGAGAGAAACTATCCCAAAATGGTGGAATCGAAAGCAGCCTAAGTTTATACCTTGTGGTGGGCGAAGCTCAGTTTTATCAGTCTATGCCCAGTTAAGAGAGCTTCACAATAGCGATCCAGAAAATTCTTACCTTAATCCAGAAAAGCTTTTTGCATTGGTTGACCTAGATTTACAGCCATGCCCGTTATTAGATTTTTGCGATCAATATCCTGATATTGAGGATTTATACTATGCAACTTATAAAAACTATCAAGTATGTAAAGAAGCTATTAGGGACTCACATATCTTAGTTACTGGCTGGAGTCATAAAGAATCATATTTTTTAGAACCAGACTTACTAGCCCATCTACAAGCAGAAGGTGAATATATATTGCATTGGGATCAAGAGACTTTGATTGCTGATGATATCTATCAACAAATAGCTAAGGATTTACCGATAGATAACAGGGATTTAAAAAATGGCGATCTAAAAATATTTTTCCATCGTGCATTTAAACGGATCTCGTCTTGTTTTCAAAACCCTGCAAATAATCCAGACGAATTATCGCAAATGTGGCTTGAATCTTTCAATCAATATATGTCTACAGGCGATTTAGCTGAAAAAAGACAGCTTATTGACTGTTTGCTGACTATTGGTAAAGCTAAACCCTATTGGGAAAATAAGATGGACAAAAAAATTACTATTACCCACCAATATCAAGTATCGAGTCAACAAGCTTTGCGAGATAGTTTGATTCTAAAAATTGGTAAATTTTATAGCGATCGCACTCCCTACCCATCTGAGGCTGAAATTTCAAATATCCCATATCATATTCCCCATTGGATTTATGTACTTTGGGAATGTGAGCAGCAAAATAGATAGAAGCGATTTTTTACTTTAGCTTATTCAAAAAACTATGATTAAAACTCAAATTTTAGAAGCAATCAAACAAATGTCGAATAGCGATCGCCTAGAGGTAATCGAATTTGCCTTAAAGCTACTGCGACAAGACATAGACAAACCAGAAAAACTTAGCCTAAGTGAGGCTGCCGAAATCATGCGCCCCTTTTATGCTGAAAACAGCAACCTGACTGAATTTGTCGATGCCAACAACGAAGACTTCTATGAGTATCAAGACTATGCTTAGAGGTCAAATCTGGCTATATAGTGCCGATCCTAGCATCGGCGATGAAATTGGAAAAACTCGACCCTGCATAATTGTTAGTAGTGACGAAATAGGCGTTCTCCGATTAAAAGTCATTGTTCCGATTACAGGATAGAACCCAACATTTGCCCAAGTCCCTTGGATGGGGAAGCTTGAACCCACAACAAAAAATAGACTCAGCAAATTATCGACCGCAGACACTTTTCAAATTCGCTCTGTTTCCCAACAACGACTAATCAAGCAAGTGGGAACTCTAGATGATGCAACAATGCAAGAAATTAGCCAAGCCTTAGCCATTGTTTTGAAGATCGGTAACTAAATCTAGAATAGTTGGTGCATCTGCACGGGTTTACTAAGAAAACGCAAAAAACACCTAAGGAAGATTTGAATCTAGCCATCAAGCGACAAACTGAGTTTAAGAACAAAATTAGGAGTTAACCATGTCTAACAATTGTCATTTAGGTTTTGCTTTTGATAACTTTCTAGAACAGGAAGGAATTTTAAACGAAGTAACAGAAGTTGCACTGAAGCGTGTTTTATCTTGGCAAGTTGAGCAAGCAATGAAGGACCGTGGCTTAACTAAATCCAAGATGGCTAAGTCTATGGAAACTAGCCGCGCAGCACTAGATCGCTTACTCGATCCTGAGTATGATTCTGTAACTTTACGAACTTTGGATAAGGCAGCTAGGGCAGTGGGCAAAAGAATTAAGATAGATTTGGTTGATGTTGTATAAATGCTCACTGACTAAAACCTATGCCCCAGACTGAAAGAAAAACAACGCTGTACGATCGCGATCTTAATTTGTGGTTAGAAGAGGCGATCGCAAAGTTAAAATGTGGCGATTTTCAAAATCTGGATGTCGAAAACTTAATTGAGGAGTTAGAAGGTTTGGCAGGGAGAGATAGGCGTGAACTCAAGCGAAGATTAACTACACTCATTGAGCATATTCTCAAGCGTTGCTATGTCAAGAGTGAGTATGACTATGCGGGGTGGGTCGTTACAATTGTTAGGACTCGCAACAATATCCAAGATATTCTCGAACAGTCTCCAAGTTTAAAAGGCTATATCAATAGTCCTGATTTATTCCAAAAGGCTTTTGAGGATGCTTTAAAGGTTGTGAAGGCTCATCCAGACTATAAATCTGTGAATTTCCCTAAAATATGGCAGTTTAACCGAGATATTGACGCTATACTCAATGCTGATTTTTGGTAGGTAAATTGAGATGAACTTTACTCAAATTTTATAAGCAATCAAGCAAATGTCGAATAGTGATTTGGAGGTAATCTAATGACAACAACTATCGAGCAGAAATCTACGCTATATGATCGCGATCTTAATTTGTGGTTAGAAGAGGCGATCGCAAAGTTAAAGTGCGGCGATTTTCAAAATCTAGATGTCGAAAACTTAATTGAGGAGTTGGAAGGTTTGGCGGGTAGAGATCGGCGCGAGTTAGAGTCACGTTTGACTAGATTAATTGAACATATCCTGAAGCGTTGTTATGTAAACCTGCCCGAATGTTATCGAGGTTGGGAAATTACCATCGTTAGTCAACGGGCTGAATTAACTACATTATTAGAACAGTCTCCCAGTCTGAAAAGTCATTTCTCACAGATTTTTGACCGTGCTTTTGATACTGCGCTCAAACTGGTTCGACTAGAATATGCTGACACTACTTTTCCTAATGTATGGCAATTTAGCCAAGATGCTAAGAAAGTTTTAAATTTAAATTTTTGGACAAGTGTTTAGAAACTTATGACACAAACTATCAAGCAGAAATCTACGCTGTACGATCGCGATCTTAATTTGTGGTTAGAAGAGGCGATCGCAAAGTTAAAGTGCGGCGATTTTCAAAATCTTGATGTCGAAAACTTAATTGAGGAGTTAGAGGGTTTGGCTGGCAGGGATAGACGTGAATTAGAAAATAGACTAACCACTTTGCTAGAGCATTTACTAAAGCGCATCTATGTCAAAAGTGAATATGACTATGCAGGGTGGGTTAGAACCATCAATAGAACAAGGATGGAAATTTGCAAAATCCTGAGACAGTCACCTAGCCTCAAGAACTATGCAAACAGTCCTGAATTGTTTCAAGATGCTTTTGATGATGCGCTCAAGTTAATGCGATCAGATCCAGATTATAAGTCTGTGAATTTTCCTAATACATGGCAATTTAGCCGAGATATTGACGATATACTTAATGTTGATTTCTGGGAAGAAAGTTGAATTTCGCTAAAAAATAGGTAAATAGCCCAGTATCACCTTTACTTTTGAGTATTTAGGTCTTACTATGCTCCAGAAAAGATAATTTTTAGAATTTATGCTCGTATTTTTAATTCATGGTGTTGCCACTCAGGACGCTGGTTACGGGGATCAATTCAAGAAGAAAGTTAAAGAAAACCTGAGTAAAAAGAATGTTGATTCACCTATCTTTTATTCAAGTTTCTGGGGTCATGCTTTTAAAAACAGAACCGATCAATTGTTTAACTGGGTTCGCGCCGATGTGAAAAATTTATCGGACAAATGTAAAGACCTCAAAGGCAGTGAATAGGATAAGCTAATCGGCATTTAAGTTGCAAGAAATATTAATATAGAACAACAGACTTACTGAGAATAATAAAATGCCAGCACGGAACTTTTTAAACGAAGACCAAGTAAAAAGATTGCAAAATGAATTACGAACAAGTGAATTG
>JANODY010000130.1:0-48239 GCA_031412945.1 Cyanobacteria bacterium SOY_65_metabat_81
CAATTCACTTGTTCGTAATTCATTTTGCAATCTTTTTACTTGGTCTTCGTTTAAAAAGTTCCGTGCTGGCATTTTATTATTCTCAGTAAGTCTGTTGTTCTATATTAATATTTCTTGCAACTTAAATGCCGATTAGCTTAATACTAAAAAAGATAGCAATCTAAGAAAGTTTACAGTTATGGCAGTGTATCAGCCCCACTATAATCAAAGGGAGGTTTGACCAACGCAGTGATGATCTTTCGGTTTAGTTCTAACATTCTGGAGACATAAACTATGCAACTAGAAGATTACTTTATTTTTCTTGCCACCAATGACATTCGCATAAAAAATACGCGAATTGGTATTGAAACAGTTTTGTATGACTACATTTACCGCAGTCGAACACCAGAAGAAATTGCTAAAACATACCTATCATTAAGCTTAGAGCAGGTTTATGCCACTGTTCTCTACTATCTTCACAACAAACAAGCGATCGGTGAGTACCTCACTAATTGGCTAGAGTGGGGACACAAAATGAGAGAAGAGCAAAAGCTTAATTCACCACCGACTTCTGAAAAATTGCGTCAACTTCGAGCCGAACGACTAACATCAGGAAAATCCTATGCAAACCAAGTATTTGATGGATGAAAATCTCGCTCCAATTTATCAAATACAGCTACGGCGAAAGGAACCCGATTTAGCAGTCTGGGCAATTGGCGATCCCAATACACCGCCAAAAGGTACTTTAGATCCAGAAATACTGATTTGGTGTGAAAAATATAACTTTATTCTCGTAACGAATAATCGGAGTTCTATGCCTGTCCATCTAAGGGACGAGCGGAAAAATAAAGTACCACTAAGTTAACGAAGCCTCAGATTTCCAGATTTACTTTTTTGGTACATTATTAAATCGCTCGTCCCTAATCGATCATCTTGCTCAGGGGCAGCACATTCCTGGAATCTTCCAAATCAATCCAAGCATGAGCTTGGGTGAAACTATTGAGGAACTAGTACTAGCTGCTCTTGCTTCCCTGGATGACGAGTACAGAGATCGGATTTCATATTTGCCGTTGTCATAAGTTTCTGCTTAAAGAGGTCTAACACTGCGTTGGAGCCGACCCAGCAAGAGCGATCTTCAAAATCTAAACTTGTCTGCGGCGGCTCAACTAGACCGTTATGCTCAATCGCGAAGTCCGTTGCAGTGACTGACTTCTAGCCAAGATTGAACAAGCGAATATCATTGGCTTCGATGTTTAGTTCCGAGAGATTATCGGCGATCGCAAAGTCAAGAAATTGATAGGTGATCTTATTCTTTCTTGAACCAAAGTAGTTTTTTCGGAGCAACTTCTGGTCAGTTTGAGCTAGCGATCCTAAATCAAAATTTGGTAGTATAAACAAAGATTTCTTAGTCGTACAGGTTTTGTATCCAATGACACAATCAACTCTTGTAAAGATGATCGGTCAGCTTGAAGTGCTTGAAATAGATGAGCTTCAAAAGCTAAGCCAAGCAATCAAAGTTCTTCTTAATTCAGTAGACGAATCGGATAAACTAGCTGGCTTTTACAGTTCCTTACTAACTTCAGGTTTAGTGAGCCATGTAAACCCAATCTATTCAAAACAGCAACCTAGAGTATCTTTGATCGCCATACAGGGGAATCCTATATCTCAAACAATTATTGAGGATCGTTGTTAAATGGCTATCTATTTTCTGGATAGCAGCGCATTGGTTAAGCGCTATATCAGTGAAACTAATTACCCATAACATATTTTGAAAGTGTAACACTGCGTTGAGACAGACCTTGCCAAAACAATCTTTAAAAGCTAAATTTCAACCAAATTGGCTTTCACAACGCGCAGTTCAGAAAAAAGAAGCGATCGCTCTCATCTTCAAATCGCCCTCTAGTCCTGAAACAGAATCTTGGACATATTCGCAATTAGATCATGATGTTAATGACTTGGCGGAACGTTTGCAAGCATTGGGCATAAAATCAGGAGATCGCGTGGGATTTTTGCTGACTAATCATCCTAGATATATTATGCTCATTCATGCATTGGCTAAATGTGAGGCGATCGCCGTTTTTTTTAATATTCGACTTACGGCTGAAGAATTGCGATGGCAGATAGAAGATAGTTCGACTAAATATTTATTTTATGATGAAGTTACTCAGGCGATCGCCAAGGCTATTCAGATTGATAAATTAGTCTTACTCCCCCTCTCCCATCAAGGGAGAGGGGGCTGGGGGGTGAGGGTTTCAAGTAACATCAGTAATCAAGAGAATCTCAAGAATCAAAGTATTTATCTTGAAAATATTCAGGGTATTTTTTATACATCTGGCACAACGGGAAAACCCAAGGGAGTTCCATTAACCTATAACAATCACTTTCATAGCGCGATCGCTTCAGCCCTAAATTTAGGTGTCGAACCGAATGATAATTGGCTGATTTGTATGCCACTTTTTCATGTGGGTGGTTTGGCGATCGCGTGGCGAAGTGTGATCAATGGCACGGCGCTAACACTTTTGCCGAAATTTGATGAGAACCAAGTTTTAGAGGCGATCGCCCATGAAAATGTGACCATAATTTCTCTTGTACCAACGATGTTGATGCGCTTATTGCGACATGCTAACTGGTCACACCTTCAGAAGTTACGCGCTATTTTATTGGGCGGCGCACCTGCTAGCCAAGAACTAATAGAACGATGTCTAGAATTAAATCTGCAAATTATGCCCACCTATGGCATGACAGAAGCAGCTTCTCAAATTACGACTCTTTCACCTGATCAAGTGGCTCTTAAACAAGGTTCTTCAGGGCTGCCACTGTTTGGAATCTGTTTGCGGATTGTTGATGATTCTATCCAAGATCTGGCTAATGGAGCGATCGGGCAGATCCTCGTTAAAGGAGCAAGTGTGATGGCTGGTTATCTTAATCAATCTGAGCATAAGACAATTATTGATGGGTGGCTACATACAGGTGATCTGGGCTATCTTGATGATGGTGGATATCTCTATGTAGTTAGTCGGCGCTCTGATTTGATTATTAGTGGCGGTGAAAATATTTATCCAACAGAAATCGAAGCAATTTTATTAGAACATCCTGCGATCGCCGAAGTTTGTGTGTTAGGAATAAGCGATCGGGAATGGGGGGAGGTGGTTGTGGCTGTAATTGTTGTGGCTATAGTTGGAACTAATTCTCGATTATCATCGGCAAAAATTACTTTAGAAGAAATCAGATGTTTTTGTGAGCAAAAATCTTTAGCTCGATACAAATTACCTAAGTCAATCTATATTTGGGAATCTCTGCCAAAATCAGCTTCAGGGAAGTTATTACGCCAAACTATTCGCGATCGGTTAAGCGCTTTGCGCTGACATGAAACTAGAGAAGGGTTTAAAAAATGTAGGGGCAATTCATGAATTGCCCCTACATTTTTTTTGGAAGTCTCTCAGTCAGCAGCAAATTGTTGTACGATGAATAACGCTTTGCCCTATCGCCCGAAATAAAATAATGGATTCTAAGCCGTTGAATGATAAATCTTTGAATACTAAATATTTGAATGCTAAATCATTACTGTTAAGTATTCTCAGCTTATTATCTATCTTATTTATTTTCATTACCTTACAAGCTAGCTGGAACAATCCTCAAGAGCAAACAAAATTAGACTTATTACAAACAGATTTAATCCTGCAAGCCACACAAGTTCCCCAAAATTCCCCAAATGATATATTTCAAATTTTGATCGGTGATGGGAACTCTCAGGATAATTCTCAGAATCCCTCTCAGAATATTTATGCACAATCGCTTAGCAGTTATCAACAAGTCCGTGCCGCCAATAAATTAACCCTCGATCGCTTATCTTTAGAGCAGAAAAATCAAGATCAAAATGTAGAAAGCGCAGATCTTCAAGATCTCAACAAACAAATTCAAAAGAAGCAGACAAACATTAGCGAACTCAGTACTCGCATGGGATTACTGCAAGTTCAAACTGGGGATATTCAAGGGGCGATCGCCACATGGTCAAGTGTGACCGCATCCGAGGGAACCTCCATGACCACCAATGGATTAACCGCCCAAATCCTCAAAGGGCTGTGGTCAGAACCCACTATGTTATTTCCCAATGCTGAGCCTCAAATTCGACGCACCCTTGACGGCTGGTATCGTAAAGCTGCTCTGACCAAGCTCTATCAAGGTCAACAAAGACCTGAAAAATTACCTGAACTAGAACAACAAGCCCAAATAGAAGTAAGTTCTGCAATTAATCGATTAATCATTGTTAATTCCATTCCCTTAATTGGCGGTAGCCTTGGAATTTTGATTTGGCTAGGGCTATTAATTCAATGGATTTTCTTTCGTAAATCTTCCCTATTTCACAATCCTAGCTCAACTAATTGGCAAGTCCCTTGGGGGCTTGCCGTAACTTGGGAAGTCATGGTGCTATGGTTTACGGCATTTTGTTTAATGACTCAGTTTGTGCTGCCATTAATCTTTGAGCTATTAGGGATTCAATCAAGAGCCAGTGAAGACTTCACATTACAAGCATGGCTGGTGCTAATTCCTTATACCCTGTCCGTTATTCCCATGTTGCCAGTTCTGCAAACTAGCCTCGCCTCATATCGCCCCTTACCCGATGGCTGGTTTCGGTTTAAACTTGTCTCACCACAATGGTTACTGTGGGGATTTGGCGGATATTTTGCCGCAGTTCCCTTAGTTTTAATTGTCTCTATCATCAGTCAAAAGTTTCTGCAAGGGCAAGGCGGTGGTAATCCTCTATTACCAATCTTGACCGATAGTCAAAACAATTTACCCAAGTTCCTGCTCTGGACAACTCTAGCGATCGCCGCTCCCTTTTTTGAAGAATATCTATTTCGCGGGTTTTTATTACCTTCGCTAACTAAATTTTTGCCAGTTTGGGGCGCGATCGCTTTGAGTGGATTTATATTCGCTCTAGCACACTTAAATCTTGCCGATATCATTCCCCTCAGCGTTTTAGGAATGGTGATGGGCTTTGTCTATTGGCGATCGGGAAACCTCCTCTCTTCGATGCTATTACATTGCCTCTGGAATAGTGGTAGTTTCTTTGCCCTAATCGCCCTTGGCGGCAAATAGCAAAGTGTAGTAGCAATTCATGAATTGCCACTACACTTTGCTATTTGCGAAGAACAATCCAAGGATGTTCCACAAATGCGGACATATTTCCCTTAAATGGTGCGCTCTGCGATCGATTTTGCGCCTTTAACAATTTTAAAAATCGCTCTACATCATCAAAATTTACCTGATGAATCAAATAGCGCGATAAAAACTGCCTGACAATTCTTCTTTGCAAAGCCAAAGGCTGTTCTTGCAAAAGTTGACGATGCAAGCAAGGTGCTTGCTCATCCCAAATTACGGAAATATGCTCTTCAAAAAACCGACTCGCTTGGCTTTCTAAATAGATTACATCTTCATACAAAAGCTCTGAAGTTTGGGCGATCGCATTTTCTAACTGCGGATTAAAATGTGCTTGTAAATATGGAATCGTCTCTAAACGTAGCCGATTTCGTCGATAATCAAGATTTTGGTTAGTGCTATCTTCCCAAATCGAAATTTGATTTTCACGACAAAAGGCGGCGGTTTCATGGCGACTGACATTTAATAAAGGACGCACTAGCTTAATCTCATCGGTAAGCGATCGCTGCCAAGTCAATGAAGCAAGTCCATCCGCGCCACTGCCACGCATTAAGTTATATAACAAAGTCTCAACGCGATCGCCACGGGTATGCCCCGTCACTACATGAGTACAATTACTCGTTTTCGCCATCTCTATCAACATCGCGTAGCGCCATTCTCGCGCAGTCGCCTCACTCGTTAAAGAGGTTGCAGCCGTCCTCACATAAAAAGTGATCCCCCATTCCGCCGCGATTTTCTGCACATGATCAGCATTAGCCTTGGAATCACTGCGCCATTGATGATCGCAATGGGCGATCGCTAAATTCCAATTATATTTTGCCTGTCGCATCTGCAAAAGCTTGGCTAAACATAGCGAATCCTGCCCCCCTGAAACTGCAATCAACAAATTTGCGTTTTTGGCTAATAGCTCAGGTTGCAATCGTAACACTGCATTTAATTCAGCGCGTAATTGCTTAGTCAAGTTCTTAACAAAGTTGGAGTTTTAAAATCAAGATTTAAAATAAGTTGAGTGGTCTTAATTACCAAGTTTTTTGTGTCTATGATGATGCGACAACGCAATGTTAAAGAAATTAGACGTAAAGTCGTTGCCGCCATAATCTAAAGTAAGATATATTAATATCAAGAACATTTGCATTCCCAATATCTTAATTTTAAGCCAAAGGTTGCATAGGTTCATTAAAGTTAGCTTGTGGTTGAGGAATAATATTGATGTTGATAAAAAGCTCCATGGTAAAAAATTCACTGCTAGCGATCTCTGGAACATTCCTTGGGCTTAGTGGATTCGGTCAAGTTAGTGAGGTTTTGGCTCAGTCAACTGTTGCTGAGACAAAAGCAAGTCATTCCGCAGTAGATCTAAAGGAATCTAAAGCTGGCAACAATACCCAAAATTTAACTTTTCAGCCCAGTTCTTCTATCCTAATTTCTACAAAGCCTAACTCTGATCTTGTAGAAAATGCCCTGAAAAGTGAAAAAATTGCCCAGTCCTCGCCAACATCCAATTCTCCATTTACCAAGATTCAGCCGATCACTACCAAAAAGCCGAGATATCTGCCTGGCTTGAACTCTGGTACGCCTACTGGCTTTGGCTTAGAAACTGGTGATGCTTTTGTTGGTATCTTTGGAGCCACCGCAGGTAGATTGAGAGACACTGTTGATGGTAGTATCGCTGTCGGTGCTGGCTTAGGTGATGCCAGTAAGTATTTTGCAGTTGAAGGTGTTTTTAACATCAATAGCATTCGTAGATTCGGTTCTAATGGTTCTTTTGATCTTAAAGTACACAAATTGGTCTACCAAGACTCGACAAACCGAGTTGGCATCGCTGCTGGTTGGACTAACTTTGCTAACTATGGCACAGAGGCGGGTCAAACCAGTTCTTCGGTTTATGGAGCTGCCACCCTGTCCACTTTAACAAACCCTCAAGATCCCAGCAATGCTAAGCCTTTAGTCTTGAGTGCTGGGGTTGGCGGCGGCTCTTATCGCAACTCTGACAGCAATGGTGGAGTTGGAGTTTTTGGTAGTGTTGGCTATCTAGTTGATCCACAGTGGGGTATTAGTACAGGTTGGTCTGGACAGGGGCTTAACTTCACAGTTGGTTACCTTCCTGATCCCACAGTGCCTCTTAATGTCAACCTGACTTACTCTGATGTTGCTAACAACAGTAATGCGGGTAGTCAGATTATTTTGGGAGTCACTTATGGTTTTAATTACCTTGGGCGCAGATAAATTTATGTGGGTCATTTGAGCTAGCTGTAGGTGGCTTAACTTAAGTGACTTAAATAAGTTTCTGTTTTGTATAACTTAAATAATTAAGGTGATTCGCTATGAAAAAAGTATTGTCTGTTCTATTAGCTTCTGTACTCAGTTTTGCCAGCAGTTTGCCTGTCCTAGCTGGCCGTCTACCCGTTAATTCAGGGACTTCGACTTCAAATATCGATACAAGCGTTACTACTAACACCGTCTTGATCGGGATTACCGCCCAATCTCAAACCCTTGCTATTGCCAACGCTGGAGTCGCATCTAGCTCAAGCTTAGTCAACTCTCTAATTGGTGGAGGACTTAGTACTTCAGATGCAAATAGTTTGGTCAGTGGTTATTTGGCGCTGATTCCAAGAGACGGCAGTGGAAACCCATCTTTTGGCGGTTCTTTACCTGGTGATGTGACTGGTTCAGTATCTGCGACTATTAACGTCAACGATTTCAATGCAGTTATCGCCCTTTTTAACAGCATTGTCAGTGGACTGAGTGATGAGCAAAAGGCTTCACTTGCAGGAAATGATGTTTTCCTTGGCATCAGTGGTTTTCTAAGACTTAGATAGACTGTTTTTGCAATTTGTTTTGGCTAAATAAAAAAACAAGAAAATAGGAGACAGCGCAATGCGCTGTCTTTTATTTTTTGGAGATTTATATCCTAACGAGAATTTTTAAGCGCTATATTAAACGCAAAAACTTTTTCTTGCCGACTTGTAAGACTTTGCCTGATAACTCATCAACATTGGCAAAAGTGCGATCGCCTAATTTTTCACCATCAAGTTTGACCGCGCCATTTTTGATTTGGCTTTGGGCTTCGCTGTTGCTTTTGCAAAGTCCAGAGGCTTTGACTAGATAGTGCAAGGGCGCAGGAAAATTAATTTGGCTGAGGTCAAATTCAGGGATATCGCCTAGATCGGCGGTATTGCCAGCGAGGACAATTTGTTCGGCATCGTGTTGAGCTTGCAGAGCGGCTTCGGGGCTGTGATATTGAGCAACGATCGCTCTGGCTAGTTGTTTTTGTTTTTCACGAGGATTATCGGGCAGAGTTGCCAGATCAATGTCGGTGAGTAACTCAAAATATTTATCGACTAAGGTATCGGGGACTTTTTCGAGTTTGGAATACATGCTCAATGGCTCATCGGTCAACCCGACATAGTTACCTAGGGATTTAGACATTTTTTGGATGCCATCTAAGCCGACTAATAAAGGCAACAGCAATCCAAATTGGGCTGGTTTAGCTTGACGAGTTTTGTCTTTGAGTTGCAAGTCACGCCCAACTAGAATATTAAACTTTTGATCGGTTCCGCCTAGTTCTACATCGGAGTCGATCGCCACGGAATCATAACCCTGTAGCAATGGGTATAAAAATTCATGCAGGTAAATCGGCGTACCTTTTTCGTAGCGATCGCTAAATCCTTCTTTGGCTAGCATCTGCCCCACGGTCATGCTGGCTTGCAAATTGATGATTTGCTGCAAATCGAGTTGGTTTAACCATTCGCTATTGCGGCGTAACTCAAAGCGATCGCTAGAAAAATCAAGAATTTTTTGAGCTTGCTCTAAATAAGTCTCGGCATTGTAAGCAACTTCTTCAGTCGTCAGGCGGGGTCTAGCTTCCGATCGCCCTGTGGGATCGCCAATTTGGGCGGTGAAGTCGCCGATGATTAATACGGCTTTATGTCCTGCGTCTTGGAACTGTCGCAGTTTTCGCAAGGCGACAGTATGCCCTAAATGCAAGTCAGGACGGGTGGGATCAATGCCTAATTTAATGCGGAGAGGGCGATCGGTTTTGGCAAGGCGATCGCCTAAGTTCTCAGACTCGCTATGAGGAAATATTTCCACAACACCGCGTTCTAAAAGAGTCGTGAAATTAGTTTGGCTTTGAGACATTATCAAAAGTTACTTAAAATTTTTTGTTAACTATAGTGCTGTGAAATCACAGGGTCTTAATCATACTACGCTAAAGGTTTGAGTCTTTTAGGGCTTCGACTTCAGCGATCGATAAACCAGTGGTTTGACAAATTATGAGGTCGCCTACCAAGTTCAACATTTTCTTAGCCATCTCAACTTTATTTTGCTGAATGCCCTGTTGAATGCCTTTAGTCACACCACCGCGTTGATCTTGGATAAAAATTTCACTTTTTTCCTGATCTTCAAGTTCATCAAGAGTGAGATTTGCCTGATTAGTCATGTAAAAGGCTTTTTTGATTTCAGGAATCCCTGCCATTTCTTCGGGGATTTGGATCAGCGATCGCGCTTCTGTCAGAAAATAGAGCCATTTATCGATCGTAAATCTTAGATCTGACAATTGTTTTTTAAACTTTGGCAGTTCCACAAAGATTAGCTCAATGTCATAAATCGGATAGTCAATTAAGTAATCTTTTTCCTTTAGGATTAATGAAAATCATAAAAAACCCACTAATCTACACAATCCTAACCTATTGTATCAAACTGGCGGGAATGCAATTGGGCGTAACGTCCTGCTCTTTCCAGAAGTTCGTCATGAGTTCCAGACTCGACAATTTGACCTTGTTCTAAAACGATAATCCGATCGCTATTTCTAATAGTTGCTAAGCGATGGGCGATGATGAATGTTGTTCGTCCTTGCATCAAGCGTTGTAATGCTTCTTGGACAAGGCTTTCTGATTCAGCGTCTAATGCAGAAGTTGCTTCATCGAGAATTAGAATTTTGGGATTGTGAAGCACGGCGCGGGCGATCGAGAGGCGTTGTCGTTGACCACCCGAAAGATTGACACCGCGTTCTCCCACCCATGTGTCGTAACCTTGGGGAAGTTCCATAATAAAGTCATGGGCATTGGCAATCTTGGCGGCTTTTTCCACGGCTTGGGTATCGTAATCTTTCTGTCCGAACGCAATATTAGAGGCAACAGTTCCCGAAAACAGAATGTTCTCTTGAGGTACGATCGCCAGTTGACGGCGGAGACTCTTGATTTGGACATCGCGAATGTCGTAGCCATCGATCAGGATTTGTCCAGACTTGACATCATGGAAACGCATCAATAGATTCATCAATGTGGATTTTCCTGCGCCTGACGCACCGACTAGGGCGATCGCTTCACCTTGATTGGCGACGAGATTAATATCGGTAAGCACCGAGCGATCGCTTTGATAATGGAATCCGACATTAATATATTCGACTTTGCCTGTGACTTCGGGAAGGGCGATCGCATTGGGCTTTTCGGTAACTATGGGCTTGATGTCAAAAATCTCGAAAATGCGATCGACGGAAGCTTCGGCTTGCTTAATTTCGTTATAACTGCCTGTGGTGTTTGCGATCGGGTCAATCAATAAGGCTACCCCTGCTCCAAAAGCTACAAATTGTTCGGGCTTCAGCCAGTTATTAGAAATCAGCCAACCGCCTAATAAAAACAAAAAGCAAATCCCTGCCGCTTCCAAAAAGCCGATTACAGGATATTGAATGGCTTTCACGCGATCGGCGGCATACTTACGGCGGCTATTTTGTTCAGATTCTTGTTTAAATCTTTCAATTTCATAGGATTCGGTGGCGAAGGCGCGAACTAGACGAATACCGCTAAAAGTTTCAGATAATAAGGCGGCGAGGTTAGAAACTTGATCTTGGCTACGGCGGCTCAGACTCAACATGCGATCGCCAAACCAAGCAATCAAAATCGCAATCAAGGGCGCAACCGCCAAAGTGGTCAGCGTCAAAATCCAGTTCAAATAAATCATGTACGCCAATACAAAAATCAATTGCAGTACTGACGGAATGAACTGATGAAAGAATTTACCGATGACTTCACCAATGCGATCGATATCTTCAGTCAAGCGATAGGACAAATCGCCTGTGCGCGACTCCGCAAAATATTCCAGATCGAGGCTTTGCAGGTGTGAATAAACATCAACTCGTAAATCTCGCGCCGCGTTCAGTGCCGCTTGCGACATCATCGAGTCCTGCCCATACTGCCCCAAGCCTCGAAACACAAACATGATCACGGTAAAAGCCGCGATCTGCAAAATAGCGCTGACATCACCCTTACCAAGAGCCTGCGCGACTCGTCCCAGCAGTTCGGCAAGTAAGGGCATTGTGCCGATAAAGACTAACGTGCATAAAAAGGCTTTGGCAATCAGAACACGTTGCGGGTAGACGTAATCTCGCATCTGCCAATAAGAAGATCGCCCTTGAGATTTTTTTGAAGATTGCCCTAAAGATTCTTGTTTCAAACTCGTAGCTCAAATGTTTGCAATTCACCAAAGATTAGTTTCTCACTTTTTTGGATCTGATTTCTGCCGCAGTTTTGACAGCAGCCTGATTAAGTCTCTCCTCATTGATTAATGCCTGCCCCGCCGCCTGATTTAATCATTCTTGCACGATCGCCGCCTTTGCCAACGACTCAACATGACTATTCCAAACGTAAAATAGGATTAGATCAAATAAAAAAATTATGCCCGTACCCGTAGAACAGTTACTTAACTCTGAAATTCTGAAACCAGCCCGTTATCTTGGTAACGAGTTTGGTGCAGTGCGAAAACCTTGGGACAAGGCGATCGTGCGTTGGTCGCTCACCTATCCCGAAATTTATGAGGTGGGCGCGTCAAATTTGGGACATATCATTCTCTATAGCATTATTAATTCTAAAGATGGTCAGCTTTGCGATCGCGCCTATCTACCCGCGCCTGATCTTTCGGCAAAATTACGCGAAACCAAAACTGATTTATTTGCCGTAGAGTCTAAGCGATCGCTAAGAGAATTTGATATTTTGGGCTTTAGTCTTAGCTATGAGCTAGGCGCAACCAACGTCTTAGAAATGCTCGATCTGGCGAATATTCCCAAGACTTGGCAAGAAAGGAGTGAATTGAGTATTCAAGATTGTCCTTTAATATTCGCTGGGGGACAGACTGCCACATCTAATCCTGAACCCTATGCGGACTTCTTTGATTTCTTTGCCCTCGGCGATGGAGAAGAATTATTACCTGAGATTGGCGAAGTTCTCAAAGATTCTAAATTAGCAGGTAAAAATCGCCGCGAAACCCTGTTAGCGCTTGCTAATGAAGTCGATGGCGTATATGTACCTGAATTTTATGACATGGATATCAGGACTGGCGCGATCGCCCCCAATCGCCATGATGTCGCCCCTCGCGCTCTGCGTCGGGTCGCCACACCGATGCCCGAATATAGTATTGGCTTAGTTCCCTTAGTCGAAACCGTTCACGATCGCCTGACTATCGAAATTCGGCGCGGATGTACTCGCGGATGTCGCTTCTGTCAACCAGGGATGCTGACCCGTCCTGCGCGGGATGTCGATCCTGAGAAGGTGGTCGATACCATTGAGAGAGCGCTGCGTGAGACAGGTTATAACGAATTCTCTTTACTTTCTCTTTCTTGTTCTGACTATCTCGCCTTGCCCTCAGTCGGTGTGCAGATTAAGAATCGATTCAAAAATGAACATATAACTCTCTCTTTACCTAGTCAGCGTGTCGATCGCTTTGACGAGAATATCGCCCATATGTTACGCAGTGGCGATGGTCGTCAACAGCAGAGTCTAACTTTTGCCCCCGAAGCAGGAACACAGCGTTTGCGCGATGTGATTAATAAAGGCTTGACTGATGAAGAACTATTACAAGGGATAAAAACTGCCTATGTCGAAGGTTGGGACAAGGTAAAACTCTACTTCATGATTGGGTTGCCGACTGAAACCGATGAAGATGTGATTGGAATTGTCGATACTGTGGCTTGGTTGCAGAATGAATGTTCAGAAAAAGGACGCAAGAAACTAGCGGTTAATATCACCATTTCTAATTTCACTCCCAAACCGCATACACCGTTCCAATGGCATACTGTGTCCAGTGGTGACTTTGTGCAGAAGCAGAAACTATTGCGCCAAGAATTTCGGCGTTTAGCTAACATTAAAGTCAACTACACCGATGTTCGCATCAGTGCGATGGAAGATTTTGTCGGACGTGGCGATCGCCGTCTTGGTAAAGTTCTATATCGCGCATGGCAATTGGGCGCTGGCTTAGAAGCATGGTTTGAAAATACCCAAAAAGCTTTTGGAGCATGGACTCAGGCGATCGCTGAAGCCGATCTTATTTGGGAAACTCCATCACTCAAAATGCAAGATGCTTTACCTTGGGATCATATCGATACGGGTATTGATAAGCAATGGTTGATTGAAGATTGGCAAAGGGCGATCGCGGCTCAAACTGTGCCTGACTGTTCTTTTGGTGGCTGCTCTGCTTGTGGAGTCTGTGGTCCCGAATTTGGGCATAATGTGATCATTCCACCGCCCGAAATCCCTGCAATTTCTTTAGACAAGCCGACAGTTCCAGCCAGAGTGCAACGTATTCGCATGAAATTTGGCAAGCTAGGCGATATGAGTCTAATTTCTCATCTAGATTTACATCGCTTTTTCCAACGCGCTGCTCGTCGCGCCGCCCTACCGATCGCCTATACTGAGGGCTTTAATCCGTTACCGCGTATTTCGATCGCCAAAGCCTTACCCCTTGGACAAACTAGCAACGCTGAGTTTGTCGATTTTGAGCTGACGGCGACTATTCCTATTGAGGAATTTCAACAACGATTTAGAGCAGAACTAGATGATGACTTGCCGATCTATGCGATCGCCGAAGTTGAAGTTCATTCGCCATCCTTTGATTCAATTCTAGAAGTTGCCGAATATACGCTGACCCTTGCCTTCATCACCCCACGCGATCGCCATGTCGCCGACATCATGGATTTGCTGGAAGGTGCAAGTTACTGTGTTCTGGCTGCAACTTCTATCCAAATGCCAAAAGTTTCAAAATCAGGTCGTCATCAAATGTTGGAATTGCGCGATCGCCTGTTCACGGTCAATGTGATTAATCCCGATGCTGAACTTCCCACCATTCATTTCATGGGCAGTTGCCAATCCGACAGCAATCTCAAACCCGAATATGTGGTGTATATGCTGAATAAATATCTAGCGGAAGAGGATGAAGTGAGGTTAGTCAAAGTCCATCGCGAAGCGATGCGTTAAACCAGAAAGAGAAAAGCCTTGCGAAGCAAGGCTTTTAAAAAATCATTGAATAATTTTTGGGTTTTAAGGAGATATATAGCAATCCGAAATCATTTGTGGCTTCGGCTTCGCTCAGCCATCAGTCCACGCTGGCTGAGCGAAGTCGAAGCCTGTTCCCAACTCATTTCGGATTGCTATAGTTGCTTAGTTCACACAGATAGAATTCATGTAATAGCGGCGGCTGGCAGGGGCGCAGCTATTACATAGATATCGATGCAGAGGTGATCCCCCGTGATTGCCATGCTTTTTATGACACAATGTGAGAAGTAATTTATATTTTCTCAACTTCTGAGTTTGTACAGCATGATTTCTCACAATAATATTGCCGAATTAATTAGCGCCGCTATCCCTAACGCGAAGATTCAGGTTGAAGATCCAAATCATGATGGGCAGCACTTTTCGGCGATCGTTGTCGCTGAACAATTTGAAGGCTTATCAATGATTAAACGACACAAATTAGTATACGGAGCTATCCAAGAACATCTCGATAGCGGCGCAATTCATGCATTACAGCTTAAGACCTATAGCTTATCCCAATGGGAAAGTATGCAGGTTCAAGTTAATTAACTCACCTTACCTCCCACGCGGTGTTGGGGCTGATTCATTCAGCAAGTTTTGCTTCTAATTCCTCGATGCGCTTTTCTAATTTGCGAACTGTATGTAGCAACTCAGGCAACTGACGCTCGGCGATGACGATCCGCTTCCAGTCTTTTTCAGGAACGACAGGATAGCCCATCATCGTCAGACCTGCGGGAACATTACTAGCGACACCTGACTTTGCGCCGATAATTGCGCCATCGCCAATGTGAATGTGATTGGCTGCGCCGACTTGTCCTGCCATGACCACATGATGACCGAGGGTCGCGCCTCCCGCTAAGCCGACTTGGGCGGCAAGAACTGAGTGTGCGCCGATGTCTACGCCATGACCGACTTGGACAAAGTTATCTAGTTTTGTACCTTTGCGAATGATGGTCACGCCAACGGCAGGGCGGTCAACAGCACAAGAGCAGCCAATCTCGACATTCTCTTCAATGATCACATAACCAATTTGCGGAACTTTGTACCATGTGCCATTGGGCGATAGCTCGAAGCCGAAGCCATCGCCGCCGAGGACGGTGTTGGGATGTAAAAGACAATTTGCGCCGATTTGAGTGCGATCGCTAATGACGCAACTAGCATGAATGGTTGTATTAGCTCCAATTTCAACATCGTTATAAATGGTGACATGGGGATAAATCGTGACATTATCACCAATTTTGACGCGATCGCTAATTACCACATAGGGGGCGATCGTCACATTTGCGCCCAACTGCACACCTTCACCCAAAATCGCGGTCGGATGAATACCGACGGGCGGCGTGGGTGGTTGATAAAACTTTTCGAGAACTTTGGCGAAGAGAATGCGTGGGTTAGCAGTGCGAATACAGGGTAATGGCGATGGCGTTTTTAGGTCGAGAATAACGGCGCTAGCTTGAGTATCTTTGAGTTTGGAGGCGAATTTTGATGAAGACACAAAGGTGATTTCTCCTGTTTGAGCCTTATCGATCGCCGCCACCCCTAAAATTATAGGATCAGCACCATCAGACTCAAATCGACAATCGGGTAATGTGGCAACCAGTTCGGAGAGTTTGAAAGAAATTTTTTGGGTCATGGATCTGATTTCATCTCAAGAATGCGCGATTATCATAATACTTGTATTGTGCCAAAGCACGCGGCTTAACGATTAGCCAAACTTGATGGCGATCGCCCGTAATTAGGAATAAAAATTAAATAACGCTCTAGTTGAGCCGCCGCCGTCAATCTTTGGCTTTTAAAGATCTCTTTTGGTTAGGCCGGCTCCAACGAAGGGTTAGGCTGCTTCATCAACTAGAAGCTAGAAATTATGAACCAAAAGTCCTTCATCCTTTCACCTTAATACCAACATACGGACATTTACTCAATTAGCTCTTTTCTCTATCTGAGCTTCCTTGACCGCTGTTACTTTTAGGTGTCAAGTTTTCCATCATAGCTTTCCCTACCTTTGAAATTTCTTGGTCTTTTCTGTGCAAAAGCTCATAAAGTGCTTTCTTTTTTTGAACTTCATCTAGTCCAGATTCATCAATACTACCCAAATTAACTATTAGGTCTGTTTTCCAATTACTTAAAACAATAAGTACATCTACCGCAGAGATGCATCTCTCATAAGGTTTCAGGATAGATGCAACAATTGTAAGAATAGTCAAAAATAGTCCAAAAATACCTAAAATCTCCTTTGATTTTATGAAATCATTACTGATAATATATGTGAGAAATGCAGAATAGGTAGGAACTAAGAAAGAAAACAAATAATTTGTATTGCTAAAAAACTTAGCGTTCTTTTTTGCGCTTTCCAAATGATAGTTATATCGTCCAAAAACTTCTATCAGGAGTTGGCTTAGATATTTATCAGAGATGTTTGCCGTGATATCAAATATCAACTCTTTTAAGTTTCTGTCGAAATTTTTAGTCATGTAACCTAGTCCGAAAAATTCTTACACTTGCATTAATAAAAAGAGTTTAACTAATGCTGCCTACAATTTTAAGTAAGTAGCATAACGCTCTAGTTGAGCCGCCGCAGACAAGCTTTTCTTGTAAAGATTGCTTTTGCAATGTCGGCTCAAACGCAATGTTACAGCAATTTGCTTTCAAACCCGCCACAAAGAAAAATATAAAACCCAATGCGGGGCTTCGCCCTGCGACCCTTTTTGTGGCAGGTTTGATCAACAACTGCTGTAGGATGTGGATTGGTTGGCAACACTTCATTTCTGGCTGACAATTTCGATCTTCTTGCCTCTAGCGGAGGTTAGAGCGATCGCGCAGTTCGTTCATGATTTCATCAGTCTGTATAGCCAAGTGTAAACAGTACAACGCTTTCTAGTTTAGCGATCGCCTCAAAGTCTAGTTGTCCTATTCGTTTAATTAATCGAGTTTTGTCAAGTACTCGAAGTTGATGACAGAATTTCACCACGTTCTACTTTCATTATGCATCCTCCATTTTATCCAATTGGCGGTATGTCTCTATCGCGCAATTCGTTCATGATTTCATCAGTCTGTGGATGGCGCATTTTTGTTCATTTATTTTGTTCATTTATAAAGGGGCGATCGCTATTTTTTGTATATTTTGCTAAAATATGATTGAGATAAATTTTTAGTAAAATTAAGAGCTTATTCATGGCTGATCGCATTGAGAATTTGACTGATTTTGTAGCTTTTGTCACAGCAAATATTAGGGGAAGCGAGAAGAGTGAAGCACAAACTTTTCTAAATAGTTTTTTTCAGGCGTTTGGTCATGGCGGGGCGATACAGGCAGGGGCGCGGTATGAGGAGGTGATTAAAAATAGCAGCAAGACGGGGAAAACAGGTTTTGCGGATTTGATTTGGGATGGACGGATCTTGATTGAGATGAAAAGTCGGGGTGTGGATTTGCGCGATCGCAAGATTTGGACACAGGCAAGTTTGTATTGGTCTGGGTTGCCAAAAGATAAGCGTTCTCAATATGTGATGTTATGTAATTTTGACGAGTTTCATATCTATGATTTTGATAATCAGCATGATGAACCTGTTGATATTATTCGATTAGAAGAACTGCCAAAATGTGAGGCTGCTTTTAGTTTCATGCGTGGCAGTAAGGCTACACCGTTGTTTCGGAATAACCAGAAGGAGATCACAGAGAAGGCGGCGCGACAGTTGGGGGATTTATATAATGATTTGATTACGAGGGGGCGCGATCGCAAGTGGCGCGAATATTCAGAATTACAGGCACAACGTTTTGTATTGCAATGCGTATTGGCAATGTTTGCGGAAGATTTAGATTTACTGCCCGATCAGCTTTTTACAAGATGTGTCAAGGATTGCATTGAACAAAAGACAAGTTCCTATGATGTGTTAGGCGGTTTGTTTAAGGCGATGAATCAAAGAGAAGGAACTCCTTCGGGGCGCTTCAAAGATGTGGAATATTTTAATGGTGGTTTATTTAAAGAAATCCATCCGATTGAGCTAGAAATTGGTGAGTTGAAAGCTTTGGAGTCGGCGGCGGCGGCGGATTGGGCGAAGGTGCGACCTTCTATTTTTGGGAATATTTTTGAGGGTGCTTATGAAAATAAGCAAGACAAGAAAAAGAAACTAAAACCGAGTAAGGGATCGGATCTGAGACACAAGCATGGAATTCATTTCACGTCTGAGGGAGATATTAATAAAATTGTATTGCCAACAATTACTAATTATTGGCGCGATCGCATTGATTCGGCAACGACTCTATCCGAATTGCAATCTCTACATCAAGAATTAAGCGCGTATAAGATTCTCGATCCTGCTTGTGGTTCAGGCAACTTTCTGTATATGGCTTATCAGGATTTGAAGTCGGTGGAGTTTGATTTGTTGCAACGTTTGCAGGGGCTTGATCCAACGCGAGGCTATATGTCTTTGGTGACTCCGCAGCAGTTTTTTGGAATGGATATTAATTCGTTTGCGGTGAAGTTGGCGAAGGTGACTTTGATGATCGGGCGTAGTGTGGCGATTAGGAAGTTAAATTTGCCTGAGCCTTCTTTGCCTTTGGATACTTTGGATCAGAATATTGTTTGTGCGGATGCTTTGTTTACGGATTGGGTTAAGGCTGATGCAATTATTGGGAATCCGCCATTTTTAGGTGGGAAAAAGTTACGCCAAGAATTAGGGGATGAATATGTTGAGAAAGTTTATAAAAAGTTTCCTGACGTAAAAGGACAGCCAGATTTTTGTGTTTTTTGGTTCAGAAAAGCTTCGGATTTACTTGGTGATAAAGGTAGAGCAGGTTTAGTTGCAACAAATTCTATTTCGCAAGTTTCAGGGAGAGAAGCAAGTCTAGAGTATGTTGTGAATAATGGCGGGATTATTTATGATGCAATATCTACTCAAGAATGGTCTGGTGATGCTGCTGTTCATGTGAGTATTGTGAATTGGTCAAAAAAAGAACCTAAGCAAAGATTGCTAGATAGTGTTTTAGTGCCATTTATTTCTTCATCATTGAAAAATGAAATATCAGTTACAAGTGCTGTAAAGCTCAAAGCAAATACAGATATATCATTTGAAGGTTGTAAGCTGATTGGCAAAGGGTTTATTTTGTCGGAAGATAGAGCAACTGAATTAATTAAAATCAATGAATCTAACAGAACTGTTTTAAAGCCGATGATTGACGGTAGAGGCTTAATTTATCCTTTTGAAAAACTTGATTGGGTAATTGATTTCAATAATATGAGCATTGAAGAAGCAAGTATTTACAAAGAAGTATTCCAAGTTGTTCGCCAACATGTCAAACCAGAAAGAGATAATAATAGAAATCAAAAAACTCGTGACAATTGGTGGTTATTTGAGAGATCTAGACCAGCAATGAGAAAAGCTTTAGTAGGATTGAAATTTTACTTTGCGTTGCCGAAAATTGCTAAATGGGTAATGTTTACACCAGTTGACATCTCGATTTTACCTTGTGAAGCCAATATGGTGATTGCTTCTGATGATTTTTATGTGTTGGGGATTTTGACATCAAAAGTACATCGGTTATGGGTAGGGGCGCAAAGTTCTACTTTAAAGGGGGATACTCGCTACACAAATACAACCTGTTTTGAAACCTTCCCATTCCCACAACTCGACCCCAACACCTCAACCAAAGCAAAACAAACCATTGAGAAAATTCGCGCTATGATGCAAGAACTCCATCAATATCGTAGTCAACAAATGGAGAAAAAACAATACGGCATCACCAAGCTCTATAACGAATTATTCCACGAACCCGCCAGCCAACTCTATAAACTCCATGCCAAACTCGATCAACTCGTCATGCAAGCCTACGGATTTAGCGAAGATGACGACATTCTCAGCAAACTGCTAGAACTGAATATGCAACTAGGCGATCGGGAAAAACAAGGCTTACCCGTCATTGGAGCGAGACACAACCTATGAAAGCGATCTCTATTCAAGTAGATGAAGACATTGCTAGGGAGTACAACAAAATAACTCCTCAGCAACGCAACAAGATTGAATCCTTGTTCACTCTATTAGTACAACAAGAATTAAAAAAAATATCACTTATGCAAATCATGGATGATATTGCAGATGAAGCAGAACGTAATGGGCTAACTCCCGAAATATTAGAATCAATTCTTGCTGATGATGAATAATCGCTTTGTTATAGATACTAATGTCATCGTTAGTTCCTTATTATTCCCCAGTTCTCCACCACGCCTAGCTTTTAACAAAGCTTATGTTGCAGGTAAGATTTTAGCCTCTAGAATCACAATATTGGAGTTGGAAGAAGTTCTAAATCGCAAGAAATTTGACAAATATATTTCTAAAGAAAAGCGCATACAATTTATTGCAAAATTCTTTGATGATGTAGAAATTATTGAGATCGTTGAGACAGTTATTGCTTGTCGCGATCGCAAAGATGATAAATTCTTGGAATTAGCTGTTAACGGCAAAGCCGATTACATCATCACTGGCGATCAAGATTTGCTTGTATTACATCCATTTCAAGATGTTGCAATTATTTCTGTATCGGAATATCTAAAACTTTAGTTCTAAAAAAACAATTTATAGCACTGCGACTCGGTAACTGGATTATTCGACGGGTTGGGTCAGTGCTTTTGTAAATTATTTACCTGTTGCAGAGGCGATCGCCAATTATTGATATTCGGGCGGTGCCTGAATGTCAATAATTGGCGCATAATCAGCCCTTAGCGACTGTTGCCACATACTGCCCCACCTTTCCTTTGACAAATAGTAAGCACCCGAAAAATAAGGAGGCAAGATCGACAACAAAGCATTGCCAGAAAAAATGAGAATTGAAGGCGACATCATCTATTACGAGTTTCCCAAAGATCAAGTACCACTTATTAACGCACTATTCCACAAAATTGAAGACAATTCAGTTCTAAATCTAGATTTAATCGAAGGAAGATTAATAATCGAGAGTCAAGTCTCAATCAATTGGCGTGACATCAATCTGCAAGAACTATCACAAATTTTTAATCTTTTTGGCAGGGCTTAGTTAGTACTTTTGTGAATTATTTTAAGCGATCGATAGAACATGGACATATAAAGTAAAGCCGAAAAACGTTGCGGCGGGCTATGTCCGCCGCAACGTTTCTGGGCTTTATATGGTCTCAATGGCAGTGCGTATAGCTATATTTACGCTTCGTTAGCTACTTCACCTTCTTCAGTTACTTCGACCGCCACTTCAGCAATAACCTCTTCTTCAATCACCTCTGGCTGGGGCTTAGTGGGCTTTGGACCTCTTACCAAGGCAAGATTTACAGGTTGTTTAATTTCTTCATCCCGTCCGCTTCTTTTGCCTCTTTTATCGCCGCCACCATCACGGTTAGGGCGTTTTTTGTCGGAGTCGTCAAACCTCTTGGCACTGGGAGTACTTTCGCCATCTTCGGGTTTGGGTTGACGATCTGCTTTTTTGATAGGACGTTCTACCATGATTAGTTCCTGCTTACTCTATGTGACTCTATGTGTAAGTATCCTAGCCTGTTTGGGTATAAAGTCGCGATCGAAAGTATAGCTGTCGCCATTCTTTAAAGTCCAAAAATTAGAAAGCGCCTCTTTCTAATTTTTGGGCTAATTTTTGGGCTTTGATTTGTTCTCGCATCGCGAGATTGCTCTTTTTTCGTTTTGGCTGAACTAGCGTTAAATTTAAATTTAAATTTAAATTTAAATTTTGACTTGCATTGTCCCCCCAATCTGATATAGTATAATTCCTGTTAAATTTGGAGAGATGGCTGAGTGGACGAAAGCGGCAGATTGCTAATCTGTTGTACGGCAGGTAACTCCGTACCGAGGGTTCAAATCCCTCTCTCTCCGTTCACAAGACCGTTATAAGGCAATATGAGTACTAAAACCTCAGAAAACGTAATCGATGAAGCTCCAGAAGTCGATCCTAGTAAATTCTCTGCATCAGATGTAGCTGAAATCGCAGATCGACTAGAGCGTGACGATTACGCAAATGCCTTTGAGAGCTTGAACGACTGGCATATATTGCGATCGCTAGCTTTTAAAGGCTCAGAACTTGCAGAGCCATATCGACATCTATTAGATCTTGAAGCCTTTGACGAATGTTAAATTAAACTCATAAAAAACACAAAAAAAGTGCGCCTAGCGCACTTTTTTTATGGCTGAGGTTTGGGGCTTGGGGCAGCAGGTAATCCGTTAGTGAATTTTTCGGCGGCATTTTTGCTTTCGTAAATGCAATCAACGCTAGGACTCTTATCGAGATCGCCCGTGAATCCAAAGGTATTCATTCTATCTTTACATTGACGAATATCAGCTTCTTTAATGACATTTTTTTGTAACAGCACGTTCCAGTTATTCGGCAAAACTACGCAACCGGGGACGGGTTCGGCTTGGCTGATAAACACATTGAATGGATTTAAGGTGACATATACACGGCTACTCATCACCATTGCTGATGCGCCATAGTTGTTGCAAAAGTCACGGCTAGGGGCAAGGTTGTCTAGGCGGATCGCGTCAACAGTGCGTGGTGTGGGGTTAAGGGTGGAGAGGGCAATGCCCACGCCAATGCCCACCGCAAAAATCGCGCCTGCGATCGCCAGTTTGGTCGAAGTACCGTTAAGTTTTGAGTCAGTCGGTGGTGTATTCAGGGTCGATGAAGATCTACGTCTTGCCATAGATGTAAGTTAGGTTTGTTATTTAGGTTAATCGAAATTGCTGAGATGTTGGGGAGTTTATGAAAAGTATTTCAGATGACTGTATTAATTCCTGCAAGATCAAGGATTTGGGGAATTAAGTGTTCAGCTTTAATTGCCATAATGTGAACCCCTTGACAGATAGCACGGGCGGTTTGAATCTGTTCGGCGGCGATCGCCATGCCTTCTTGCAAGGGGGTTGCTGATTTGGCTAAGCGATCGATGATATGGTCAGGAATCTGTACCCCCGGCACATATTTATTTAGAAATTGAGCATTTTTTGCCGACTTGATCAAGAAAATACCCGCCAAAATCGGTTTGTCTGACTGGTTGGCTATTTGATTCATAAATTTATCAAGGCGATCGAAATCAGTAATTAGCTGACTTTGAAAAAATTGCGCCCCCGCATTAATCTTGCGCTCAAAACGTTTTTGCAATCCAGACCAGCTTGGCGACTGCGGATCGATCGCCGCTCCCGCAAATAGATTTGTACCTTGGTTGGGCAACGCTTTGTGGTTAGCATCTATCCCAAGATTGAGCTTGGCGATTAATTGTAATAATCGTACTGATTCATACTCAAATACCGATCGCGCGTTTGTAGAATCGCCAGCTTTGACAGGATCGCCTGTGAGAGCCAGAATATTGGTGATGCCAAGGGCGGCGGCTCCCAATAAATCGCCTTGCAAAGCAATCCGATTGCGATCGCGGCAAGCAAGTTGACAAATAGTTTCAATCCCAAGTTGTTGCTGGATCAAGACTGAAGCCGCCACGGGACTCATGCTCATGACCGCCCGACTCGAATCGGTAATATTAATTGCATGGACGCGCCCTTTTAGCGATCGCGTTTGTTCGAGCATATGACTTGGATCAGCGCCTTTGGGGGGCGACACCTCAGCCGTGATTAAAAATTCTTGACGAGCGCTCGCCTTACGAAATTTAGTAAAGGGCGAATTAAGCTCAAACATTTGCAGAGGCGGATCAATCATGCGAAACAAAACTTAGGAGTGTCTGCATTTTAAACTATAGCGATCGGCACTTGCATATAACTCCGAGTGCCGCTAGTTATTTGATGTTAGGTGAGGGTCTTAAATGCCTTCACATAACATCATAATAATCTGATAATATTTTATTGTTATATCAAAATCACATAAATTAATGAGACGCAACAAAATCCCGAATAATCCGGGTGGAACGAAGCCTCCAACCAGCACCTCTAAAGATTTGGCATTCTGGATCAAGACAATCAGTTTTGTGAGTGTGTGCCTCTTGGCGATCGCTGCTTTGTGGTTTTTTATTCGCCCATTAATACCAATATCATCCACTAAGCTTCCAGACAAGATCACAATTGGGGTATTGATGATCAATAAAAAAAATGAGGAACCAAACTACGACGAACTAAAAAACTATCTATCTAAACAATCAAATACTCAGTTTGTACTTGATGCAGTTGCAATCACCGATGAAAATGCGCTAAAAACTGCACAAGAAAAGATAGCTAAAAAAGAATGGGACATAGCTTTCACTACTGAACCATTTACTTCCATTGCCGCAATTAATGAAGGATATTTTTTTGTTGCAAGAATGTCACAAGCATCTCCATTACTTCAGACCGCAATTATTGTTAGGAATGATAGTGCTATCAAAAGTTTAGATAATATATCTACCAGCACTAAGCTGGCAATGGGAGATTCAAATAGTGTCCCATTTTACTACATGCCTATCTACGATCTCTATGGCAAAGGGTTTAAGAAAATATCGCAACAAGCTCCTGTGCTTGTAAATTCTATCAAGGCTTTAGACAATAAACTCGTAGATGCCGCCGCAGTTCTTTATGGCAACAATTTTAAAGATCTAGAAGAATTGCGTCCACTAGCCGATCTAAGCAAAAAGATTAATCAAGGTGAATATCGTGTTATCAGCCTCAGTCGTCCCATTGTGCCAGGTTCTGTTTATATTTCTCCGAAGCTCAAAGATGAAAAGAATTTTTTGGAAAAACTATTGCTTGAAGTTCCAGTAGATATCAGAAGCAAGGCGAAGTATGAAGTGGGACAAAGAGAAGAAGACTACGGCTTTTTTAAAGGGTTGAAAAAAAGAGTTGATACGATTTTAGATTGCGCTCCTGACAATCCTCGCACCACTAATGTATACGATCTTAATCTTAAAGAAAAACCTTGCCCTGAAGATGTTGAGGGCACAATATCTGGGATTAGACAGAGTGATTCTAGTAGGATAGAGCTATTTGTCAAAAGTATAAGTACTGAGTATCGAGTTTTTCTATCTCCAACAGCTCTTATTGAGAAGTTAAGTAAAACCTTTGGCTCTCAAAATCAGGGTTCTCTCGAAGCTTTATATTCCAACTTGGATAAAATCAAGGTCAAAATATCAAAAGTGTCTCCATCCAAAACCCCTAAATGTGAAGGTCAAATGACCTGTTTTGATTTTACTGATGGTTTAGATGAGTCTACTAAATCAAGATTTCAGCTAGAGAAAATCAATAAGAGCGCTTAAAAACGCTTTTAAATGCAGAATAGTTTAGCCCCAAAAAGCATAAAGGAGCGACTTGAAGAGTCGCTCCTTTATGCTTTTTGTTTTATTTTTTTAATGGATTTCAGCGACAAAGCACAGCTTTGCCATCAGTTTATCGGACGCAGGGCGATCGCTATTTGCAGTAATAACTAATTCTTGCAAACCCTTAAATAACTGAGAAGCGTTAAAAGTTTTCGAGCCATCTTTCCAATTTTTCTCGTCAGCACTCCAATCTTGCATCCAAGACAACGGCGATAATTTATCAAGAAATGCTGAGGCTTTTAACTCATAAGTACCATCTGCACTTTTACTAGTGTTAAATTTAACTTCAAATTCTGTCTCTTGATTACTAAATGTAACTTCTCGCAACTTTATAAAATCCTTTGCTGCATCATCAGGCGTAAATTTTTTGGTCGAAGAATCAAAACGATTTGCTTCAATTTCATACCTAACATCTCGCCCAAATACGGCAACGGTATTTGCAAGAGCAGCTTGTCCATTAATTTTGTAAGTGAATTTGTAATCTTTATCGATTGGCTTTAATCTTAAAAGCTGAATCTTGTCTTTTACTTGATCACTCGGCTCAATCGAAACACCACCATAATTAATACTACTAATAGTTTCCTCTTCTGAAGGTTTTGACTCCTTGAGATTTAATACCAGTGGAGATGCTATAACTTTTTTATCGAAAATAATAAACTTACTATCTTTAATAATCTCTTTGTCCGAGGCTTCGAGGCGTTCATAAAAATAATTTACATTGGCATATTTCCCCAGTATGATGATATAAAAAGGACGATAAAACTTAGAGTCGTTTTTTTGTTGAAGCGAATTAGTATCCCAACTAAAGCTTTCATTGTTTAGCCCAACATCATAAACTAATCCTTTAAACTCGCTACGCAACGCTAATATACCCACGGCAAAGTCTGTATTAATATATTTTTGCTTTAGCGCTTCAAGAACATTAAGCATATTTTGCTTATTTTCAGTTAAGTCAGTAACAATCAGCGTCAAACTATCATTGTTTGCTTTGTCTGTATTATTAATCACATCTGTGATTTGACTATTTTCAAAGAACGCATATCCACTCTCGCTAGCTGTGTCTTTGGGATAGAATGCGCTGGTCTGAGCTTGCTGAAAATCTCCAGATGGCAATAAATTTCTGTTGTTATCCCCAAAACGATAAAATTTAATTCGAGCATTTTGCCACTTTTCAGTTATGGCTGTGCTAAGCGTTCTCAAGGTGCGAATATAGCGGCTACCACTAACAGCCACAAAGCCATTGATTGATGGCGTGCCATCAACATAAATCTGAGCTTGGATCTGTTTAGATGGGATACTGGTGGGTGACGATGCGATCGCAACATTGCAATCTATTGGTAAACTGACTGGCTTAAAAAATATGGCTGCACCAAATATTGCGGCGATCGCGACCAACACAATCACAACAATTGCCAACCCGCCCTTACGTCCTGAATTTGTCGGTCTATTCCTTGGATTACTTCTCATACGCGATCACTAGACAAGATCGATGGTGATCATATACTATTCTCTTAGGTTTAAAACATCTAAATTCTACCTAGTTATTTAAATGCTGTTCCTAAGCGGTATAACATTTAAACAAGCAACGCATATCTAGTCCTTCAAGTATTATCAAAAAATTGTGCTAAAGATTTTTGGAACGCTTATAGCCTCGTTAATCGTTTGGGCGGGTTTTATATTTTTATTTCAAAATGGGACTATACCTGTTGATAGAGTTGGAACTGCTGCCATGGGCGCATGGGTGAACAAAAACTTTGTACCTAGTTCTCTAATTGTTATCTTCGTCACATTGGTTGCATCTAGTATTTGGTTTTGGATTTCTTGGAAACAGCGTGAAAGCGCTGATTGCCATGAGTCGGTAAAATATTGGTGGGGTTTACTGATGGTTCCCCTAGCCACAATTGCTTTGGTAACTATTTTGGATCGTGAGGAAACTAAAAATGTAATTGCTTTTGTTATGTTTAGTCACGTTATTCATGTAATTTTGATTTACTGGGTTGGCACAAGCATTAGCTCAGCAGGGCTAGCAAAATACATTCTGCCTGGCTCCCGCGCCATCCGTCGTCTGGTTTCTTCTGTAGGCATTCCCATCTAAACTGAATTTATGGCTTTATATTTGATTGCAATTGGTGGGTCGGGTGCGCGATGTGTTGAGTCGGTCGTGCATCTTGCTTCTGTCGGTTTAATGAGTGACGAGAAGATTAAGATTCTTTTTGTCGATCCCGATCAGTCTAATGGTAACTACATTCGTACTTGCGAACAGATTGATACTTATAACAAGTGTCGTAGATTGGTTTGGAGATCTGGTGAACCCTGTCAATGGATGCGTACTGAAATCGTCAATCTAGGCATATCCACTGTTGGCGCTGGGAATAATACTCTTGCCGATTCCTTTGGTTATACCACCATGGCAGATACCGATCCTGTGGCAATGGATCTGTTTGACGTGCTGTATACCGGCCAAGAGCGAAATATGAATCTGTCGGAAGGTTTTCGCGGTCGTCCTGCGATCGGCTCAGCGTTCATGAGTCAATTAAATTTTCAGTCTCTTAGAGATAGCCGATATCAAGGGAATTATGCAGAATATCTGCGACCTTGGGCGAGACTTTTAGAAGAAATTGACAATGCGATCGACAATAGCAATATCAAAATTTTGCTTTGTGGCTCAGTATTTGGAGGAACGGGTGCATCTGGACTACCCGTAATTGCCCGACTACTAGATGATTTTTATAAAGGTAGAGGTGGTGGAGCAGATAAAACTCCTAGAGACAACTTAACCATAGGTAGTTTATTAATATTGCCTTACTTCGGATTTGCTGCGGGTGGAGCAAATGTCCAACCGAACGAAGTCTATGCCCGCGCCCCTGAGTTTGCCTTAAATACTGCTGCCGCGATGCAATATTACCGCAATCAAATGCAAAATGTCTGCGATGTTTTCTATTGCATCGGCGATCAAAATCGTGTCGAGGTTGAGTTTAGCGCTGGCGGTGAGAAACAAGAAAACAAAGCTCACATTGTTGAACTCTATGGGGCATTAGCCGTTAGAGACTTCTTGTATTTACAAGGAAAACCAGAAAATAATGAAAAAATTATTTTTGCTGAGCGCAGAATTGAAGATCAGATTGGATGGGCTGATTTGCCTTGTGAGCCATCGACTATAAAATATGCGCCCGTTCAAGAATTTTTTGATGATCCTGATGAGCCAGTGATTCGCCACGCTTTAAGATCGGCGGTTAGATTTGCCTTCGTATGGTACAACACGATTATTCCAGACATTGAAGAGTACTGCTTGGCTAATCGACCAAAGGGTTGGGAAAAAGTTGCCCAAGTATGGCTGGGTTCATTATTCAACATGAATAAGAGAGATACTCATTTGCCTGATATTTCTAATCCTTCGGTTGAAACAAGTGATGCGTATATGATTACTCGTTGGTGTGAAAACTTTGCAGGTTGGTTAGATAATTTGCACAACTCTGAATCAGAGACGATTAAGTTGTTTTTTATGGAACGAGTCACTTCACCCGAAGACATCTATTTTGGTCGATTGGTTCAGGATGATCCTCGGTCTGAGCCTGAACTGGATGCCGATAAGGTAGACTTGATCAAATTAAAGCTAGATCCAAGAGAAGAGGATGGCATTGATCCTAATCAAATCGAAGCAAGAGGATATGTGGGGCTAGCCAAGTACATGTATATAATCTGCGGCTTGTAAAAAAATCAAGAGATTTGTAGATATTTAGAACAATCGGTTAAATAGAGGACAACAATAATGACACAAGCAAATGACAGATCGATCCTGATGCTTCCTAAGCTAAGGGATAACAGGGTCAGGCGCGGTACTGCTGGAATGTGGAATCGTCAAGATCCTAACGCCTTTAATGCTGTGGCGCGTAGCATTGATGTGATCGTGTCAAGCGATGTGGCAAATGTGAACTCAATCCCTAGCATGTGGGCGCATCCGTTGTCGCTTGAGTCTATTTTGCCAAGTAATGAATATCACGATCGCATTCGTAAGCCGCTAATTAATCAATGGCGGGGAATGCTGACAGCGATCGCCCTTGCTCCAGATTTTGAGGAGTTTGGTAAACTCACCGCCCAACCTCTTGACCTCACCGATGCCAGATATAAAAACAATAAGTTTATCCAATCTCTGTTCAGGCTAGTCCCAAATACAGAAAATTGTTTGTTTGACTTGCCTAGAGGGCTTAATCCTTGGTTAAAGGGTTATATTTTTCGCTGGAATAACAAATCTATTGGGATGACTTCGCCTAGCACTATTGTTTGTCCATCTGAAGATGGCGATTGGACTGGACTGCCTTGGTTTATCGAAGGTGCAGTCGAATCTCCAGAGGAATATTTAACTCCAGATCAAAAATCTCGGCTTTCGCGCTGGCTAGTGCATTTACGCAAAAAACTAGCAGAACAGAAAATGGGACTTTGCGAGTCAATATCTTCGCTGATCAATAGTTTTATTGATGATTTGGGGGGCGATCGCGAATTAGGCATCAATCCAGCTACTGATCTAATTTCAGCAGAACTATACTTTGGTGTTGAGCTTAACTTTGGCATCTACACAGTAATTAATCAGCCACTGCGCGATCCGCGTGGAGACACACTCAAAGACGTATTCTTTGATGAGCTATATTTCCTGCGCCGCCCTGATGCATTCCCGAATGCCGCTTTACCCGAAAGCGTAAAAAATCTTTCATTTGGCGGTTCTCCAATTTCTTTGATTTTACCCATTCAACCTAGTTTCTTCAATCGTGCTGATACTTCAAGTTTATTAAATACCTTGAAGGTCGATCGCTTGCGTGCGGGGACTGCACTGAAGCTGAGCATTAGCGTTGATGGTCATCATTTAGAACAAGAATACGAACTAAAGAATGAAAATGCAATTTCTGGTCTACCGATCGCCGAAATTTGGCCAAACTTTGTGCATCCTCAATGGAAAGTTTATTATGCATATTCTTCACTAGATATTGACGATACGAGGCTAAGTTTTGAGTTTCCAAACATTCAAAATCCTGCTGAAAACATCCATAAATATGGAGTTGCCAATCGCTCTAGATTAGCCAAGCTTACGAGTTTCCCCAGTCATGTGATTTGCTCGTGTGAAGACAAAGTAGTTGGAAGCATTCCCTTACAAGTTCCCACCCCGATTCAGACAAGTGGTCTAGAGTGGACTGTCGGTGTCGATTTTGGTACATCATTTACCAATGCCTATCGGAAGCAAGGCGATTCAGACGAAAAAATTTCTTTTGAAAATCTGCATTATCAGGTCTCTGCGTTCGATCAAGATGAAAGACTTACTATATTAACCGATGATTTTATTCCACCTAAACAACTACTTCCGATCGCAAGTCTGCTAACTGTTAAAGGCGCAAGAAATCAGGTTAGTCATAATAGCGATCGTGAAGCAGAGATAATGTTTGATTCTCGAATTTATGCACTTCAAGCTCCTCGTAAAGTTGAAGATGGCAAAGACTTTTTAATCGGTAATCTCAAGTGGGATAATGCTAAAAATCAAGAGCCAATGCGCTTGTTTATTGAGCAACTGGCTTTGCAGATATCGGCTCAGGCTGTGAGAAGCGGCGTATCCCAAATTAATTGGGCGCTGTCCTATCCAACCGCTTTCTCTCGCAGAGACAAAAACAGCTACGTTAATATTTGGAACACTTGTTCTGAAAAGTTATGCCAGTTTACAGGGCTGACCTATGGAGAATTGAGCAGCGCTAAGGGTTCTAAGACTATTCGTTCAGAGAGTTTAGCTGTTGCTCATTATTTTGCTTCCAAAAAAGGTAAGAGCTTATTAAATGCGGCTTGCATTGATATTGGTGGTGGCACTTCTGATATTTCGATTTGGGAGGAAAAAGGTAACCAAATTATTCCTATTTATCAGTGTTCAGTTCAGTTGGCTGGAAAACATCTATTTAGTAATATAGTCAAACGCTACCCTCAGTTTTTGACCGATATTAAGCTAGCAAATAATGATACATTCATTAAATTGCAGGGAGAACCAGCACTGTTTGGTAGTGCGATCGATGCGTTAGCAAAGGAGGCAAGTGAAGACTGGCTTAGAAATCAACGCAGGAAGTTACAAGATCATGAGAGCTTGTATGGTTACTTGCAGATTTTAGCGATCGGTGTGGCAGGATTGCACTACTATGTCGGACTTGTTCTTCAGGTACTTCACGACAATGGTCGCTATCAAGCTGGCGAACCTACAGACATTTACTTCGGCGGCAATGGTTGCCGTCTGCTTAACTGGTTGTCAGACACAGGTAAGTTTGAAGGTGACGAAATCGGCGATTTGTTTCAAGAAATGGTGGTTTATGCTTCAAAGCTCAAATCAGGATCTGAGGCTAATGCAGCAGTCAGTGACAAGCCCAAAGAAGAGGCTGCCTGCGGTTTGGTAGTTGGTAAAAAGAAGTTAGGAGATCCCACAAATACAGAAGAAGAGCTTGTTGCTGGAGAACCTTGCAAAATTGGGTCGCACAAATTTGAATGGAACTCTTTTATTACCTTTGATCCCGAAGTTGTTGAGAGCATTGACGAGTTTCAAGTAGTTAGAAAAGCAGAAGAACTAGTAAACCTGCCTCAATTCTTGTACTGGTATCACAAGCGATTGAGGGCTAAGCGAGACATTGCGATTCCTGCGATCAAGGGCTATAGCTTGGGAGATCCCAGAAAGACCGATCAAGAAAATCTAGATACTACTATTCAAGACAATATTAAACTTTGGGATAAAGTGGTTAAGAAACTTCGTGATTCTCTGGTCTTAGAAGATGGAGCGACTACCGAAAGTATTCGTTTAGAACCCCCGTTCATTCTTGCGCTTAAGGCTTTAATAGAAGTACTAGCAGAAGGATGGGCAAATTAATGAACAAGATTCACAACCCCAACAAGTTAATAATTTTGATTGCTCAATTAATCTTGTTGGGTGGTTGTGTGACTGCGAATGATACAAATGGGCAAAGTAGTAATACTGCTACCGAATCTAAAGTCTTGAGTGCTGTCGAGAAAAAATGTTTAACTGAGTTAAAAGATAGTCTCGATAAGTATCTTGATAAGTATAAAGAAACAATTAGCAAACTCAATTCTTCCGATGTAACTGGGAATTTAGCTATACTTCAATCAGTTTCTCCAAAAGCAAAAGTGTCGTCATCAGAATTAAAGCAATTGGCAAATCGCCAAGATTGTAAGTCTGTAACTGCCTCTAATATTAAAGATTTGCCTGAAGTTATATTAATACTAGAGGATTTAAGTTTAGAAAAAACAAAAGATGAGAATACAAGAAAAAAAGTAGGTAATACAAAAATAATTCCTTCTTATATTACTGAAAAAGACTTTAAAGAAAAAGAATCAGAAATTTTGTTCCGCCAGTTTATCCAATACACTGATGATAAAATTAGTGACGTATTAAAGCAGTTGGATGTATTGTTGCTCCCTGACAATGTTACCGAACTCAGAAAGCAGAATAAGGATCTTTCCGATAAATTAAAAAACAAAGATACTGAAATTGAAATCTTTAAAGCAGATTCAAGTAGACAGATAACATTGTTTGCGCCGGCTTTTTTGATATTGCTCCTTGCTGTGGGGGCGGGCGGCTACTTTTTAGGGAAAAATTCGCAATCTTCGTCAGGCAATCCTAAGCCAAAAGAGCGATCGCGAAAACCAGATCCTGCTAGTAAATCAGGATCCAAAGATGTGTCCCGAAATCGAAGAGGTTTGGGAAATGATTCAACTAGCAATGCTTCTGCATCGTCTCACAACCCTATAAATGAGAGTAGCGATCGCGGTCTGAAGTTTAGACTAAACGAAAAAAATAAAGCAGCAATTAACGATATTTCTAACGAAATTAAAGATAGAGACGATATTCTTCCTAATCAAAAAATTAAAAAAGATGAAACTTCTAGATATCAACGAGTTAACCCATCTCCTGCTGAGATAACTCCTAGAAGAGCTTCTAGCAATCAGAGTCTCACATATGATGTAGCAGTTCAATATTATCAAAGTGGTGACTATGATCTGCTTCAGGCAGCTAGCCAAGGCTATTACTCGGCGACATCAGAAAGTATGATGCGTAACCGTGAGTTTTGGGAAAACCCCCTAGAACTTGTGGAGGCTTATAACGGCTTATTTTGGATAGTTCAAACTATTGAGCCTTATTTTTTGTTGCTTCCTAATCCATTAAAACGGATTGCTGAAACGAGACTTCCGGGTATTGAATACTTCTTTGAAACTAACTTTAAGGATGAAAATTACCGATCTTGTGTAGTTGTTTCTCCTGCGTATATGGGTAACGAAAATGGCAAGTGGGTAATGCAGCAAAAAGGACAGATAAATTTCATATATTAGTTTATGTACTAAATCAATACACATAACTACACAAATATTAATATTCGTCAATTTTGCCCCCACTCTATAGGTTGACAATGTTAATATCCAAATTAGTAAATAATCCGATTAGATATAGCTTTAGGAGCGCATTTTGACATTACGAGTTGCTATTGTAGGCGGCGGACCTGCTGGTTCTTGTGCGGCTGAAACACTTGCCAAGGCAGGGATTGAAACCTACATATTTGAGCGTAAGCTAGACAACGCCAAACCCTGTGGTGGAGCAATTCCTCTATGTATGGTTAAAGAATTTGATCTACCTGATCACATCATCGATCGCCGCGTTCGCAACATGAAAATGATCTCTCCTAGCAATATAGAAGTAGACATCAAATTAGACAATCCCGATGAATATATTGGGATGTGTCGCCGCGAAGTGATGGATGCATTTTTACGCGATCGCGCTGCTAGCTTAGGAGCCAAGCTGATCAATGGGCGCATCCTTGATATCAAGATCACTGAGAACGGCAAGAAACCCTATGTTCTCAGCTACTCAGACTTTACTGAGGGCGGCAATGAAGGGGTCATGCGTAGTCTTGAAGTTGATTTGATTGTTGGTGCTGATGGGGCTAACTCAGTCGTGGCTAAAGCGATCGACGCGGGTGATTATAACTATGCGATCGCTTTCCAAGAGCGCATTCGCATTTCTCCAGACAAGATGGAGTATTACAAAGATTTAGCCGAAATGTATGTTGGCGATGATGTTTCACCCGACTTCTATGCATGGGTGTTCCCCAAATACGATCACGTCGCCGTTGGTACTGGCACAATGCACAAAAACCAACGACTGATCAAGAAGCTGCAAGCAGGTATTCGCGCTCGCGCCTTGCCTCGGATCGAAGGTGGTGAAGTAATCAAAGTTGAAGCTCATCCCATTCCTGAGCATCCCCGTCCTCGCCGTGTCGTCGGTCGGGTTGCCCTCGTTGGTGATGCGGCTGGCTATGTCACCAAATCAAGCGGCGAAGGGATCTATTTTGCGGCTAAGTCTGGGCGCATGTGTGCCGAGGCGATCGTGGAATTTGCGGAAGGTGGTAAGCGTATTCCTACCGAAGCCGATCTCAAGGTCTACATCAAGCGTTGGGACAAGCAGTACGGCTTGACTTACAGAGTTCTAGACATTCTCCAGAATGTGTTTTATGCCACTAATGCCACCCGTGAAGCATTTGTCGAAATGTGCGCCGATAAAGATGTGCAGAAGCTCACCTTTGACAGCTACCTATACAAGACGGTCGTTCCCGCGAACCCTTTCACACAGCTAAAAATTACCGCTAAGACGATCGGCAGTTTGCTTAGAGGCAATGCTCTAGCGCCTTAACACCAAAAGGGAGCGCTTTACGCGCTCCTTTTTTTGTCTCGTTATTGGAGATTACCGATATGTCATTTAGCAACTTCAAAAGTCTGGGATCAACGGTCAAAGAACTACAAGTTCTCTATACCGAAGCGAATTTTGTCACCCAATCTGTTTTTCCTGTGTCTGAATACTTTCAGCAAGACCTAGAGTATGTAATGCGCGAAGGTGTGGTGAATAACTCCGAATTTGCGATTTGTGAAAACTTAATTTATCCGATCCTAAAAGAAGTTTGGAAAGCTTATAGCAGCAAGTTCACGCTCTGGAGTCATCAGATGTTGACCTGCGACGATGTTCTGTCTGGTTATCCTGAGTATGTTCTCGCAAGGCGATCGCCTCTTGGTAAGGTGGTTTTTGATAAGCCCTATTTGTTAATTGTGGAGGCAAAGCAGGATAATTTCGACTGGGGATGGGGTCAGTGTTTGGCGGAAATGGTGGCAGCGCAGCGTTTAAATGGGGAATCACAGGGGGGGGCGGCGATCGCCATATTCGGGATCGTCTCCAATGGCATAAATTGGGAGTTTGGCAAGTTGGAAGGAAACAGGTTTACGCACCATCCCGCCCCGCAAAGTATTTTTGAGCTAAAAAGTTTATTTGCGATGGTTAATTACCTTTTTCAGCAAAGCGAGATTCAACTTATAAATTATCAAGTGATCTCAGCTTGAATTACCCAACAAAAAGCACAGCCATCGGCTGTGCTTTTTGTTGAGTGATTGTAGTTATTTGCTGCTCTGACCTTCTTCTCGGCTAGCTGTTTGGATATACAGGGTTATCAAGAAAACGGTAGGTACAAATATGGCAAGGACAGTGGCGAGAAGACCGAGAAAATTAGTTTCCATAAATTTGACTTTAATTGCTTAGTTTTAAATATTTTGATGACTGCTAATATTCTAAGTTTAAAAATGATTACTCTTACCAAAAAATTTAAAACCTACGGTAATTTGCTTTCAAACCCGCCACAAATAAAAATATAAAACCCTTTGCGGGGCTTCGCCCTGCGACCCTTCTTGTGGCGGGTTTGATCGAACACTGCCGTAAAAAAGAAGACGATACAAAATACCGTCTTCTTTTTTGAAATTAAGCTTCCCAGAGTTTGCTGATATTTTTCTCTAGACGCTCTTCAGCTTCGGCAAATACTTGGGCTGAATTATCCAGCATTTCACCCGCATGAAGCTCAAGAATCTTGGTGGAGAGGGCAATTCGATTGCGTGACTCATCGATATCGACGACCACAGCCTTGATCACGTCATTAAGTTGGAACACACGCGTGGGATCGCCAACAGGCTTCTGGCTCATTTCTTTGACATGTAACAAGCCCGAAACTCCAGAAAATTCGACAAATGCGCCGAATGGACGAATGTTGGTCACTTTGCCCGTAATCAGTTGTCCTTTGGCAAGTTGAGTCATCGCGGCAAGCTTGGCGGCTTGGCGGTTAGATAGCACCAACTTTTTACGAGTTTCGTCAGCTTCTAAAACCATGACAGGTAAAACTTTGCCGATCAATTTGGCAAGATCGGAGGTGTCAGCGAGATGCGATCGCGGTACAAAGCCGCGCAGTCCCACCGAGTCAACGATGACACCGCCGCTATTAGTACCGATCACCTTAGTCTCAAAAACGGTGGATTCAGCTTGGTAAGTGCGTAGGGTTTCCCAAGCCTGTTTGAATAACAATCGGCGTACTGATAGCTTGACTTCGCCATCAGCGTTCTGGCTGCTAATAATCAGGAATTCGTACTCATGGCCGATCGGAAAAGCCTCATCATTAGAGCGCGAAGAACCACTGAGAGTGGCTTCTTCAATCGGAAGAAAACCTAATGATTTAGCGCCAATATCGACATAAATGCCACTACTTTCGACTGAAACTACTTTGCCTCTCACGGTCTGCCCCACAGCAAACTCATAATTATGTTCGGCTAGAGCATTGGCAAAATCGTCGGCAGAAAATGACTGAATATTTGTTGTGGCGTTCATGGATGTCGATAAATATGCTTAAAGATGCGAAGCGTTGATTGCGTGCAATTCATTTTAATTGTCTCATAACGCTAGAGTGAATATGAAGTAAATCTATCTTTTCTCAAAATTGCTACGCTTCTTAATATATGGCAATCCTAAGTTATTTGTGGCTTCGACTTCGCTCAGCCAGCGTGAACAGATGGCTGAGCGAAGTCGAAGCCTGTTTTAACTCATTGCGGATTGCTATATGACTGTCGCCAGTCTTCTTGGGACATATGGCTAGCGGTGCGCCGCACCCCAAAACTTGAAGTCGCACGCTTAGCGGGCGACTTCAGGTTTTAGGGTTTTTAATTATGTCGTGGCAGCGTTATAAATTTTTTCATTTGCTTTTGCCGAACTAAATAAATCAATAATCGGATTTGGGTAGTCAACACCAAGACGGACACCAAACCGCTTCTGCTCAATGGGGAGTAGCGCCCAAGGTTGATGAATTTTATGGGTTGAAAGGGACGCAAGTTCAGGTAGCCAGTGTTTGACATATTCACCGTGCGGGTCATAATCTTGCGCTTGCTTGTTGATATTGAAGAATCGAAAACCTCTAGCGTCATTACCAATACCTGCCGCGTAGTTCCAATTTCCCCAATTGCTGCAAGGATCGTAGTCGAGTAAAAGAGATTCAAACCATTCGGCTCCCATGCGCCAATCAATGCCAAGATTTTTAGTCAGAAAACTGGCTACATTTTGGCGACCGCGATTGGACATAAAGCCCGTGGCGGCAAGTTCGCGCATATTGGCATCAATTAATGGAAATCCTGTTTTCCCTTGTTGCCAAAGTTCAAATCGTTGCCAATCTTGTTTCCAAGCAATATCGATGTTGCGTAGACCTCTGCGATAGAATATCCGATCGCCATATTTTGCCGCCACCAAGTGAAAATAATCTCGCCATAATAGTTCAAAAATTAGCCAGTAAGTCGAGTCATTGGCAAGGCGATCGCCTTCATATTTTTTGACTTGAGCATATATATAACGCGGACTGAGACAGCCTAAAGCTAACCAAGGTGAAAATTTGGATGAGTCATCAGCTTGCAACATGCCATTGCGAGTCTGTTTATAGACTTGAAGCCGATCGCTCTGCCAAAAGTAATGATCGAGACGTTTTAAAGCTTCGGTTTCACCGCCTTTAAATTGCAAAACGGCGCGATCGCATGGTTCAAATTCCTTAAGTCCAAGTTTGGCTAGGTTGGGAACTTCGCCAACATCAAGGTTTTTGGGGAGTGAATTAAGGCGATCGGGAACAGGAAAAACTTCACGAACTATTAAATCAACTTCTACTTGTTTTCTAAAATGGGTAAATAGTTCAGGAAGATTGGCGATCGCGAAGGGTAAATCATCAACATGTAATAATGTTCTGCCCGAAAAGAGCTTAAAAGTAATGTTTTGGGCTTTGAGTCGCGATCGCAAATTTGTGTCTACAAGTCGTTCTTCGGTTGTGACTTCTGCATGAACATACACAGCACCGATCGCTAATTGCCTGACCAAATCAGGCAGTACATCTTCAGGTTTGCCAAAGCGAATAATCAAATCAGAATTAAGCGATCGCAAACTTTGGCGTAAATTTGCCACACTCTCGATCAAAAATTTAGCCCGGAATTTACCTGTTTTGGCAAATCCAAAGGCAGTTTTGTCAAAGTGACGAGTATCAAAGCAATACACTGGAAATAGCTGTGCGCCTGTCACTTTAACTTGCTGAGACGCTTGATATAAAGTTTCGCAATCATGCGATCGTAAATCATTACGAAACCAAACTAAAATATTTTGGTTTTGACTACCCATAAAATTCAAGCTTTATTAGCAGAGTTTGGCGATTGGGCGAGATACTTTTGCAACTGCTCCATGGCAAGTATCAACTGAGGCGTGGGATCGATCGCCACTAGTTCATCTTGCATCTTCCGCCAGATCTCGAAATGTAGATGGGGACCAGTTGCCAAACCTGTACTACCCACTAAGCCGATCACATTGCCCTGCTTGACTTCTTGACCGACTTTCACCAAGACCTCAGACAAATGCGCGTAACGAGTTTCATGAGTATCGCCATGAGATATCACCACAATCAAGCCATAGCCACCCAACCAACCCGCAATTTCAACGCGACCGCTAAAGGATGCGACCACAGGTGTACCTTCGGGGGCGGCTAAGTCTGTGCCTTGATGGAAGCGCACTTGACCCGTGACAGGATGCACGCGACTACCAAACAGCGAACTAATTATTGATGGCGCAATCAATGGGAATAACATTTGTTTGTCCCCATTGCTCGGCAAGCTCATCGTGGCGATTTCGGTCTCAGTCAGGCGACGCACTTGTAGCGCTGTGTCACCTGATGCGGCGGCATACAGCACACCTTCATTTTGAGAATAGTTAGCAGAGTTTTGTGAAGATTGTGAATTCTGGGCGATCGCGGCTTTCGGGGCGCAGAGATCGGGATTGAGTTCTAAAAAACTACTAGCCTTATATTTGCAGCCAGTTGAGCGATTTTCCAGCACAATTTCAACTGGTTGAGATCGCCCTGACTCTACTGGCTCAGATTTTGCTGAAGTATTTGATCTAGATTCAATATTTATTGGAACAGAATTTATTTGAGCAGGACTAACGGTATTTTCACTATTAATGATGATATTAGTGGGAGCGATCGCAGGTTGATGAGATGACTCTATTAATGTTGGCTCTATTGATAAAGATGGTTGCGAGACAACCATATCAGGAGAAACTGCTGATTTAGTCGCGGCGTATGCTGAATTAACTAGAAAATAGTTATTCGTAGAAAGGCAGAGCAGAGTGGCTAGCGTAACCGTTGAAAATGTGGATTTTCTCATGTTTGTTCTGTAAATTTTAAGATTTGCAAGAATTTCAGCCCAAAGGCGAGATTGCTTAATAGCCAACAGAAAAACTTTGAGGCGCGTAGATGACATCTTCAGATTTTCCTTCCCATCTTACTACCAGTTCGCCTGTTGCTCTAATGTCGATTATTTGTCCTCGAAGTTCCTGTCCATTAATCATTTTACAGATATGGCGATCGCTGAGCATGTCTAGATATTCTGTCAAAATTCCCTGCATTCCTTGGCGATCGCAGCGAGACTGTCCAAGGGCGATCCCCGATAAAACTACCTCAACTAGCTCATCCATGCTTGACAAAGTGGTCGGCAATTCACCAAGGGCGATCGCCCCATCAGGGACTTCATTTGTCCAATTAAGCCCGATCCCCACCACTGCATAGTTGATTGCGCCCGCTAAAATTCTTGTCTCGGTTAAGATGCCCCCCAGCTTACGGCGATCGATTAATAAATCATTCAGCCACTTAAGTTTCACATTAGCACCTGTTTCACGCAACGCTTTAGCAAGCCCCCAAGCTGTCCATAGGGTGATTTGATGAGCATTCATGGCGGCGATCGCCAAGTTCGGCTGCAAAATTATGGACATAAATAGTCCACCCAAGGGCGATCGCCAAATATGACCGCGTTGACCGCGTCCTTTAGTCTGACATTTCGCCATAATTACCGTATTTGCCAAAGAATTGGCCAAAGAATTTGCTAAATATTTCTCCTCAGATTCTTGATGGTTGGCTAAGACTTTTTGGCGATCGCCGATCTGGTCGATTAGCCGCCAAGCCTCACTATTGGTAGAGTCGATCTCTTCGTATTTAATGATATTAAAATTCAAAATGATGATCTGTTTGCTAATAATTACCTTCTTTTCAGTTTAGAACAGTCCGTGTGGGGCAACGCTCTACACAGACTGTTCTAAACTCAGAAACAGCGATATAATCAAGTCTGCTAGTTTGCCCCTCTTAAATATTTAGATACCCAAAAAAGATGCTATGGCGGATCGTTATGTTCGCGTAAAAACTCTCCGTGGAGAAGTTTATTACGGGCTGTTGGAGTTAAATCAATCCGTAAAGGTACTCAGTAAAGCGCCTTGGCTAGGAGGGGAGCCAAATGGCGAACTACTTGCTCCCGACACCTATCAACTTTTGCATCCTTGTGAACCGAGTAAAATTGTCGCTGTTGGCAAAAACTATTCGGCTCATGCTGCCGAGATGGGCGGTGAAGTGCCGAAAGAACCGATTTTATTTTTAAAGCCAACGACCACTTTGATTGCGCCTGAAGCTGAAATTGCGCTACCGCCACAGTCCAAGCGGGTCGAATATGAGGGCGAATTAGCCTTAATAATTGGCTCTCGTTGTTTTAATCTCACTCCCAAAGAGGCGATCGCCGCAATTTGGGGCTACACGATCGCCAATGATGTCACAGCACGGGATTTGCAACGTAGCGATAGTCAATGGACACGCGGCAAAGGCTTTGATACATTTTGTCCATTGGGCCCTTGGATTGTGCGCGAAATTAGTCCAACGGCGATGCTGCAAACTTTTGTAAATGACTTTAAAAAACCTTTTCAGTCAGCCGCGATCGAAGAAATGGTGTTTTCTCCAGACTATATCGTTTCTTATATTAGTCAAATTATGACCTTACTCCCCGGAGACGTTATTCTCACGGGTACGCCTGAAGGGGTGGGGCAGATGCAAGAGGGCGATCGCATTTATATCGAAATTGAAGGCATCGGCAAGTTACAAAACACCGTAATTTTGCGATCGCCTTTACCAATCGAAGAAGAGAATGAAGGAAGCGAACTCGGTTAAATAAGATTGAAATGTGAGGAACATCTTGCTTAAATTCGATGTCGTGAATTTTAGTAGCAAGCATCGTAAAAATCCATAAGCGCTACAAAATATATCTGGGGGGATTAATGTTTCGATCTATTCAAAAAGCCTTACACACCTAATCAATCCTATGAATTACCAACCTGATAGAAATCAAAAAATTTCACTAAAGCAGATTAGCAATCTATCAATGGCGATCGCCATAACTTTCCCTTTAGTCGCAATGCCCAGTTTTGCCCAGATCGTCCCTGTCGAAACGCCGCCGAAATCAACGCCTTCCACAACGCCCTCGACGATTCCCAGCGACAAGCCTAACGACAAAGCCGCAAACCCAACCGACAATAAAAACGCTCGTTTTAGCTGTCAAATGCGCGAAGGACAATATATCGTGGTCTATCAACCCAAGAGCCAACCCCAAAAATATTTCCCTTGGGCTGCTCCTAGCACCATGGGCGATGGCTGGTCTCCTGAGCGCCGTTGTAATGAAATTAGCCGCCGTCTGGAGCTATATCGTCCCGATGGCTTATTGGAAATGCGAACCAGTAACGAAAATGGCTACAACACCATCTGTGCCACCACAGACAAAAATTCATCATGTCGAATTGTGCTGACAGTGCCTAATGGACAAGATCCGATCGCCACCCGCGATCGCGTATTTGGTAATCTCACCACCGCCGATAGTGGTCAACAAACTACAGCCGTAAATACTTATCGAGGTCGCGATCGCACCTTAAACGACATCACTGGCAATCTTGGCTTAGGCATTGATCTATCTAGTGTCAACAGTGTTCTCGGTTCAGTACTATCAACAAGTCGCCCTGCGCCTAACTTGCGTAGCGGCAACTTGTACTTAAAACCCTTCCTCGATCCTAGTGATGGCGGCAGTGGTGCAAGTTTAAATACAGGTTCAAATAACAGTGGCGTTAATGACACTGGCAGAAGATTTAATCCTGAGAATTTTCGTTAAGGACTATTGGCAACATGATGGCAAATTGGGCGATCGCACCAAGGGATCAAAAATGGGAGTAAAAATGGGAGCAAAAATAAAATGACTCAAGCAATCACTCGTAAATCTCTATATGAGTCTGATTTATTTTTGTGGACTCAAGACACCATAGCCAAACTCAAAGCTAGGGATTTTGACCATGTGGATATTGAAAACTTGATAGAGGAGATCGAGAGCTTGGGAATATCTCAGAAAAAGGAGGTCAGGAATCGTTTAAGGGTATTACTAGCACATCTGCTCAAGCGAATGTATGTAAATAGCCCTGACTGCTTTGAGGGCTGGGAAAATACAATCAGAACTCAAAGGACTGATATTGAAGTTGAGCTTGATGATATGCCTAGCCTAGCAAAGCTTTGGGATAAGTTTTTTGATTCAGCGTGGAAATACGCATTAAAGGATGTTAGGGGCGAGTACGCCAAAAAAGGGTATCAATTCCCTGATACATGGCAATTTGAGCGCGATATCGACACAATGCTAAATGCTGATCTCTGGGATTAAAAAAGCGGCGCTTTTGTCCAAAAAAAAGTAGTGGCAGTTCATGAATTGCCACTACTTTTTTTGTCGCGTTCAAATGGACGCTATATTTTGAAAAATTAAGCTTCGTTCAATGCGGCAATACCAGGCAAAATTTTACCTTCGAGCAACTCCAAACTTGCGCCACCGCCCGTCGAAATATGGCTCATCTTGTCAGCAAGCCCAACCTTCTCAACCGCCGCCACTGAGTCACCACCACCGATAATTGTGATCGTACCAGTGCCTGTAAGCTCGGCCAAAGTATGGGCGATCGCCTCAGTACCCGCCGCAAACTTATCAAACTCAAATACACCCATTGGACCATTCCAAATCGCCGATTTGCATTCTGCAAGCGCAGCTTGGAATACCTTGATCGAGTCAGGACCAATATCTAAGCCCATCCAACCATCAGGAATATTGTCAATGCTGACAGTTTGAGCATTAGCATCAGGCTTAAAGTTATCCGCAACCACTACATCAGTTGGCAACAAGAACTTCACGCCTTTTGCCGCCGCCTTGGCTTCGAGAGCGCGAGCCAAATCTAGCTTATCTTCTTCAACCAAAGACTTACCAACATTCAAGCCACGCGCCTTGTAAAAAGTGAAGATCATACCGCCGCCGAGCAGCAAATAATCGACCTTATCCAGCAAGGTTTCGATCACACCGATTTTACTGGAAACCTTAGAACCGCCAACGATCGCCGCCAATGGACGCTTAGGGTTGTCGATCGCACCACTTAGATATTGCAATTCTTTATCAAGCAAGAAACCCGCAACCGAAGTACTAATGTACTTAGTCACACCCTCAGTCGAAGCATGAGCGCGGTGAGCCGTCCCAAAAGCATCATTTACATAAATATCAGCCAAGGAAGCCAATTTTTGAGCAAATTCAGGATCGTTCTTTTCTTCTTCAGGATAAAAACGCACATTTTCTAACAGCGCGACATCGCCATTGTTGAGTGCATTGACTTGAGCCGCCACAACATCACCGATGCAATCATCAGTTTTAAGCACAGGCTTGCCCAACAATTCTGACAAACGCACAGCCACAGGATTGAGGCGAAGGCTCTCAGTTACGCCTTTGGGTCTACCAAAGTGACTCGCAAGAATTACACGAGCGCCAGCGTCAACGAGATAATTGATCGTTGGTAACGCTGCCCGAATGCGGGTATCGTCAGTGATTTTGCCAGTTTCATCTTGAGGAACATTAAAATCAACTCTTACCAAAACTTTTTTGCCTGCTAGATCAGCCGCAGACAAACTTGCCAAATTTTTCTTTGCCATAAATATTTATGCTCGTAGTATATAAAGTTGCTTTTTTAGAATGTCTTAATAATTTTACAGAATTGCGTCCAGTCTAAAAGTAAAAAAACTGTAGTTTTAATAATTGGGTAGTTATCGAAAAATTGGGTTTAAAACCCCGTATTTCTAGCACGGCTTTATATTACAATGTGTGCAAATGCCGTGGGTCTTAGCATCCTTACGCCTTCAAGCCGAAGATCTTAAATTAATTAATATTTATAAAACATTCGTGAAACCTTGGCGACTTATTGCTCCTGATTTGGTTTTATCAGCACCGATTACGGCGATCGCGCCACATCTGATGCAAAAGCATGGATTGCGCGGTCTTATTTTAGATGTTGACAATACGTTAATCGGTGATGATGAATCCGAAGTGTCAGAAGAAATTCGCCTTTGGGTAGAGCAGATGCGTCCAGAATACCCAATTTGGTTAGCGAGTAACAATTTTAGCGATCGCCGTATTCAAAAAGTCGCCGATAGCTTAAGTCTCCCCTATCGCAGTCGGGCAGGAAAACCTTCGCGGCGGGTGGTACGTCAAGTTCTCGAATCTATGCAATTACCCCCCTCACAAGTCGCTATGGTGGGCGATCGCCTATTTACAGACACAATTGTCGGCAATCGTTTAGGGTTATTTACGATTTTGGTACAGCCGCCTTGCGAAGAACTAATATTTAAACCATCAATTTCAACCATATTTAAAGCGCGATCGAGCTTTCTGCGTAATTGGGAAATCTGGATCGCTCGTAAGTCTGGCGTAAAAATTTGAAAAATGTAGAGCGGCGTAAAGATTCACCCTACATTTTTGTGTTAGTCGAACAATTATTTGTCTAAATGCTCTGTAACTTGTAATCTCAGATCAATTCATTAACAGCTTTTTGATCAAGCTGATTTACATAACACAATGGGAAATCTTCAAGGGCGCGATCTTCTTAGTTTGGCAGACTTGCAGCCAAGCGAAATTCAAGAATTACTCAAACTTGCCAAACAACTCAAGGCAGGAGAAGTTCAATTTGACTTTCAGCGCAAAACTCTTGGCTTGCTATTTCGTAAAGCATCGACAAGGACAAGAGTTAGCTTTACGGTCGCCATGCATCAATTGGGGGGGCATGTCATCGATCTTGATCCAAATGTAACCCAAGTAAGTCGCGGTGAACCTGTGGAAGACACAGCCAGAGTTCTCGATCGCTACTTAGATGTTTTGGCGATTCGTACCTTTGAGCAATCGGAATTACAGACTTTTGCCAAGTTCTCTAAGATGCCAATCCTTAATGCTCTTAGCGATTTGGAACATCCTTGCCAAGTTCTTGCTGATCTGTTGACGGTAATGGAAAACTTTGGCGATTTAAAAGGGCTGACCCTCACTTATCTGGGTGACGGCAATAATATGGCGCATTCACTGATGATCGGCTGCGCCCTTGTCGGCATGAATGTCCGAATTGCTACACCGAAAAATTTTGCGCCCGATCCTGCTGTTGTGGCTCAAGCTAAGGCTTTAGCGATTAACTCGGAAGTAATTGTTACTGACGATCCTAAACTTGCGGCGCAGTCGGCTCATGTCTTGTACACCGATGTTTGGGCTAGCATGGGTCAGGAATCGGAAGCGGAAGATCGGATTCCCGTTTTCCAGCCCTATCAGTTGAATGCCGAACTTATGGCTGTGGCTGATAAACAAGCGATCGCCCTGCATTGTTTACCCGCGCATCGTGGGGAAGAGATTACGGATGAGGTAATGGAAGGTCAGCAATCACGGATTTGGGATGAAGCTGAAAACCGTCTTCATGCCCAAAAAGCTTTGCTTGCGAGCGTTTTGTAATTGCTAAGGATGGGCGGTGCGAAGCGCCGCCTATCTTTACCATATAAGTTGTTTTTAAGTTTTATATTATGGCTTTGAGCCAAATCTTTCCTAAATCTCTATATCTACATATTCCATTCTGCAAACGCCGATGTTTTTATTGTGACTTCGCAATTACCACGGGCGGCGAAAATCTGAGGCAGCAATATGTTGATGTGCTTTGTCAAGAAATAGCTCTAACTGTGGCTCAAATTCCTCCCGTTGAGCCATTGCAAACCATCTTTTTTGGCGGCGGCACGCCATCTTTGCTATCCGTAAACCAAGTTTCCCAAATCTTAGAGACGATCGCCAAATACTTTACGATCGCCCCTGATGCTGATATTTCTCTGGAGGCAAACCCTGGGACAGTCAGTACTGAGAGCTTACAAGGCTATAAAAGTTTAGGAATAAATCGAATTAGTTTGGGCGCACAGGCTTTTCAGCAACAATTATTAGATGTGTGTGGGCGCGGTCATAGCGTTGGCGAGATTTATGAAGCCGTGGATGCAATCAAAAGTGCTGGATTTGAGAACTTCAGTTTAGATCTCATTTCAGGGCTGCCCAATCAATCGATGGAAGATTGGCAAGATTCTCTTAACAGGGCGATCGCCTTGCAACCTAATCATTTATCGATTTATGATCTAACTATCGAAGTCGGAACTGCATTTAATAAGCGCTATCAAGCAGGTGATAGACCATTGCCCACTGAAGCCAATACTGTCGCGATGTATCTAGCCGCCCATGATTGTCTTCCATCCGCAGGATATGAGCATTATGAAATCTCAAACTATGCACGCCATGCTTATCAATCTCGCCATAATTTGACCTATTGGCACAATCAACCCTTTTACGGTATGGGCATGGGCGCAACCAGCTATATTGACCGTCAAAGGATCGATCGCCCTCAAAAAATGCGTACATATCTAGAGGCGATCGCCCAATGGCAATCAACAGGAATTGGCTTTACGGCTCCTATTCTTGGTGATAAAGAAGAATTAATGGATAGCTTATTGCAGGGACTACGACTAGCTGAGGGTTTGAGCTTAAATTATTTACAAGAAACCTATGGCAAAGAATTATGCGATCGCGCTGTTAAATGCTTAGAAAAATATGTAGAGAGAGGTTGGGTAAAGTTTATTCGTTCAGAAATAAATACACAAATATTCTTAACTTCTCCAGACGGTTGGCTATTCTCTGATGTAGCGATCGCTGATTTATACGAAACCTTATGAAATTAGGGCTTCGACTTCGCTCAGCCAGCGTATATCCAACTCATTTAACAAATGCTATAGCTTTTTCCCCGTGAGCCAATAGGTTTGTTCGCAAGTAATCGAAGAGCTTTGAACCACGAAGGGCACGAAGATCACAAAGAAAACGCTTTTGAGCTGTTCCTTTGTGGTCTTTGTGCCCTTCGTGGTTGAACCTTGTCCGAGTCACTTTGCGGGTCGTGTCGAGTCCGACGTTTTTGCCTGACGCAAGGTAGAATTTCAGC
>JANODY010000131.1:0-2012 GCA_031412945.1 Cyanobacteria bacterium SOY_65_metabat_81
TGTTGAACAGCTTGGCAATGGTGGGATCTTTGGTTTTTTTTCTTTGTATTGATCGAGTACCCATTCAAGGGCGGAACGGTTGCCGAGTTTATATTCCCATGCGATCGCCTCAACACCTATCAACTGTGTATTGTCATCAAAGATGATCGCACCATTAGTCTTATCGGCTTTGAGTTTGGCTTTGGTGGCAATTTCGACTTGTTGCAATCCGTAGGGTTCGATGGTTTCGTAGTTGAGGTGTAAGTGCATTAGGGATTTTCCCCAAGAGACCCATTGATGGAAGTCTTCGTAGAATGGAAGTCGAGGAAATTCGCGTTTGAGGTTGAGTTCGTATTTGGTGCGGTAAGCGGGATGGTGGAGGATAGCGTAGGTGTAATGGAAGATATTTTCTTTGGTGATTTCTTGTACAGTTGTCTCAGGCAAGGGTCTGGTAAGCAAGGGGCTTAAGCCCCTTGTTCTTCTAGAGTTTATACAATTTTGGATAATCTCTAAAATAGGCTTTAATCCCTTCTCAGGTAATCCATTTTCCCAAGTTGAGATTAATTCCTGTCCCCAACGTTCAGAATGCTTAATGTGATTGTTTAATACATACTCAAGAATGTTAGTTAGGGGTGCATCTCAGTTTTGCAATGAGTAAATATGCTTAGGGGGGAGACAAAGAGAAAAATCCATTAAGATAGGCACAACGATGTTTAAGGACTTGAGGAACATTTTTAGATGCCCATTGCGCTCCAGAAATTTGTCCCCGCCGATCAATCTGCTTAACTAAGGACTCAACAGCCCCAGAACCAATCGGAATCGCTTCATCATGAAAGTGACTGTAGCAAGGGATGCGATGCTGATGCTTTTGGATATAAGCCAAGAAATTAGCAACACCTGAATTCTCAGATGATTGCAGTATATCCACTACCTGAGCTAATTCACCATTCCACAATAATTGTTTAATCTTATGTTTTTGCTGATCAATTAAGTCGGTTTTCCAGAGATTTTCCACCAAATGATACCAATCTAAAGTTTCACAACGTTGCTCATCAGAGCCAATCTTGGCAAATAGATTCCAAATACCATCATGCCCATCACCAAGGCAACTAAATATTTCTGGTAAAGGTTGCTGATTTACCCAAGCGACTAACTCTTCATTCTCCTGAAAAAATGCTCCCACGACTTCAGTATCAAGGTTTACGGCTTTATAGTCTCGCCACACACTTGGTTCGCCTTCGGGTGTACGGATTCTGATTTTACCGCCATCGATAGCCATTGATTCGATCCACTCTGTGGCAATTGGTTCTGGCATCTCGACCTGATGCACTAACCTTTGTTGCTTACTGTGGGATACCTTTACCCCTGTCAATACCTCAATATCTTCCTCTGCTCTTGCATATGAACTGTTTCCACTCAATAGCAAACAACATTTTTCTAACTGTGGACTCATCTGGCTATATGCCCTGATTCCTAGTCTCTTTGCCTGTTTTTCTGTTATTGTCAGTTCACCCAAACAACTTTTTAATTCTCTTGTCCTACCAGATTTTGTTCCCGTGCTTGCTTCGATAAAAAAATTCCGATATCTTTACTAACACAGTTCTGCATTTGCTCTCGCACTGCTATTTCGATACCTTCTAGGCTCGTTAGTTTTTCTGGCTCCCATCTCTCTGTGTCCTTGTATAATATGGTTGCTATTGCCTGTACATGGTTATGTATTTCATCCTTTTCTGCTTCAGTCATTGCTTTGCCTCTATCTTTCTACTCTCTAAAATTATCCATCTTTATTATTCTATTTCTTCTGAGTATTTATACTTGTCACAAAACTGAGATGCACCCCTAAGAATGTTCCTCAAGTTCTCAAACATCGCTGTGCCTATCTTAATGGATTTTTCTCTTTGTCTCCCCCCTAAGCATATTTACTCATTGCAAAACTGAGATGCACCCTATCTTAACCGTGTCGATCGCTTTGAAACTCTGGGAATTTTGACCTTTGATTGCGATCGCCATGATACCCTAAGAATTAGTTTGCC
>JANODY010000132.1:0-9172 GCA_031412945.1 Cyanobacteria bacterium SOY_65_metabat_81
GCCGGTTTTCTGAAAGCCAGTTACGAAGTCTTCATGGAACCAATCGATTGAAGTCAGCTTGTCCCTGTCGTGCTTCCCTGCGGACTCGATTAGTTTTCCGGCTCAACTCATTTCGGATTGCTATATATCAAGGAAATTAAGCGAAATGTTGAAGTAAAGCCTGACGCATGACATCAATTGGGACGGGCTGATCTAGCCACCATTCAAGCCCGATCGCCCCTTGGTTGATTAACATCTCTAAGCCATCGATCGCTTTAAGTCCTCTGGCGGCAGCGAGTTGTAAAAACTTAGTGGGGCGTGGGGTGTAAATCAGATCATAGGCGATCGCCTGATCAGGCAAAAGTGCCACCTCGGCTGCCGAAATGGGCGTATGGGGATCGCTTGCCATGCCGATGGGCGTAGCATTAATCACAATTCCTGCGACTTCCAGCAAATGTGGTAGGGAAGTCCAAGGATGAACTCGCAGGTTGTAATCGCGGAGTTGGCTGGTCATCGTGCCATGAAATTGTTTTATTTTTTTAGAATCGCGCCCCACCACATGAATGATCGGGCAGCCTAATTCTAAACAGGCTGCTGCTACGGCTTTCGCTGCGCCGCCAGCCCCAAGGATGAGGGCGGGAGTTTTTTGCCAATCGCAGTTGAGTTGTTTGAGTGGTTCTAAAAAACCTGCAACGTCCGTATTTGTACCAACCCAGCGATCGCCAATGCGTTTAACTGTATTTACGGCTCCCACAGATCTGGCGATCGGCATGACTTCATCAAGGAAGGGGATCACCTCAACTTTATGGGGGATCGTCAAATTAAATCCTTGTACTGATTGCACCGCCTTTAATCCTGCGATCGCCGTCCCTAAATCTTCAACGGCGATCGGCAATGGCACATATACATAGTCCAGCCCCATCGCCGCGATCGCCGCATTGTGCATCACAGGTGAAAGGCTGTGACTGACAGGAAAGCCCATTATTCCTAAAATTTTGGTCGTCCCTAAGATACTCCCGCCCATAGTTGCTAACCTTCAAAGTAGTTAAAAAACTATGACACAATTGGTTGGTCTAAAACCTAGAAAATAGCAGGAGACACAAAGCTTTTTCCTCTATTTTTTGGGTTTTTAATTATCGCCTCATTCCAAAATCATCAAAAGGCGATCGTTATAATTGTCTTATGTCCGATAATCTTAGCATTGGATTTATTAAAGGAGTTACAAATCAATGACTCAGGCAATTGCAAGAAAATCCTTATATGAATCTGATTACCTGCTTTGGACTCAGGAGACTATAGCTAAATTAAGAGCTAAGGACTTTGATCGTGTAGATTTCGATAGTTTAATAGAGGAGATTGAGGATTTGGGGCATTCTTATCGGGATGAGTTAGAGAGTCGATTGGATGCGGCTGAATACTGTTTAAAGTTGTGTTCATATTCTGGAAAAAGTATTACTGGTATTGGACTTCAATTTTATTTTTCTAAAAATGCTAAAGCTTCAGTGCGTGAATAAAGAGGAGTATTTTTACCTTCATCCATTGCTTTGTTGAGGCAAGAGTCTTCATCAATTACTGTGCCTTTCATTCTTAATGCATCAGCACAAAACTCTATTTCACCTTCCCATTAAATATATCGACCTGTTTTGTCTAAACTGACCTTAGCGAAATAGTAATAACGCTTGGGCTGCATAGTACATGGAGTAATAGGAACGGGAAATACTGGTGCGATAATGCTCTCTTTCAAGTAAAAGTGTAGCTATATCTAGTTCCTCCAGTGCCAAAGAAAATAGCTTCTTAAATTCGTTCATAGTTCAACTCCTTCTCTTTGAATATTTCTCAATAAACCAACATCTTTAGCGTTAAATCGATCTTCACTCATCGGTACGATGGAGACAAGCTCATCGTAGTCTAATAGGATTTTGACACAAAGTTCGGACATATAGGATATTTCTTGCACTTGAGATACTGGGCTTTTGAGTACGGCTAGTAAGTCAATATCTGAGTCGGGATTGGCTTCGCCTCTGGCATGGGAACCGAATAGGATTAACTTAACAAGGCGATCGCCATATAGTTCCTCTAAGCCTAGTTTTAATTCGTGCAATGTTGGCTGGATACTGTTTAAAGTTATACTCATTTCATCGCTCCTTGCTCAAAGGCTTTGTTAACTCTCTCGATTTGTTTCGGTGCTTCCATTTGCTCAAAAAGTTTGATGTGAAGAGACAAACTCGATAGGTGTGATAATTGGGATATTGCGAAAGGGATGCAAAACTAACAAGTCCCGATCGCCTGTAATCAAATAGTCTGTTTTGCCATTGACTGCGACCTCTAAGAATTTATCGTCCTTGCGATCGCGGCAAGCGGTGATTGATTCAATAATTGTAACTATTTCTGCTCTGTCATTGAGAACTTGCAAAAAATTGATCCGTTTAGCTAGGGAGGCATAGCGATCAAATTTTTTACGCATAATCACTGTGGAGATTTCTTCTAGAGTGAAATCTGATAAAAGAATAGTTCCGTGAGCAATGCAGTAGTCGAATGTTTTCTGAGGTGGGGTATTTTTAGTTAGGATACTACTGATCAGAATATTTGTGTCGAGGACAAAGCGCAGTTTATTCATCTGCTAGGAGTTCCTCTAATATTTCTGGTGTAAGTCCGTTGGCTTCTGCTTCGTCGCGCAAATCAGCAACGGTTTTTTCTAGGCTATCTTGTTCTAAAGATCGGCTTAAAACGAGAGACATGAGCATTTGAACTTGTTTTTGCCGTTGGGGTGCAAAGGCTCGATATGCTTTAGCGATTTTGGGTTCAACTTGTATACTGATGGTTTCCATGATTTACCTATGCAAAACTATATCAATTATAGATCTATAGATTGATCGCCATATAGTTCCTTTAAGCCTAGTTTTAATTCGTGCAATGTTGGCTGGATACTGTTTAAAGTTATATTCATTTTTTCGCTCCTTGCTCAAAGGCTTTGTTAACTCTCTCGATTTGTTTCGGCGCTTCCATTTGCGCGAAAAGTTCTAGTGCTTTTGCTTTATATTCTTCTGCTTGGTCATGTTCTCCCATTGTCTGATATGTTAACCCAAATTGAAAATATGCTTCAGCTAAGAGTGCTTTTGCTTCAATATGTTTGAGAATCTTGATAGATTCTGTGTGGTTAGATAGTGCTTGTTGAAAGTCCTTCTTAATACAACAGAGTTCTGCCTGTCCCATTTGTGCAGCTCCTTTTATGGCAGAACAGGTCATGCGTTCTGCAAAATCTAATGTTTTATTATAGGTATCAAATGATTTGTCTATGTCTCCTATGTTTGCATATGCCTTACCTAAAAAATAATATGCATAGCCCATTGACGAAACAAAGTACTGCTCATTATTCTCTAACTCTAAAGCTCGCCTAGCATAACTAATAACTTCTTGTGGCTTTCCTTGAATTGATTCAAGGAAAGCTAAACAATTCAATAGATCAGGTATGTACCTTTGACAGATGTTTTTTGAAAGTCTAAGTGCGGTTTTAAAATTGTGTTTAGCTAAATCAATGTCAAATATCCCAATTTGCGTCATTCCAATATTAAAAAAAGCAATAACTTCTAACTCTTTTAGACCAAATTCAATAGCTATATGTTTTGAAATTTCATGATGTCGAATAGCTTCTTTCATTTCACCCATTACAGCTAAAATGTTAGCTAGAATGCTATACATTCTACTTGATGGGTAGCCCATTTTAGATTTGCTAATTACTTTAAGCGATGACTCTTTCATCAGCCTCAGAAAACCTAACTTAAAAAATGTACGTCCTAACGTTTGCTTTTCTTCCCATAGATCATCACGTTCTTGAATGATAACACCAGATGCTAATTCATAGTTTTGGATAGCAATATAATGATGATATGCTTCAAATGCAATAAATGCATCATTAGTGTTCTGAATAATTTGAATCTTTTGAGTCCAAAACTCAGCTGCTTTATCGTTTGCTATTTCCCAATCTATTTTATTCTCTAGCAGACGTGATTTTGCGGCATCTCTAATGGCAGGATGTAAAGAATATTCCTTTTTAACTTCAATTAGAGAACTCTTACTTAAATAATCTACAACACAAACTTTTCGAGATTCAGGAATATCCCATAACAAACAAATTACTCCCTCAAAAGGAACAGTTTCTACATCTTGATAGCGATAGCTACCCATCCGACAGAGCAAGTTATATGCATCAGATTTATTATCTCTCAACCAATTCATTTCCATCGAAATCAAAGCTTCTAGTTCAGGATCAGCGAGCAAATCGTCTTTGTATCGACTCCAATAGGCTCCAATATTGACATCAAAACGGGTTTTTATTGCACCATGCAGAATATCCATTGCCTTCGCATTACCGTTATAGGCAACACACATCTGCCTAAGCTCATCTGAATCTGCCCCATTCTCGCAATGGAAATATTGCCGCCATGCCGTAACGTCTAATCCCTCCAGAGAATACTCATGTACTTTCGCTCGTGGTGTAATCAGCGATCTCCAACTGGTAATCAACGTAAACGAAGAGGCATCGCGATCGCCTAACACTGCCAACAAAGCATCATAGCCGCGTAACTTCTCTCGAAAGCGATAATTCTCATCTAGCGCAGGTTCGAGGTTGTCGATTAATATTCCAATAGGATTCGCACGATCCGCTAACTTCTCTCGCAAAATATCCAAATTAATCCCAAAATCTCGACTAGGTTCCTCATCAAAATCTTTCCGCAAGATTTGCGACACCTTCTCTTCCGCAGGCGTAACGTTCCCCGACTCCAAACCCATCTCTAACCGAATCACCTTTTTAAACTGCGTCTGCAAAAACTCCCGCGCTAATGTTGACTTGCCCACACCTGCCCCAGCCTTGATTAAGACGATTTTGGCTTGTCTACTGAGGTTTGCAAGATTAGTAAGATCGCGATCGCGTCCAATAAACTCAAGGGTTGTTAATTCTGGGATTGGTTCGGGTGTAGGGATATTTTGGGGATTAGATGGAGATTGGGGGCGATCGCCCGAATTACCATCTACCCAGTCTGGATAAATACTAGGATGCACCTCAAAATCCTTACAATACCTACGAAATAAAAGCACAAGATGCTGACGCTGCTCTTTTTTACCCTTTGCATCCGTATCAAAATGTTTGCAAATCTCGATAATTTTGCGTGTAGCCGTTGAGCGATCCTTATCTAAAGCCTTGGCAATCTCCCCATCAGACTTTGATTCGACTAACCACAATTGCAAAACCGCCCATCGTTCAGCATTAGCAGGACTTTTCAGTTCTTCAAATTTATCTAAAAACTGCTGTTTTTCCATCTTGCCCTGTCACTAAGCTTTTAAAGATAACTGTTCCTATAATACTATAAAGATATGGAAAAATTGGACAAAATTTCTCAATTTAGATGACTAGAAAGATGATAGTAACGAAAGCAAATAAATCAATTTACGTTAGTATTTATGTGCATTTTTGTTTGTGCATTTTGCACATTCCCCTAATACAGTGAATTTTTGCACATTTTCTAAAGCTTATAATTAATGCCGTTATATTGAGTTTGTCCTTGTTAAGGACGTTTACTTATTATTCTGACATTGAGGTATTCTATGATTTTTCCCTGTCCACCAACACCTCCTGGGATACCAAATCCCTGTCCATCTAATGCGCCACTGCTGTCTTTTATGAAGCTTATCGCTATTCTCATGAAGACTCGATAGACTTGTAAAACGGGTAGCATCTTAAAGCGGGACACTTTGATCTGGGTTTTACCTAGTGAAAATGTCTGTAAGACTTACCCTGTCGGACAAAAGCTAAAACCCTTTCAAGGCAAGCTGTCCCCCCTTAAGTTGATACCCTGTAAAACTGCAAGCAAATTTCCTAGTTTTTATTTGTATTTCGGAGTGTAAGTAATGACTTTCCCTTGGCTTCCCACTAATCCACCAATTCCAATTCCACCGCCATCACCAGACCCCATAATTGCCTCTCTGAAGCAATTATCATTAGTGATTGCAAATCTCGTCAAACGAAATTAGGAGTTTGATTTCGGCTCCTCATAATGCGGGTCATCAGTATGATATGGTTCTCTCACAAATATCTTAGAGGTAATAAACATATGCCATTTGCAATTCAAGTTATTCTAATTGTTCTCAGTTTGATGTCTGGTGTTGCCAAGTAAGATAGATGTCTTGAAACTTTCTCCATTCAAAGCTTACTAACAGACGTATAAAAGCTTACCTTTTGATTTTATCCGTTTGTTTTTGAGCTTGGAAGGAATTATTGTTTTTAGCAATTGAACCATCTATTTTATTTGCAGAATTGATTTAAAGATAAGCCCTCTAAATTCTATAATAGAAGCTAGAGGGCTATTTCAGCTATAGAAGAATAAAGTAGATCCTAAGACTATTTGGAATACTTTTAGCTTAATTTTCTCACACTGAGTTTACGCCTATAATACCTGCAAGACACAAAGATTTCAGAGGGTATCTCAAAGCATCGCTCAATAAGAACAGATAAATTCATACCAACAACTCAACCATTAGAATGTGTTAAGAGAGATCTCATGCTCAAACTTACGATCATACTCTTAAGACTCTTTGCCCTCTTCATCTTTGGTATATTTATTGCATTCCCCATATCAGCCATGTGTGGCGCGATCACCCTCCTCCTCTCTTACCTCCCCCTCATCTGGCAAATCCTTTGGCGGACAGGATTAGGGTTAATGATGCTGACAGCGATCGCCTTATTTATCGAAGGATTGAACAATGGAGCAAAACGCAATTCCTAAATTTCTGATTGCTCTTGTTGTCGTTTAAAAGCCTCAACAATTTCCTCAATCTCCGTAGTCGAGATACTCGATTGATCGAATTTAGCGTAAATAGCTAGCAAGATAACCCTAGTGGGCGTTTCAACCTGATAAATGAGCCGATAACCAGCACTTTTCCCCTTCTGGATATCGCTATTCTTCACTCGTACTTTGAAAACAACAATATTCAATCCCGATAGGCGATCGCCCAAAACTTCTCCAGCTTGTAGCTGCTCGATCACAGGCTGAACATCTCAACGAATCTTGCGATATCGTTTAAGCAAAGCCCGAAACTGTCTCTCAAAGCATCCAGAAGTCTCGACTTGAACAATAGGCTGATTAGTTTCCATCCAAACTATCCCAAAGTTGAGAGATTGGCTTAGTTTGCCCAGCCTTTACATCACGCAGCGCTCTATGCAAACTAGCAGCAATTTGTTCTGGAGTTGGATCAAACACCTCATCCCGATCTTCTAAATCAATATCTAGCAACTCTTCAACTAAAACAATCACCCTAACCTGTGGCTGTTTTGGTAAATTTTTCAGGTGTTTGGGTAGTTGAAGTTTCCCATCAGGCGTAATCGTAATAGAAAATTCGTAGGCTTTCATAGTTTTATCATGACAGGTAATCTCAGGATAACAAATAAAATCGCCCTCCTCCTCACCTATCTCCCTCTCATCTGGCAAATCCTTTGGTGTGCAGGATTAGGCTTAATGATGCTGAAGTGCGATCGCCTTGTTTATCGAAGGATTAAAAAATGAAGCAAAAAATAAACCCTAATCCAAAATTGCCAACCTGTGAGGATTTTCAAGCTTCAGCAAACGGCTTTTTTCAATCAAATTTCCGTAGCAAATAATTAACTTTTTTTGTTGATGAGCAGAAGTCGCGATCGCATAGAGACAATCTGATGGTAAATAGGGATTGCCCCCAACCAAATATCAAAACAGCGATCGCCCCTTCATCTCCCCATAAAAAAGCGATCGCCCTTAATTAAAATCAACAAACAGTGATGGCTCACTATAATTCTGAGCGATCAGTAATAATATTAGTATTAGATTGCTTAAAGGAGTTACAAGATAATGACTCAAACAGTGGTACGGAAATCCCTATATGAATCTGACTACCTACTTTGGATTCAGGATATTGTATCTAAATTAAGGGCTAGGGATTTTGATTTTGATAATGTGGATCTTGAAAATTTGATTGAGGAGATTGAGGATTTGGGGCATTCCAAAAAAGATGAGCTAAAAAGCCGTCTGAATACTTTACTAGAGCATTTACTCAAACGCATATATGTCGATATGCCTCAAGATTTCAATGGCTGGCAGCGTACTATAAGAGAACAACGTAAGCGTCTTGACTGGCTTTTGGATACCAACCCTAGCCTTAAAGCAGTTTGGAATGATACTTTTGATGTTGCATGGCGTTATGCACTTAGGGATGTTAGAGAAGATTATCCACAGTATCAATTCCCTAATACATGGCAGTTTGGACGTGATATTGAAACGATTTTAAATGCTGTCTTTTGGGAATAGCGATCGCCCTAACCAGATATCAACAATCAGCGATCGCCCAATTACCAAAAAAAAACGCGATCGCCCAGCCATCTAATTTAGGCGATTACTCCATTTCTTAGAATCTTGAGAACAATGAAAGACAGCGTACACAGTTATTGTTTCCTCAAAGTATTCGTAAAAAATAGCATAAGGAAATCGGCGCACTAATGCTCTGCGATATTTTTCGTAAGCAAATACATATATTTCAGGATTTCTGGCAATAGTTTGGATGGAGGCATCAATACATCGTAAGAATTCTTCTCCTAATCCAAGTTCACGCTCCTGATACCAATCATAGGCTTCCGTAATGTCTTTTTCAGCCTGTGGGAGAATGATGAGGCTTTTAGACATTTGTTTGGCTGCGGATTCTTGCTTTTACTGAGTCCCAAGAACTTGCCAAACTAGGATCTTGTGAGTGAGATAGTTTTCTTTTAGCTAGTTCTTTCTTTTGCCAGTCTAGTACAGGAATATTTGCTGGTTGAGTTGCAATGTTATCCCATAGATCTTCGAGAAGCTGTAGCTTTTCTGATAGTCCTAGCTCAAAAATTGGCGCAAACTCTACTGTCATGACTTAATTTTATGTAGAAGTAACAAGCTTATTTTACTGCAAAAACAAGAAATCTGTGACAGGATAACGCGATCGCCTAATCACCCATCAAAAACACGATCGCCAAGCTTACATACATATTGTTGAGCCTAGATGTTTTAGTATTTGTAATACTTCATAAAGCTCATTATTAGGGTTGACCAAAGAAAATAGCCGCGAGTTAGCATACTGATTTTGTGAAGTTTTCAAAAATAAAAATTCATTTCCATTGGTAATCATGCCAAATGTTGAG
>JANODY010000133.1:0-16303 GCA_031412945.1 Cyanobacteria bacterium SOY_65_metabat_81
TCAGGAGGTTTAAGAGATTCAGTTTGGCATGTTGCACGTCATAGCGAGCCGACGCCGCGAGTTGGCGTTCGTTGGCTATTTGTGCCTAACCCCCGAATGGTGGCGTTTCTGGGTTTTTATATTGTCCTAATCGTAGTGACTACAGCCATACATCGGTCATTTGCACAAATTCCGTTCCTAATTATTAAATAAGCGCTAACATAGATCTGGCTTTGCAAGCCAAATATCTTGTTAAGTTAAAAGAAATTTATGTCAGACCCTCAGCAGTATTATTTTGTCGCGGCAAGCCGTAAGTATTTGTGTGAAGACGAAGGAAAACCTTTAAGTGAGACGTTGTCAGAGCGCCGCCGTAATTTTGCGGCTCGTAATCTAGAAATTAATTTCTGGTTGATTGAAAATCCAGCTTTTCTAGAAGCTCCTGAGTTAGCGAGTATCAAAAAGCAAATTCCCCAACCTGCGGCGGCGATCATTACAACCGATCCAAACACGATGCGTTGGTTGAAGTTACGGCTTGAGTTTGTGATTACGGGTGAGTTTACTGCACCTAGCGCTGCAATTTCTAATCCTTTAGCATCTTTGGCGATCGCTTAGCGCTTATCAGCCTAAAGAATCTTAATTGGAGTGTGTTAGCGTAACGCACCCTACAATAATGTTATTTGGCTTTAATGTTATTTGGCTTTTGCCGCTAAAACACAGTGCCTAGTTTTTTTAAAGTTAATCTTTTTGCTGGTTTGCATACTCAAAATGGGTACGCAAATTTTGGCTTTAAGTCATTATCAAATGGTAGTAAAGGCAAATATGGCGATCGCCATTTATATAACCAAATTGATATTGCTAAGCCAAGAATAACTCCTAATTTTGAGCTTATTCAAAGCTTTTCATTGCAAAAAGCGGGAAACGAGATCGGTGAATGTGAAGATATTTGGAATTGGAGCAAGACCGATCGCCTATATTCAATCGCCCTATCCGATGGCGCAACTGAGTCTTCATTTTCACAAGAATGGGCAGAAGAGTTAGTTACGGCTTTTGTGAATCAAGAACAACCAACATCATCTTGGCTCACAACAGCCCAACAAACTTGGCAACAATGGCTAGAAAATCAGGATTTATCTTGGTTTGCGAAGCGCAAGGTAGGACAGGGCGCATTTGCGACTTTTTTGAGTTTGGCGATTTTGGATGATTTGAGTTGGAAGGCGATCGCGGTGGGAGATTCTTGTTTGTTTGTGGTTAAGAATGGTGAATTAGGAATTAGGAATTACGAATTACGAAAAAGCTTTCCCATAAAACAAAGTGAAGAATTTGGTAATCGACCGCGATTGATTGGGACGCATAGCAAGGTTGAGCAAGTTTGCTTTTCTAAAATTAATGGGGTTGCGGAAGTGGGCGATCGCTTTTATCTGACCACCGATGCGATCGCCTGTTGGATTTTTAAGCAACTGGAAGCTAATCAAGATCCTTGGGTAAAATTAGGTGAGATTAGCTCTCAAGATATGTTTGCAAACTGGGTAAACGAGCTGCGCGATCGCCATGAAATCGCCAATGACGATACAACGTTGTTATGCCTAGAAATTAAGAGATAAACCAATGCTCAAAACCTACGAAGCCATAATTCAAGATGGACAAGTTAAGTGGTTGGCTGAAAAGCCAGATATTAGATCGGGTCGCGTGTTTATCACTGTTCTTGAAGAGCGATCAACGGTAACGCCGTCAATAAGCGTGGTGATAAATGACTCATCAAAGCAAGATTTGCTTAATCTGTTTGGTACTGAACCAGATGCTCAGGATATTCCTAGAAAAAGGGGATTGGCTGGGTTGATGCCAATTTGCTAGCCTCAGTTTCTCAAGACGCAGCCAAACTCTGGACTCGCGACAAAAGGCTAAATGCCATTGCCGAAGACCTAAACCTTGCCCACATTTCCGAATAAAAAACAATGCAAAAAATGCTAATGGGTCTAGGAATTCGTTGCCAACCATGACCAATATTCAGACTTGGCCGTTAAATATTGACTTTACGATCGCCGTCCAAAATCCGCAGCTTTGCTTTGCCGATGCCGATCTCAAGCAAGCGCTCACTTCTAAAAATTCGCGGAGCAGGGTCTTGCTATGGTCAGGAAACTTCGCCACAGTTTATAAATTAACCAAAGGCGATCGCTCTTGGGCAGTGCGTTGTTTCACTCGTATACCGCAATCAGATGTGCAGCAGAGATATCAATTAATTAGTGAATATTTAAGTCAACATCAAATTCCTTATTTAGTTGATTTTGAATTTTTAGCTGAAGGAATTTTGGTTAAAGGAGAATGGTATCCAATCCTGAAAATGGATTGGGTAGAAGGTGTGGAAATAGATCGTTATATTGGTGAATATATCGATGATTCGCAAATATTATTACGTTTAGATCGGCAATTAAAACAACTCCAAACAGACTTGAAAAAAGTAGGCATCGCGCATGGTGATTTACAGCATGGAAATATCATGGTGGATGATGCAGGGGAGTTAAAACTTGTTGACTATGACGGTATGTATGTGCCTGCATTGCAAGGGCTGCCACCGCAAGAGGTGGGACATCCAAATTATCAACCACCAAGGCGATCGCCCAAAGACTTTAGCGATCGCCTTGATGAATTTTCTTTTGAAGTAATTTCTCTATCTCTCCGCGCCTTGGCTAGTCAACCAAATCTTTGGGAGACTTTTCATGAAGACAACAAAAATTTAATTTTCCGTCAAAATGATTTCCAAGAGCCAGAATTATCGCCTGTATTTCAGTCAATAGCTAACATCCCTGACGATGATACTCGCGAGTTATGCGATCGCTTGATCCGCCGATGTCATAATCAAGATCGTCATTACGATCTTGACAAAAAACCGCAAAAAAAACTAAATTTTATAGTCACATCTACTGATTTATTTTTATTGTTGGCAATAATCTTATTAGCTATTGGGAGCGGCATGTTCTTATTATTAAAAAAAAATCAATCTCGCTCTCAACCAACGATTACCAAAACTCCCGAATCTCCAATCTTAATAGCTCCAATATCTACCAATTTACCCACTCCTGTTAATTCTCCAAAACTAACACCAATTACGGCGGCAAACTTAACAACTAAATATGCGGAAGGTCAACGAGATTTTCGATATATTTTGCTAACAGGAACTCAGGGCGATCGCTTACAAGGTCAAAACTTTAAAAATATTAATCTCAGTGGTTCAGTCATAGAACGTATCGATTTACGTCAAGTAACATTTAAAAATGCCAACTTGAATGGTGTTCAACTAACCAAAGTGGATCTTCGCGGAGCCGATCTGAGTAATACTAGCCTCATTGATGCAAACTTGGCTTTTTCTAATCTCGCAGAAGCAAATCTATCTCAGGCTAATTTATTGCGGGTGAACTTATTTCAATCTAAATTAAACTCAGCAAATTTGCAGAAAGCAGAGTTAATGAAAAGCAATCTCAGTGAAGCCGACCTCACGTCCGCAAATCTTAATAGTGCAAATTTAGTGTTAGCCAATCTTCGCAAAGCAAATCTAGCGAAAGCGAATCTCAGGGAAAGTAATTTGGGAGCAGTCAATCTTAGTGAGGCTATTTTAGATGCAGCCGATTTGACTTCGACCGACTTGCGATCGGCTGATCTGCATTTGACCAACCTCTCAAACGCAAACCTGAGTTCATCTAACTTGACTGCGGCAAAACTAGTCTTAATTGAGTTGGCGGGGGCTAACCTCAACGGCGCAAATTTTCGCAATGCGATCGTCGAAAATATTGGCAGCATCGAAGCCGCAGATTTTACTAATGTGTTAAATTTCACGCCCAATGTCCGCAAATATTTCTGTTCTTTAGCTTCTGGCAATGTGTCTGAGAGTGGTATCTCCACCAAATCAACACTTAATTGTGCGCCATGAATAGGCGATCGCTATTCAGATTCATTATTCAAGGTATGTACGTTTTCTCTGATAAAGAGTAAAATCGGACTGATTGGCAAAAATCGTCAAAACCAAACGTTTAGATCCCAGTTGCAGCAGTTGTCGATCAAAGCCGCCACAAAAAGGGACGCAGGGCGAAGCCCCGCATTGGGTTTTATATTTTTCTTTGTGGCGGGTTTGAAAGCAAATTGCTGTAAATGCCAACTCTTAGCAATTTACTGCTAGTCTAAAAAGCGCTAAAAGAGTACCACAGTAATGATCGAAGAAGAAAACATCCTAATCTCTGACGACCTCATCGATGAAGATGATGAGGTTCTTGAGTCACGGTTACAACAACTTGCAACCGAAGAATTGAACCAAATCGTAAATAATGAAACGTCAGAAGCTAATGACACTCAGTCACCAGCAACTAGCGAGTCTAAGCACGAGGCGGGTAAAGCAAATGCGGCCGCATCGGCAACACTTGAAAAAATCAATGCTTTGATCGCTGAATCAACGGCTCTCAGAGAACAGTTAGACGATCGCAAACAGCAGTATTTACGCCTATATGCTGATTTTGAGAATTTCCGCAAACGGACAGAGCGGGACAAAGAAGAGCAAGAAGGAACTATTACTGGCAAAATTTTGAAGAAGATCCTGCCAGTAGTTGATGACTTTGAACGAGCGCAGTTACAAATTTCGCCCAAAACAGACGGTGAAGCTGCCATTCATAAAAGTTATCAGTCGGTATATAAGCAATTGCTAAAATGCCTCAAAGAAACGGGTGTGGTGCGGTTGGAATGTGTTGGTCAAGAATTTGACCCCAATTTCCACGAAGCGATCATGCAAGAGCCTTCGCCAGAACATGAAGAAGGGGTAATCACCGAAGAGTTGCGCCCCGGATATCTAGTCAGTGACGATCGCGTTTTGCGTCACTCCCTAGTTAAAGTTTCTTCAGGCAAAATTGACGGTGATGATAGTGCATCATCTGAGAATGCTCCTGAGAACACCTCTGGTGCATCTAGTTAAACTAGATTTATTAAACTAGATTTAAGGTGCGATCGCATCTTGAACACTAACTGTTATGAGTGCGTTGCACCCGCAACACACTCATAACACAATACCGATATAGCAGTGTTCGATCAAATCTGCCCCAAGAACGATCGCAGAGCCGCAATGGGTTTTATATTCTTATTTGTGGCGGGTTTGAGAACAAATTGCTGTAAGCTAAACTTTAAGGAAGTTTTTAACGGAACTGGCGATTATGTCGAAAGTAATTGGAATCGACCTTGGTACGACAAACAGTTGTGTTTCGGTTTTGGAAGGTGGCAAGCCTGTTGTTATCGCTAGTGCAGAGGGGGGGCGCACCACGCCTAGCATTGTCGCCTTTGTCAAAGATAGCAACGAGCGCATTGTGGGGCAAGTTGCCAAGCGCCAATCTGTAACCAACTCGGTGAATACGGTTTATAGTATCAAACGCTTTATTGGTCGTAGTTGGGCTGAAACCGAACAGGAGCGCAGTCGCGTTCCATACACTGCGGTCAAAGGTAAGGATGACACCGTAGATGTGCAGATCAGCGACAAAAGCTATACCCCTCAAGAAATTTCGGCGATGATCTTGCAAAAGCTAAAGCAGGATGCCGAAAACTATCTAGGCGAAGAAGTGACTCAAGCCGTCATTACCGTACCCGCCTATTTCACCGATACCCAGCGCCAAGCTACCAAAGATGCTGGGGCGATTTCGGGACTGGAGGTTTTGCGGATCGTTAATGAGCCAACGGCGGCGGCTCTAGCTTATGGATTGGACAAACAAGATCAAGATCAAATCGTTTTGGTATTTGACCTTGGCGGCGGGACTTTTGATGTGTCGGTGCTGCAACTTGGCGATGGTATTTTTGAAGTTAAAGCAACTTCGGGAAATAATCATCTTGGCGGCGATGACTTTGACGCATTGATCGTAGATTGGTTGGTCGCTGACTTTAAGCAAAAAGAAGGTATTGACCTAACTGCCGATAAAACCGCTTTACAACGCCTCAAAGAAGCGGCTGAAAAAGCCAAAATCGATCTTTCTAGCGCTCCCTCCACGCTGATTAGCCTGCCATTCATCGCGTCTGATGAGGCGGGACCAAAGACGATCGAGCTAGACTTTACCCGTTCCAAATTTGATGAAATTACGGCGACCCTAGTCAAGGCAACTCTTGAACCGACTGCCCAAGCATTAAAAGATGCAGGATTATTACCTAAAGAAATTAATCGCATCATTTTAGTGGGCGGCTCGACCCGTATTCCTTCAGTGCAAGATGCGATCGCCAAGTTTTTTGACGGCAAGAAACCTGATCAATCAGTCAATCCTGATGAAGCTGTGGCGATCGGAGCCGCCGTGCAAGCTGGGATTTTGGGTGGTGAAGTTAAGGATTTGTTATTGCTTGACGTGATCCCGCTTTCGATTGGCTTAGAAACTCAAGGTGGTGTATTCACTAAAAATTTAGAACGAAACACTACGATTCCTACTAGCAAGGCGCAAATTTTCTCGACTGCTGTCGATAACCAGTCAGCCGTAGAGATCCACGTCCTCCAAGGCGAACGGGCGATGGCAAAAGACAACAAAAGCCTCGGCAAGTTTGAACTTGAAGGCATCCGTCCCGCCCCACGCGGCATTCCCCAGATCGAAGTCTCTTTTGATATTGATGCAAATGGCATTCTTAAGGTGTCGGCGCGAGATGTGGATACTGGAGTCGAGCAGAGCATTAGTATCACCAATACAGGTGGCTTAAGCCCTAGTGAAATCGAAAGAATGCGAATGGAGGCTGAAGTCTATTCTGACGAGGATGCCGCCCGCCGTGAACTTGCCAATATGCGAAATCAAGCCTCTAACCTAATTCGCACTGTCGAAGAAATTCTTAGAGACAATGGTCCTTCAGTGATTACTCAAAGTTTGCGCGAACCAACGCTTAAAAACATGGAAATGCTCAAAAATCTGTATGATGCTGAAGAAGCCACCTATGAAGATATTCAAACGGCGATCAAGCCATTGCAGCAATCATTGTTTGAAGTAACTCAAACGGTGGAAAAATACTCTCAAGTTGAGCGTGTTAAGCAGAAGACTGGCGATGCTCTAGAATAATTCGCCATAGTCAATTTTTTTGCTAAAAGATTCTAAATCCCTCGCTTCGCAAGGGATTTAGAGTTATCGAGCCGAACTTGCTCTAAAAAAGAGTGTGCTGATCTAAAGCGCAAAGCCCTGTATGATGACAAAGCTGTAGTTGTACTTTTGGCTACAGTTGTTGTCTATTAATAATTAGCAACTGAACTTCTGTCCTGTGAACTGTAAGCCGCTATGTCACTGTTTGATTGGTTTGCTGAAACCCGCTCCCGCGCCAGCGAAACTTATCGCCGCAAAACCCCTAACCTAAATCAAAATTCTCAAGAACGTGAAATTCCTGATGGTTTGTGGCACAAATGTTCTAGTTGTGGTGCTTTAACCTATGTCAAGGACTTAAAAACCAATTTCATGGTTTGTCCAGAATGTGGTCATCATAATCAGGTAAATGCTTATGAGCGCATTGCTCAACTCATTGATACTGGCACATGGCAGGAAATGGATGCAGACTTAACTTCTTGCGATCCGTTAGGTTTTAAAGATCGTAAGCCTTATATCGATCGCATCAAAGAATATAAGCAAAAAACTGGCTTAAGCGACGGGGTGATCACGGGTACGGGCAAAATCGATGGCTGTGATGTGGCGATCGCGGTCATGGATTTTCGGTTTATGGGCGGCAGTATGGGATCGGTGGTCGGTGAAAAGATCACACGGATGCTGGAAACTGCTACGGCAAAACGCTTTTCTGCTTTGATCTTTTGTGCTTCTGGTGGAGCGCGGATGCAAGAGGGAATTTTGAGTTTGATGCAAATGGCGAAGACTTCGGCGGCATTAGAGCGCCATCGTCAAGCTAATTTGCTTTATATTCCTGTTTTGACTAATCCGACAACGGGCGGCGTGACGGCAAGTTTTGCGATGCTCGGCGATATTATTTTGGCTGAACCTAAAGCTTTGATTGGTTTTACAGGGCGACGGGTGATCGAGCAGACCCTCAAGCAAAAGATCCCTGAAGGTTTCCAGTCATCAGAATATTTACTCGATCATGGGTTTGTGGATGCGGTCGTACCCAGAACTAAGCTGAAGCAAAATCTGGCGATGATTTTGAAAATGCATCAGAGGGATAAGCAACTTCATGTTCAGAGCCGATTTAATTAACAATTATCTTGAAAGATGAATGCCGATTAGCTTAGGCACAGATCCAACCTTCTAGCCGATCGCAGGTTTCGGGAATCCCATAATTTGGTTGTCGAGATGCTGATGCGGTTTGAATGGTGGCGAGGATCGCATCTAGGCTGTCCCCCGAAGCATCACGATCGCACTCCGAGGCAAGGCGATCGCTAATTTCGATCGTGAAATCATATTCTTTGATATTTCTGAATTTTAATAGAGGCGATCGCACTTGATGCATGATTTCTTGTCGTAAAATTTGCATTTCCTGAGTTTGATGGCGCTTGTTGTCAGATTTATAACTTTGTTTCCCAATTATGCTGCGGGCGAGCAAAGCTGGATAAATCTCGATCACGATGCGCGGCTCATGGGTAGGATGGCAAGGCAAAACGCTAAATCCTGCCTTGAGCATTCGCGGCGCACCCTCAAAAAACATTTTGCCAACTGGCACACCATAAACTTTCATCGGACTGATTGCGCCTGTGAGGCGATCGGTTTGCCGTAAATGTTCGCGATCGCCGATCGCCCGATATTGACGATATTGATTCAAGACTTCTACAAATTCTGATTTGGTCATCTGCCCTACGCGATTTACATATTCCGCCCAACTTGTTCCCCATTGCAAGTTTTCGATTAGTTTACGCGGTTGCCCAAGCGGAAAATCTACTCCCGCCATCCAAGATGGTGATTGATTTAAAAACTCCATAAATGATGAGAAGTCAGTGAATCGATGCAACTTGTCAATATATAAAATATCGGCTTCCAGCCAAGCCGATGCACAGGCGATCGCTTTAGCTTTGCTAGGGGCGCTGGTAAAATCAATCCCATAAATTCTCATAGCTACTCCCTTCCCAGTGAATAATTAGGCGAAGCCGCCCACGCCTAATTATTCACTATATACTCGTCCAACTCGAAAATAGAAAAGGCAATGCAATGCGTTGTCTTTTCTGTTTTTGAGTTGGATCGGGTTTGATTTGATAACGCTTTGTCTGCTAATCTGAAATTCAGTATCTACTATACAAAAAATTGCATCATGGCCGATCGCCAAATCCTGCTTGACTTTGAAAAACCAATCGTTGAACTAGAAACCCGTATCGCCCAAATCCGCGACCTCGCTAGTGACAACGACGTGGATATGGTTGAGCAGATCCACCTTTTAGAGCAGCGAGCCGAGCTTTTGCGGCGCGAGATTTTTTCGGGGCTGGGCGCAATGCAACGAATGCAGATCGCAAGGCATCCGCGCCGACCTAGTACCCTCGACTATGTGCAAGCCATTACCGATGAGTGGATGGAGTTGCATGGCGATCGCCGTGGTAATGATGACCCGGCCCTAATTGGTGGGCTAGCCCGCATTGGCGATCGCCCTGTGATAATTTTGGGGCATCAAAAAGGGCGCGATACTAAGGACAACATGACCCGTAATTTTGGCATGGCCTCTCCCGGTGGATATCGCAAAGCGGCGCGACTAATGGATCATGCCAATCGGTTTAAATTGCCGATCGTTACCCTGATTGACACCCCCGGAGCATATCCCGGCGTTTCGGCAGAAGAGCAAGGGCAAGGAGAGGCGATCGCCGCAAATTTACGACAAATGTTTGGGCTAAGCGTCCCGATTATTTGCACTGTCATCGGTGAAGGTGGATCGGGTGGCGCATTGGGGATCGGCATTGGCGATCACATTATGATGTTTGAAAATTCGGTTTATACCGTGGCAACTCCAGAAGCTTGTGCCGCGATTTTATGGCGGGACTCAGCTAAGGCAGGCAAAGCTGCCGAGGCTTTAAAAATTACGGCTCCTGATTTGAAGCGCTTAGGCATTGTTGATTATGTGATTGATGAGCCACTAGGCGGAGCGCATCGTGCGCCTTTGCAAGCTGCTGAGAACCTTAAAGCGGCTCTTCTGGACAATCTCGATCGCTTGAGCAAGTTGAGCGCAGAGGATTTACGAGAGCTACGCTATCAGAAATTTCGTAAGATGGGCGTATTTTTAGAATCATGAATTAAAACCAATAGATAGTGGCGAAACCCCGCACCGCTATTTATTGGCTAAAACGGAGTTTGAACTGTGAAACTTTCTTTAAAGAGTGAATATGCGATCTTGGCGATGCTTGAGCTAGCCCATAACTACGCGATCGATCAACCTCTCCAAATTCGTCAGATCGCTAATCAACAAAATATCCCCGATCGCTATTTAGAGCAGTTACTAGCCACTCTCAAGCGCCAAGGCTTAGTAAAAAGCCAGCGCGGCTCTAAAGGTGGCTACATTTTGGCACGTCAGCCGCGAGAAATTAGCTTGCTTGAAATTATTCGTGGCATTGAAGGTTACGATCCGATCGCCGAGAACAGCAGCCAGTCAGGTAATGAGAGCGCGTCTCTATCAGTAATTCATGAAGTATGGGAATCGTCGCAAAAAGCCGCCTCTCAAGTGTTGAATAGTTGCTCACTTAAAGATTTATGCGATCGCCAGCGCCAACGCCAAATCGCCACAACCATGTATTACATCTAGTGTGAGGCGGCGCAAAGCCTGACATTGTTTGGGTTTTTGATTTAATTTATAGGATATAAAACGACAATCGGTTGATTACCTGCTTCGCCAAACTCACCAACACCTAAAAACTTCTGCTCTTGGTCATATATCCGTGTGTATTGCGAAATGACTTTTGGATCACCATTCTGCGCTTTTTCAAGAAATTCCTTGGTCGCGATCGCTTGCCCCATCCGCCATCTTTGGGTCTGATCTTCATCAAGACTTACCATCGGCAAGAAATGTAAACCATGATCAGGCGCAAGCACTTCCAGACTTTTCGATCGCAAAAGATCGGTAATCTGTTCAAACGACAAGCTGGAATCTAAATCAAATCCGTTGCTATAAGTACGTTGTAGCCCTGATAGCGCTGCCCCACAGCCAAGGTGTTCACCTAAATCACGAGCGATCGCCCGAATATATGTCCCCGACCCGCAGGCGATCGCCACATCTAGCTCTGGATAATCACCTTCAGTCCAGCCTAATACGCTAATTTCGGTTATTTCGACTGAACGCATCGGAATATTTGCTTCCACAATCTCGCCGCGCCGCGCCAAATTATACATGCGTTCGCCATTAATCCAGATCGCACTAAAGGCGGGCGGACGCTGACTAATCTTGCCTTGAAAGAGGGGCAGATATGGCTGAACTGCCTCTAAAGTTAAATTTGGACAAGGGCGATCGCTTAAAACTTCACCCGTAATATCATCAGTATTTGTGACCATCCCAAACCGAATTTTGGCGACATAGGCTTTGCCCTCTGGCAGAAATCTTAGCAGCCGCGTGGCATTACCCAGTGCGATCGGTAAAACCCCCGTAGCCATAGGATCGAGAGTGCCGCCATGACCAATTTTTTTTTGGTTAAGCAACTTTCGCAACTTACTCACACAATCATGAGCCGTGATAATCGGCGGCTTATCAATACTAATAAATCCGTGAAACATAAAAAACACTCAAAAAGGAAAAAACTTATATGTTAAAAAATATATTAAGAAATAAAAATTTAATAAAACTCAAAATTGGTTCAGCAGACTTCGCTCGCCGAAACGATCTTAGGTTTTATATCCATAGATCATTTAATTTTCATTCCTAATGAATCTGGACAATTGTGATAAAACTTGGTGTCAGCCATTATTTGGAGGGAACGAAAATCAAGAAAACTTGTCATAAGATGAGATAGATAAAGTAAATAAAAAAGCAATTGCTTTAAAATATTGTATAAGTTTTGAAAATTTTGCTAAACTGCTACCTCTTGTTAATGTAGATCGCTAGCCCTAAATGCTTTATGTGTTTGCCTTCATCATTTGTGATATTGGGTGAAATAAGTTGACTCGATTTGTATTCGGTGATATTCATGGTCAATTTGACTGCTTAATGAAATTAATAGATTTCATTGGGTGCAGTCCTGATGACAAATTATTTTTTCTCGGCGATTTAATCGATCGCGGTGAGCGCAGTGCTGACGTTGTGCGCTGGGTCATCGAGAATAACCATACCTGCTTGAGAGGTAATCATGAGCAGATGTGTCTTGATGCTTATGACAGCAAGCAAGGATCGTTGGTCTGGAAAGGATGGCTGATGAATGGCGGCACAAACACCTTAGGCAGCTATGGAGACAATGGTTTGCCAAAAGAACATTTAGAGTGGATGAAACAATTACCACTTTATCTAGATTTGGGTGATGCATGGCTAGTTCATGCGGGGCTAAATCCCAATATGCCACTCGAATTGCAAGGGGCAGCCGAATTTTGTTGGATTCGCGAAGAGTTTCACAGCGCGACCGAAGCTTTTTTTGACGATAAGATTATTATTGCTGGACATACGATTACTTTCGTTTTCCCGAATGTAAAGCCAGGTAGTTTGGTATTGGGTAAAGGCTGGTTGGGGATTGACACGGGTGCTTACCATCCCAAAAGTGGTTGGCTATCGGCTCTAGATCTAGACTCAGCCACAGTATATCAGTGCAATAGTTTTACCAATGAGTTGAGAGTAAATCCGCTATCTGAAGTGACGACCGTAATCGAGCCGATGCCCACGCGATCGCAAAGACTAGCATTAGCCAAGACCAGTACCCCAAAACGGCGATGGTCTTGGGTCTGAGGGACTACCCAAGCAGATCCGATGTCCCTCACGCAATACGCTATGTCATTTCGATGGCGCAAGCGCGGTAATAGGCAATGGTTTAGTTTGTGAGTTGTCCACATTTTGTGGACAACTTTAGATATTTGAATTTTCTTTTTTAGATCTAGATCTAAAAATTGCGATCTAAGATTGAAAATTTAAGATCTCAAATCAAAACGCAAACTACACAGCAGGTGAACCAACAGGCGCGATTACCTGATCGGTTTCAATCCCTAAAAGGGTTTCAGAGGTTTTGTAGCTTTAACTTTTTTCTTCATTGCATCATGGTCAATCTCGTTTCAATCCCTAAAAGGGTTTCAGAGGTTTTGTAGCATGAAGAAATTATCGAAGAAGTTGCAGATTTTGAAAGATACGTTTCAATCCCTAAAAGGGTTTCAGAGGTTTTGTAGCGTCCTTACAGGTGACCCGATCGACATTGAACGAAAAGTTTCAATCCCTAAAAGGGTTTCAGAGGTTTTGTAGCCATCGGTCGTCAAACACTCGATCGCCTTTTCTTCTTTGTTTCAATCCCTAAAAGGGTTTCAGAGGTTTTGTAGCTTGCCTTATCTAATCCGTATTGATAAATCAAATGCTTTCAGGTTTCAATCCCTAAAAGGGTTTCAGAGGTTTTGTAGCCGCCTTCAGAATCATTCAAAATTCGTGCTGCTTCGTTTCAATCCCTAAAAGGGTTTCAGAGGTTTTGTAGCTTTATATATCTGCAATCTTGCCTATGAATTCAGTAGTTTCAATCCCTAAAAGGGTTTCAGACCTTCGTGTGTTCCATGATGTTCTCCATCAAATGTGAAATGAATTCGCGACGCCTTCCTCCGACCTCGGCGTCACGGGGGCACGCCAGACACCGGCTCCGTCTGGCTGATGTGAAACACCGTAACGGGGCGTGCAAACCGCGCCCGCGTGCCCGCATCCGCTGCAGCATTGATCGCGTTCGACCGCTGGTCCTGCGGTTCGGATCGCAACTGCTTGCGACTCTCGATCCAGGTCGTCACCCGCACGCCGTGCTCACCCTTGCGCACCTGGCGCCCGAGCGCCTTCCAGGCCCAGAAGGTGAAGACGTTCTCGCGCGGGCGAATGTCGGCCTCCCTGACGCCCATGGCCATGAACCCCCGGACAATCTCGCCGAGGTTCGATGTGCTCTGCCCGTGCATCGCACGGCTCAAAGCTTCGGCTTGAAGCTGTTCGCGACCTATTGCCGGTGCACTGCCGTGGTGGCTGCTCATTGCGTTCCCCTTTGCCTTTGGCTTGCAAAGACCTGCCCTACTTTCCGAGGGAGCCGTTTGTGGCTGTTGGTCCCTCGGCGTTGGCTTCGGTCTTGAGCTGATCTCTGCCCCGCATTCGTCGGTCGCCGTGCGACACCGAGAGCGCCGCGAAGCAGCGCGGGTGCAAGGGCATCGGGGAGTAAATGGCAGGGGCCCGCCTGAGCGGAAGCGAGGGCGGGAAGGCGGCCGTTTATGCCGCTACAGGGACTTCCAACAAAGTGCAACTGGTCCCCTGCTCTTTGGTGAGTCTCGGGGGCGAGGAACCGCGCGTCGTGGGTGTTGTTGCCGGTACGGGTGGTCGTGGTGCTCATGGCTGCGCCTTTCGTCGCTGGTGGAAGCAATCTGCTCTTCGGAGCCGTCTCGACGCATGAAGAGCGACCAGATGACATGGCGCAAGGGCTCGCCAGCAAGCCGCATGCGGAGCGCAGCCGTCAGGCGAGCACCGAACGGGTGAGGACGAGGGCGAAGCCTTTACCCTTGCGCCAGGGCAGCTGGGCGCTATGCGTCGATTGAGAGACGGCTCTGGGGAGCAGATCCGCCGGCGCTGGCAAGCGGAGCACCTCGACCGTGCTTCCCGGACCGGCAACAACACGCGCGAGCCCGAATGGGCGAGCGATCTCCCGCCGCGGCAGCGGCGCACTTCAGTTCAGTTCTGTGCTGTGCCAACCTGAAGCGGGACGCTTCGAACAAGGAACAGACTGCACATCTACAGACGGCCTTGTTGCGCCACGTGTGGCGCGGACCCAGATACGAACCGCTGAGCGGGGCTCCATCCGAAAGGCGGCGTCGCTCTGGCGAGCGCGCCGGCGGCATAACCGAGCTGCCCTGCTGCCGGTCTGACCTGTTCAATGCATCTTCAAGTCTGGCAGGCACTGCTGTCCGGTTAAAAGTCGAACGCGCCCAGACCCGCTGGGAGGTGTCGCAAGTGGTTACCAAGTGGTATTGCGTTTTCAGTAAGTTTGAGCAATAGTTCATTGCCGTTTTAGAGCATTCCTGTCTTCGCCTCCCGTGGTGCGGTCCTCTGGAGCCCGCCCGCACCAGGTCGAAGGCGATGAATGCGTAGCCTTGTTGGGTGTGCCGCGACCACGAAGGTCTGCAGGAGGTGCCCGTGTTGGTTTGCCTGGTCGGGATGAACCGCAACAAACGCAAAGCGCGCGCCGGGTCTTGTCGTCCCCGGTACAGCATGCCGCTGCAGGCGTTTGCAGCGCGTGCAATGGCTTCGCGACCGGCTTCGGGCCAGACCTGCCGGCCTTGGGTCGCAGCGACAACGTCGGTCACCGCATGAAGCGCCGCGTCGAGCTGTCAGCGTTGGCGCCCGAGACGCGCACGGTGACCGCGTCCAGCGGGGACGGTGTCGTCGTATTCAAGCTGGCGGCCCGCGCAGGCGGCGTCCATGTCGAGCGGGTGCAGGTTCGCGCAGGCGCGGGGCGGGTCCTGCAGTCGATGCGGTTCGAGGACAACGCGAGCTTCGTCCGCTGGTGCGAGGCCGATCGGCTCAAGTTCAGCTATCCGCTGCTGTACGACAACCTGAAGCGGAGCGGCTGTGCTCTCTTCCCCCCCTCCCCCCTGAGCCGCGTTCGCTGCAGCAGGTCACAAGCGCGGCTGACTACTTCAGTCGGGTGAGTGAAGTCGTGCGTGACATCGAGACCGCTCGTGACACGGTCAGAGCGGTCGAACTGCTACGGGAAGCGACGTTGCGCATGGGCGCCGAGGTATCGGTCTTTGCCAGCTTCATGCGCGATGACGACGGCGGCGAGTCTTTTCGGCTGCTGCTGGCCTGCGACCCCCAGTGGTGCATCGAGTATGAGCAACAGGCCTGGTACGCGAGTGACCCCTGGCTGGCCTATGCCCACCAGCACTCCGAGCCGATCCACGGCTGTGACATCAAGGCAGCGACGCCCGCGCAGCGCTCGATCGTCGAGTTGGGGCAGCGCTTCGGATTCCGTTCCACGGTGATCGTTCCGGCTCCGTCCAGCGGTGGCCTGTCGCGGCTCGGCGTGCTGTGCCTGGGATCGTCCATCCCGGGCTACTTCGAGGCCGAGGGCTATCTGGCGCTCAAGGTGGTCGCCCGAAGCGTCGCCATGGAACTCCACGAGTGGTGGCTGGCGCGCCTGAAGGACGCATTGATCGCCAAGGCCCGCATCACCGAGGACGATCTGGTCCTGCTCGCCCACGAACGCCAGGGGCACAGCACCAAGGCGATCGCCCGCGAG
>JANODY010000134.1:0-7035 GCA_031412945.1 Cyanobacteria bacterium SOY_65_metabat_81
AAAATTTTCTCTGTATTTTAACTAAGCGCCGTTTTTTGTAAATATATATCCCAGGCCTAAAACTTTTGTGGCTTCTACTTCGCACACCCATCATTCCACGCTGGCGGAGCGAAGTCGAAGCCTGTTTCAACTCATTTAGGATTGCTATAGCAGTCCTAAATCATTCATGAGAAAAACAAGGCTTCGACACTTAGACAAGCTCAGTGCATCGCTTCGCTCAGCCAACAATATACGCTGGCTGAGCGCGATGTCCTGAGCTTGTCGAAGGGAAGTCAAAGCCTCTCACAACTCATTTAGGATTGCTATATTTAATTACGCCATTAGGCTTGTCAAATCCGTTAAAACTTTTGATAATTATTTTTAATAAATATTTAACAAAGTTTTAATTAACATAGACATTCTGCCTTTATACCTATACAATGTAGCCATAGCACCTGCTACAAATTATCAATTTTTTAAGGAATAAATAATGCGTTTGTCAATTCTAGGCTTAGTCAGTGTCTTAGCTGGTGTATTTGCCGCCCCTGCTTTTGCTAATAACCCTGCTTCCCTTTCTGGTTCTGCCACCTTTGTAACCCCTGCTGGTTTCACCTCTACTGTTAGTGCTGAATCAGTTCTGCCTTCAGGATTTTTCTATAATCAAACAAGTGGAAGTACGCTTGTTCCAGCAGTTCCAGTTACTGCATCCGCAGTATTGGATAACGCAGCAGTAATTGTTGTCCCTGCTTACGGTCTACTTGGATTTTCTATCGCCACAACTTCTCTTTCTGTTGGCTCTTCTGCTGTGGTCATTGCTGCTCCTAATGGTGGTGGTTCCTTTAGCGCTGCTGCTGCCCAAATTTTAACTAACTCTGCTGGTGCTAATGTTGCTACTTTAGCTGATGGTAGAGGTAATGCTGCTGGAACCTATTTCTCTGGCAACATCGAATTCATCGCAGCTATCATCAAAGCCGGTGCTGGTGTCAACGGTTTAGACTAATCTTCGATTTCTTCTCTTAATTTTGAGATGTAAAGTACAAGATCGAGAGGTGGCGTAACCCGCCTCCTCTTTTTTGATTAAATATTTAAAGAAGGTTTCAAGACCCTCAGCCCCTTCTCCCGTTTTGGGAGAGGCTAGGGGTGAAGGTCTTAAAATCTGCTGCATAAGCTAAATAAATAATTCACTCAACTATAAAAAATTGATCAACCCGTGATTAAAATTATGATTAAAAAGCTAAATACCAAATATTTACTAACTACAAATATCTGCAATAAATTAAGTGTCGTGACCTTATTAAGCCTTGCTTTGACTATCTCTTTAGATGCTAATAGGGCAGATGCTCAAGTAGCTCGGATTTCAGGCTCAGCCACATTTGTCAATGCTGGCTCGGTCACTGTAGATACTGCTACGGGAATTACCACAACTAGGACTGGGGGGATTTCCACCGTTTCTGCTGAATCAGTTTTGCCTACTGGTCTTTTTTACAATGGTAACGTGGCTGTTAACCCAGCTTTTTCTACCGTTAGCGACGGTCTAACCACATCGGTAATTGTTAATTCATTATCGGTTGGAGCGCCTGGTGGTGTTTCATCTGTTTCAAGCGTTACCGCAAATTCAACCTTTACGAGTGCGGCTGCCAAAATCTTGATCGATGCGGCGGCGGCGACTGCTTCCCCAAATATTGATGCGATTGCGGCGATTATCAAGGCGGGTGCGGGTGTCAATGGGTTGGATTAAATTACAAGAAGATTATAAAAAAAATTAGAATTGCTGACAAGACATGACCCAATTCAAGGCAAAATCTTCCCGAATTGGGCGATTAGTACCATTTTACCTATTAATAATATCTGCCCCGCAAGAAATTCAAGCGCAGACAACTTCTCCAACTATTCCAATTGATGCAGGTAAAATACCCGAACAGATTCAACAGCAAAATGCGCCCTTAATCCCTACTGAAGAGCCACCAAAATTAGATCCACAAAAAGAATTAAATCCCCAGCAAATTAACGAAGTTATCAACTTCGCAATTAGCACCACATCTACTCGTTATCCTTGGCTAACAAATCCCACCGATCGCTTAACTTTTTCGCCAGCCAACTTCAATCCCAATAGTTTTGAAAGCTATTTTGACTCAGACATCCGTTTTGCCAGCAAAAACCCCACCATCGTCAAGTTGACTTACGGATTTTTCCCAAAATCAGAACAGTTTTATTGGGTATTACCCAACAATCAAGTTGTGATCGAAACTGGAGGGTATCAAGCAGGCCTAATCCAACAGGGAAATGGAACTGATTTTACATTTGACTCTACTATCAGATTTTCTCGCGCCCTTACAGGCAATCAGGTCGTCACGACCTTACCCGAAAACTTTCTACAAATCACCAATAACTTAGACTCGGCTGCATTCTCAACTCAAACCACAGTCGCACAGGCGGTTAATCCTGTGGGAACTCCTGCGATTCCAGTTGTCATTAATTCAGGGCTTAACTTTAATAGTCCTAATGTCACAGTTCTTAGCATTGGCACTGGCTCGACCAATAATCCGCAAGGGGGATCGTCCAACTTTGGGAACTTAGTAGCCCAAAATACGCCCCAAGTCATCCAAGGGCAAGCAACTGTAAATCTTCAAGCGCTATTTGATAATGGAGCGATCGCTTTTGCTCAAGATTCAATAGTGTCTAATTCTGGATTAGCGGCTCTAGGCTTGACCTTTAACAATGGAGTGACAACCCAATCTAATCTAGGCGGATTTAGCTCTCTCCCTGGAGTAAAAATTTTACAAACAGATAAATTTGATAATCAAGACTTACTCCAAATTCTTACTAATCCCAACTTAAACAGAGGAGAAAAGCAGTTTTATTATCTAAATTCTCTTCTCTGGTCTGACCTAGGAGAGAGAACACCTGAACAGACTGTTGTCAATTCATCGACCGATAGTTCGTGGCAACGCCTCTACGTCAGTCGTCCAGTCAATCAGACTCTGGTGACTTATGATCCTAAAGAAATATTGGCGACCTACAACAATCGCTTTGTAAATATTGGTGCTTCCATTAGTTACTCCTTTGATAAAAGTCGGATTAATTGGTCTCAAAGTCTTAATGGCACGATCGGAATGCTACTTGGTAGCGCCTTTGTGGTTGTCGATCCTCAAAATCTGCAAAGCAAAGTCGATGAAGCCAAAAAGTTGCGAGACGATCGCGCTAAATTTACTCCTCTCGCGACAGTGGCTACCTCAGAGCAGAGACAGCAAATCAACCAGAGGCTGAATACGACTCTGTTTTATAGCAACTTAGCCAGCGCCCTAGAGCAGGTATCAGGAAACCTAACTTTTGCGAGTACGATTAGATCTGAAAATTCGGACATATTTCAAATTAGAACGGGGCTGTACCGCCGAGCCGTTCAATTTACTGGAAGTCAAATCAATCCGACCGTTGTTGGAGACACTTCTATTTCAGACATTCGTACCGACTTTGAGAACTTTGGTCCCCTAACTTTTCTCGGAACTCAAATACCTCAAAATCAAACAGGATTCCAACCAAATGAATCTTTTGCCTCAGAGATAGTCTTGACCGATCCTAATGGTCGTCAGTTTGTGCAACGCATTAACTCTAGCGATCCTGCATTTGCGACTATTCCGGCAGGTATCAATCGGTTTGTGCTTGCTTTCGATCGCTTTGAGCTTCAGCGCACTGACACTCAATCAAGTAAATTTTTTACATACTTAGGATATATCTCTTTGCCAAGTATTGAGGCGGCTTGGACTGGTTCTATTGATAATTTTAATTATGGAATTTCGTCTGGGATATGGGCTAATTTTGCTCCAAATACGGCTGGGAATGTCCCCAATAATAATTTGGGAACTCCAGAGCGATCGCTAGGGGCTTTTGCTAATGCGATTTTGAGCTGGAGTTTTACGGATATAGAACGAGGGGAAAAAGATGCGGTTACTGCCGTTACCACCACCTCTCCAGTAATTAGGCTTAATTGGAATAGCTCCGTGAACTCGCTCAATGTGTCTTCGGCATCCTTCTCATACACCATTTCGCGGCAGGCATCTGGATTGAATTTTTCGTTGACCCCAGGGATATTTTTTGTTGATCAAGGTAATAGAGTTAGATCGATAAGTTTTGCCCAAGGTAGCCTAGATGTAGGTGGCGGGTTGAAGTTTCGGGGCAGTTTAGAATATGAAGATGATCTTGTTTGGTCGTTAGAAGCGACTCAGCTAGTAGATCCAAGTTGGACAATTGGTTTATTTGCTAAAAACTTTAGAGATATCAATCAAGGGATTGATAGTCGAGAATTTGCGCCGACCTATGGATTTATCTTAAAATATCAGGGAGTCCAAAGCCCGACATCAATCGAGGCTCAATTTGGTGCTAGTAAAGATAGTGTTGAGCTTAGGATAAGAGGTAATTTACGCCTCTAGTTTTTGATGTGGAAGTAAATTTTATGAAGATTATGGCGATCGCCCTTTGTGGTGGCAAAAGCTCGCGCATGGGACGAGATAAAGCTTTGCTTGAAATTAATGGCAAAACCCTTTTATCTAGAACTTGTCAAACAGCCTTACAAATTGTCGATGATGTTTATGTGGTGGCGCGGAGTCAAGAACAGTATCAACAGGCGATCGCGGGTTTTAACGAACATACTTTTTTGGTTGTAGATCAAAAGGCTGAGGGGGCGCTAATTGGCTTTTGGCAAGGGCTAAAGGCGATATCAACCCAATCCGTACCCGATTGGATATTACTATTAGCTTGCGATTTGCCCAATATCCAAACTGAAATTTTGCAAACTTGGGCTAGTCAGTTAGCAAATTTGCCTGAAAGGGCGATCGCTTATTTGCCAAGCTATTTAGGTGATAATTTACAGAAAAAATGGGAGCCGTTATGCGGATTTTATCGTTGGCAAGCCCAAGATTTGCTCACCGAATTTATTGATAATGGTGGGCGATCGTTCCAAAAATGGCTAGATCATCAAGAAGTTGTCGAAATATTAGATGTACCTTTAGTTATGCTTTTTAATTGCAACACGCCAGATGATTTTGAGTTTTTAGATCAAAAATTTTAATTTAGTGTTTGAAATCCTTGTCAGGCAAGATGCCTGACCTACAAATTTAAAATCCTTGTAGCGCGGGCATCCTGCCCGCTTTTTGGGGAGATTTGTCAGTCAATCAGGTGCGCCACAGGTTTCGGTTCTGGTTTCATATTTAGTTGCGCCTAGCTACTTGTGAGATTTTTAGGCTTCTAAAGTGGGAGTAGAAATTAAGCCGCGATCCAGCCTTTTCAATCATTAAAAAAAACCTTAATGTCTTCAACAGAAAGATGTAGATGTGATTTGACGCAGAAAAAAATCTTAAAAGGCTCACGAAATGCGCCTTTTAAAAAATCCTTAAGTTTCTAATCAAGTTGAGCGATCGGCTTTAACAAACGGAGCAAAGCACTGTAATCTAATAGTAACTGCTAACCGAATTTAACATGATCGATCTCGATAAGACGCAACCCCATCATTTTCTAAATATTGATGCAAGCCAATTACCTCAAGGGCTACGCGGCAAAATCAATGTGCCGGGAGACAAGTCTATCTCCCATCGCGCCTTGATGCTTGGCTCACTTGCTGAAGGAGAAACAAAAATTCGTGGTCTATTGCTAGGCGAAGATCCGCGTAGCACGGCGGCTTGCTTTTCGGCAATGGGAGCCGAGATTTCCGCACTTAACTCAGAATTGGTCACGGTCAGGGGGATCGGACTAGGCAATCTCAAAGAGCCTGTAGATGTGCTGAATGCGGGTAATTCGGGGACAACTTTGCGGTTGATGTTGGGGATTTTGGCAAGTCATCCCGATCGCTTTTTTACGGTGACAGGCGACAACTCATTGCGATCGCGTCCGATGTCTCGCGTGGTCAACCCTCTGCGTCAAATGGGCGCAAGTATTTGGGGTAGGGAGAATGGATCTAAAGCGCCACTTGCCATTTCGGGACAAAGCCTGAAAGCAATTCATTATCAATCGCCTGTGGCTTCGGCTCAGGTCAAGTCATGCATCATGCTTGCGGGCTTGATGACCGATGGAGAAACAATCATCACTGAGCCAGAACGATCGCGTGATCATAGTGAAAGAATGCTGGCGGCCTTTGGCGCAAAGGTAATCGTGGATATCCATACAAACACGGTGGCGATCAAGGGTGGCGCAAAACTAGTTGGGCAAGAAGTAACCGTCCCTGGTGATATTAGTTCGGCTGCTTTTTGGTTAGTTGCTGCTTCTATTGTGCCTAACTCCGACTTAGTCATTGAGAATGTGGGGATCAATCCCACGCGCACAGGTATTTTGGAAGTTCTTGCCGAAATGGGTGCAGACATAACCTATGAGAATGAGCGCCAAGTTACGGGCGAACCTGTGGCGGATTTGCGGGTGCGATCGGCGGCGCTCAAGGCTTGCAAGATTGGCGGAGCCGTGATCCCGCGCCTAATTGATGAGATTCCGATTTTGGCGATCGCCGCCGCTTGTGCCACAGGAACAACCATCATTGGGGATGCGGCTGAGTTGCGGGTCAAAGAGAGCGATCGCATTGTGGCGATGGTCAAGGAGCTGACCAAAATGGGCGCAAATATCACCGAACGCCCTGATGGTATGGCGATCGTTGGGGGCAAAGCGCTAACGGGTACGGCGGTGAATAGCTATGACGATCATCGAATTGCCATGAGTTTGGCGATCGCCGCCCTAGTTGCCAAAGGTAAAACTTCGATCGATCGCGCCGAGTCCGCCGCTATTTCTTATCCCTCATTTATCCCCACCTTGCAGGGCTTGTATGGAATCTAGAATTCTATTAGGCTTTTATGAGAAACCCTAAATCATTTATGAGAAAAATAGGGCTTCGACTTCGCTCAGCCAGCGTATATAGCAATCCGAAATCATTTGTGGCTTCGACTTCGCTCAGCCAACAGTCCACGCTGGCTGAGCGAAGTCGAAGCCTGTTTCAACTCATTTCGGATTGCTATATCTCATAAATGTATTAGGCTTCTATGAGAAACCCTAAATCATTTATGAGAAAAATAGGGCTTCGAC
>JANODY010000135.1:0-7608 GCA_031412945.1 Cyanobacteria bacterium SOY_65_metabat_81
GCTAACAGGGCAAGAATTAATCCCGATCAAGATTCGCACCTACACAAACTGGATTAATGCGATTGCTTTTGAGCTTTACCAAAATGAGCTTGATCAAAAACCAAACGCCAATATTACAACCCTATTAAATAAATTTCAAAAGCTAACAGCGCACGGCTCCCAAATTGTGTTAATTCTCGATCAATTTGAAGAGTTCTTTTTTATCAACACGCGATCGCCAGACAAGCAAATTTTTATCAATTTTTGGCAAGCTTGTCTCAAGATACCCGCCCTAAAATTAGTAATCTCAATTCGTGAAGATTATCTACATCTATTACTAGAGCTAGAATCTACCCACAACCAAATTGATATATTAAGCCATAACTTCCGTTATGCGATCGGCAATCTTTCCCCATCTGACACCACATCCCTAATCGAAAATCTCACCGAACAGGCTAACTTTCCGCTTGATCGATCTTTAATTGATCAGTTAGTCCTAGATTTGGCAAGCGATCGCGGCTCTGTCCGCCCAATCGAACTTCAACTAGTCGGCTCTCAACTACAAGATCGCCACATCACCACCCTTACCGATTACCTGATGGCAGGCGGCAAACAACGCCTTGTCGAACAATCAGTTGAAGAAGTGATCAAAGAATGCGGCAACGCAGCTTTGATCGCTCAACAAGTGCTCATTTTGCTTACCGATGAGCAGGGCAAACGTCCATTACGGACTTACAACGAACTCAAAACAGGGCTTTTAGCCGACTCGGATGATATTTATAATTTTAAATCCAATTCTAAATCTAATCTAGACTCAGATTTAAACTTGGTTTTAGAAATTCTAATTGGCTCAGGTATCATCTTTCAAATTCTAGAACTTTCAAGCAATCGTTATCAACTAGTCCATGATTATCTAGTTCCATTTATTCGCGCCAATCAAGAAACAGGCTTAATCGATGAATTACGAAAATTCCAATCTTCAGCTAAACGCAGTGAAGCAGACCTCAATCGGCTAATCAAAGTTGCCTTAGCAGGAACGGTAATAGGCTTATTCATCATGGCAGGACTAGCTTTGCAGGCAACCCGCCAACGCCAAATAGCCCAAGTCGGCGAAGTTAAGGCTTTAGTGTCGGCGGCAAATTCTACTTTTCTCAACAACAATCAATTAGAGGCACTTAAGATAATCATTCAATCTGCTCAAAAATTAAATGATATAGATACAGGAATCAATAAAAATCAACTTATCAAAGAAACTTTTGAAACGCTGCAAACAATAGTCTACAACATTCATGAGCGATATCGATTTAACTCAATTGATAAGGACGCTCCATTTTACACAGCAAAATTTAGCCCCGACGGCAAAATGGTTGCGCTAGGCGCTCATGACGGCAGCGTGTATCTATCTCAAAGTAACGGTAAGCCGATCTGGCAAATGACTGGCTTACAGACCAAAGAAGTTCGCGGCTTAAGCTTCAGCCCTGACGGTAAAAAGATTGCATCAACAGGAAAAGGCAAGAGTGTTCGCATTTGGGATGTCCAGACGGGTAAGCTGATCAGCAAATTTTATGCCCATCAAGATGACATTTTTAGAGTTGATTTTCATCCCAATGGTCAAAAATTAATCACGGGTAGTAAAGATGGAACTGTCAAACTATGGGATAGCGATCGCGGTCTTCTACTCAGAACATTTACACCGATAGATATTAAGAACGAGCCTAACAACGAAAAACCCGAACCTATTCAAGCTAGTAGTTTTAGCCCCAATGGAGATTTGATAGTTATAGCGAAAAATACAACTATTGGGCTATGGGATTTACAAGGTAATTTACAGGCAACGGCGATCGCCCATGACAAACCAATCTATAACGTGAGATTCGCTCCTGATGGCAAACAATTGTTATCGTCAGGGCGGGACGGATCTGTAAAACTTTGGCAGATTAGTCAAGAGCCTTCGCTCAATTATCAAATTTCATTAGTCCGCACGTTCAAAGGTAACTCAACAGACATTCTAAACTTAGACTTTAGTGCCGATGGTAAGCGCGTTGTTCTTGCGGCTCAAGACAATTCGATCGAAATCTTCAATCTTGAGGGAACGAACGAGATTAGATTAGATGGACATACTGATGGAGTTTTAGATGTAAACTTCAGTCCTGACGGTGATTTCCTTGTATCAGCCAGCAAAGATCTGACAGCCCGACTTTGGGATCTTAGAGCCGCCTCAATCAATACGCTGTATGGTCACACAAGTAGCATTTGGGCAGTTAGCTATAGCCCCGATGGCAAGATATTCGCTTCGGGTAGTGTCGATAAAAGTGTGCGCCTATGGAATGCCGATGGAACTCTTCGCAGAGAGCTTAACGGACATATAGATAGAGTTTATGGGGTCAGCTTTAGCAACGATGGGAAGAAGATAGTTTCGGCTAGCGATGATAAAACTGTCAGGATTTGGGACAGGTCCACGGGTAAATTATTACATCTCTTAGATATTCATGGCGATCGGCTAATCTATGCCACTTTTGATCGAGATCAAAAAATTTTAGCGACCCTTGGATGGGATAACAAAATTAAATTATGGCAATGGAATAATGACAATAGTCCTAAGTTATTGCAGGTGTTAGATGGTCATGGTCAGAAGATTTGGGCGATCGCCTTCAGTCCCGATGGCAAGTTTTTAGCTTCAACTGGGGATGATCAAACCCTAAAAATTTGGGACGTGAACAATGGAAAGAATATCCATTCCATGCCAGCTCATCTCAATGGAGGACTTGCTGTCGCCTATAGCCACGATGGCAGACAAATTGGTTCGGCGGGTAAAGATGGCACATTAAAATTATGGAATGCTCAGACGGGGCTTCTAGAAAAAGTAACCACTATTGACGCAAGTTTTTGGATTTATGGAATCAGTTTTAGCCCCAACAATCAGGCGATCGCGATCGCCAGTGCTGACAAGACGATCAAAATCGTCGATCGCGTCAGTGGATCGTTGCTCAAAACTTTATCCAGACATTTAGCGGAAGTATACGCCGTGAGCTACAGTCCTGACGGCAAAAATATTGTTTCGGCAAGTCGAGACAATACCCTCAAACTATGGAACGCTGAGACGCTAAGCTTTGATGAACTAGTTGATAGAGGTTGTAGCTTCATAGACAAATATCTGGAATACACCCCATCTCCAGAACAAAAGCAAATTTGCAAGCAAAAATAAAAAAATCCAAAAGCCCAAAAAATGTAGGGGCAATTCATGAATGGCCCCTACATTTTTTTGAACGGGAAACCCAAGAAACAAATAGCGGCGCGAAGCGCTGCCATTCGGGCTAATTACGCTGTTCTACGCCATTTTGGATCGTGGTTACATTAGCAGGAGGACGTGTCCAGTTAAAATCACTAATTCGTAAGAGCAATTCTCCTAGCCCTTGGGTTGGATTGTAACGAATCACCACGGCATAAGTCCGCCTTGCATATTCTAAAGAGTAGACCGAATCAAATAAATTACCGCTATCTAAACTCCAACTTTGCTGAATGCCCAGCCGAATTGGACCATAAATTTGTTGGACGATCCCTGCGGTCAACGATCGCGTATCCGCAATGCGATCAAACAAAAAAGGCGATCGCCCACTAGCAAAAGCCTGAGTATAACTAATAGTTAAGCCTGTATAGTCCAAAAAATCCTTAGCAAAATCACCAACTTCCCCAGCTAACCCCAAAGTTCCAAATAAAGCCGCTTGATTAGAGCCATTTGAATAGATAGAATTGACACCCTGCACGGTCACAAAAGCATCTACTTTCGGGACAATTGGCTTGGGAGAAAAGCGTAAGCCCGTTTCCTTTTCGGCGGGTGCTGGCTCACCGCGAAACAATGGAAAAGCCCGACTCAGAGAAGCAGCGCTTTGCAAACGGATCAATGTGCCGACGGTACTGAGTGGCAAGTCATCACGGATCGCGCCAACTATCTGGGCGGCGACTTGATAGTTAAAGGAAATTTGGGAGTCACCAAGCACATAATTGGGAGATATCAGCGTAGTTCCCACGATGTTATTCACATCTTGAAAACCGAGCGATCCATTGAAGACGCGATCGCGAAACGAGTATTGCGACAGTAAAGTAAAGTTGCCAAAGACTGGTATCTCGTAACTGGCATTGGCGCGTAACACCGTATCAAGTTTGGTGAAGTCTAAGCCTGAAAAACTAGCTCTAGCCGAGAGTTTCTGCCCATCATCATATGCGCCATTTAAGGTGGCGACAACGCCGAAGATATCAAAAGCTAATAACCCTTTTTGACTGGTAAAAGCTCTTTGCAGCAATAATTGAGGTGATATTTGAAAACTCAAGTTGGGCTGGGTAATCACATCAAAGCTCTGTTGATAATAAGCGCCATCGCGATCGCGGCGATCAAATCCCACCAACGCAGGGGCAAAACGCTGAAACCGATCAAGAGTAATGCTATTAAGTGGCACTGGCAGGGAGAATCCTTGATCAAATACCAGCGTCGGAGATTCTAGATCAAGGCGGTTTTGAGTCGGTGAAATCGGCGTTAGGGTCGCCTTGCTGGTAATCAATTCCAGTTCGGGTGGACTAAAAGGGTCGTTAGTAACTCGCAAATTTTCGGCAGTCCAAGTATCGCCATCAATAATCAGGCGATCGGCGACAAACCCAAAGCGGCGCACCTGTCCATCAGCAGAGCTACCTGTACCCGCTACCGATAACGTCACGGAGTTAGTGGCGATTTCTGAAGGCGATCGCGAGACTTCTGAACTGACCAGATTGCCAAGATCAACTGAACCTGAGGCCTTGAGCAGTTCGCCCTTGACAGCGCCGTAATTATAGGTCAGCTTATTGCCGCGTATTTTTTGATCGCCACGGCTAAAAAACACATTACCTTCAGCAATCACTTCTTGAGTTTTAGTGTTTAATCGGACGCGATCGGCTTTTAATTCTGATTTTTTGTACTTAATAAATACATCTCCTTCCGCCACAAACACTTGCGTATTAATGTCATATTCTTGGCGATCGCTAACTACATCAAGCTTTTCACCGACTCGCGGCAAAATTTGACGAGGTTTATCATTAGGCTTGGGCTTAGGGAGACTATCTGGCTTAACTGCTCCAACTTGGGCGATTAATTGCGATGAAGTGAGTTGACGGGCGATCGTGTCAGGATCAGGTAACGATTCTAAAAAAAGCTGTAACTGCGATCGCACTTCAATCGGCAATTCAACAGGCGATTTGGATACACGACTATTAAACGTTGACAGGGATGACAACATTGAATTAGAGCGATCCTGCCGCACCTCTGCATATTTGCTAGGCGACAGTTGCAATGAAGATGGGGGTAAAGATTCCATACGCAATTAAGTCTACAGGATCTTTAAAGGAGATGACAAGCCACGAAACAAGCTTGACCTGTTTCGTGGCTTGTGCTTAATTAATTGCACTTAATTACGAATCTGCACAGGCATCAGCAGATAAGTCATCTTGCTTACGCCAATCGGCACAAGCACCGCAGGGCTAGTCGGGTTATTAAGTTGGATTTGAATTTCATTGCTAGGCAAGGCTTTCAATCCATCAAGCAAATACTTAACGTTAAAAGCAATTTCAACATCTTCCCCTGAGACTTGAGCAGGTAAAGATTCACGCCCCGCCGCCACATCAGGCGCTTCCACAGAAAGTGAAATTTCTTGTCCTGTCGAGTCGATGGTGATTTTGACAATGTTGTTTTTTTGGTCAGCCAATACCGCGATCCGCTCTAGCGCCGACAGAAATAATTTGCGCTCTAAGGTAACTTTGCGATCAAACTGATTGGGGATCAATTGGCGATAGTTGGGATAAGTGCCATCTAACAATCGTGAAATCAAAATTTGATTCGCACTTTGGAAAATCATATTGGCGCGATCGAACTTAACGGCGATCGCCCCTTCAGTTTGCTGATTGAGCATTCTTTCTAGCTCACGCAAAGCTCGCGCAGGAATCGTTACTTCCAGATTTGTAGCCACAGTATCACCTGTGACAGGTGGCTCGTCAGCATCCAAAAAACCTGTTTGCAAAACCGATAACCGATGTCCATCAGTTGCCGCAAACTCCAACATATCAGTCGTAGCCGTGAGATGCACCCCCGTAAGGATGCGCTTAGTTTCATCACCTGAAGTCGAAAAGAGAGTCGCCGCGAGTCCATTTAACATCGACTCAACGGGCAAATAGGTAGTTTCGCCATCTTCGCCAATTTTGGGTAATTCAGGAAATTCCTCAACAGGCAACCCATGCATTTGATAGCGACCCGAACCACAGACGATCGACACCATCGTGTTGTCTTTGTCCACACTGATGGTGATGTCCTCATCGGGAAGCCGTGAAACGATGTCGTTGAGCAACTTAGCGGGCAGAGTAATCGATCCCGCCTCTACGACTTGAGCAGGAAAAGAAACCTGAATACCAAGATTTAGATCAAAGGCAGTCATACCAAGGCTTTGACTGGTGCTATCAGCATCTAGCCGAATATTCGCCAAAATGGGGTGCGTGGGACGAGAGGCAACAGCACGACCGACAAGGGCAAGATTCGCAGCGAGTTGGTTTTGAGGGCAGACTAGTCGCATATTTTGAGAAGAAATTTTTTAGGCTAGGTGGTGAAAACTAATCAAGCAGAAACAGATTTTAGCTGAGTTGTGGCGATCTATCTGCAAACTTTGAATTTTTAGTGAATTTTTAGGTTTGATTTTGAGTTTTGAGAACCTTAAAAAATTTAGATGAAGTTTTAATTTTTTAGTTAATTCTAGAAAGTTCAACAGAAATATGAATGTAAAAAGAAACTTTAAGAAAATATTTTTAGTGGAAAAATAGGCAAAAAATGAACGAAAGCTTACTTAAAATTTGTTTCAGTTTTAAATTTTGCTTGAAGGATTTTAAAAGGATTTTAAAATTATCTTTTTGAACGCAAAAACGAAAAACTTACTTTTTCAGAATTTATTGATTTTTGGTAAATTTTGAAAGTTTATTGAAAAATTTATTAATTCTTAAAATTCATTTTTAAGTTTTTTGATTTTATGGATGCTGATCATATCATCGTTGGAATTTTTTATACTGTCGAATCAAATTTCTTTTCTTCTTTTTTTTTTCGTCTTGACTCTTTATTACTCTTTTAAAGAATAAAATATCTAAGATAGTAGTAGTAGGGGCTGTGGAAAATGTGGATAACTTTAAAAAAACTATATTTAATACTGCTTTTGAGGTTTTTTACCTGTGGAAAAACCTGTGGAAAAAGTGGCTAGTTTTCCACAGAGTATAAATACTTAGTAAAAGTTTTCCACATTTATTTCAAAGTTATCCCCAGATATCACCTACTTATCCACAGAGTTTTTAGAGTTTTCCACAGGTTTTCCACAGGCAAAATGTCAATATGTCGATCTTTTTAGTGGTAAAGAGATCAAAAACGATATACAAAAAAATTATGTAAATAATTATATACGATAATAAATTTTAATGTAAATCCAAAATACAAGTAATCATGCGTTGCTCTGCCCCAACCCTACCACTACTGTAAAAACCCAAATAGGGTTGCGCCCCGAGGTGCTGGAAGCCCTCAGCGGCCTGCCGGGGGCGAACGACGCCGAGCGCCACCGGAGGCTCTTTGACGTCGAA
>JANODY010000136.1:0-13677 GCA_031412945.1 Cyanobacteria bacterium SOY_65_metabat_81
TGCCGAATAGCAATGAACCAGCGACTGGTTCGCGAATGCCATCAATGTCAACTGGAGGTGCTGCTACGAAAGCGATTACGAAGCAGATGGTGGCGGCTAGTAAGCATGGGATCATGATTACGCCGAACCAGCCTACATATAGGCGGTTGTTGGTGCTGGTGATCCAGTTGCAAAACTGATCCCAGATTGATGCGCTTTCGCGTCTTTGTACTGCTGTTGTCATGATTGCAAATAATCCGTTTGGGAATGAATGAGTTATGAAAATTTATAATTGAGCTTGCGCTTCTTAATTACATTAATTCAATTGTTGAGTAATGTAAATACTTAAATGTTAAATCTATCTATAGTCTGATGCGATCGCTGACAAGCCCCAAATGTTTAGAAATTACCGATTAGTTTGACTTCGGTTTCCAGTACTACGCCATAACGATCGCCCACCACAGTTTTAATATGTTCCATCAAACAAAAAACATCTTGAGACTTAGCATTACCAAGATTGACGATGAAGTTGGCGTGTAACTCCGAGACTTGAGCGTTACCGATTTGATAGCCTTTTAGCCCTGCGTCTTGGATTAATTTTGCGGCAAAATGGGGCAGAGGATTCCGAAATACGCTGCCACAATTGGGTAAGTGATAAGGCTGGGTTGAGTGTCTTGTCTTAAGTTTTGTCTCAGTATCAGCCGCGATCGCCTTGGGATCGCCCCCAGTTTGAAATTTTAAAATTGCTCCTGTGACAAGCTGTAATGATTTTTGTAAAGCGGATGTGCGATAGCTGAAATCTAAATCTTGAGGATAAATCTGCTTAGTTTCGCCTGTTAAAGTTACGGTCTGGACTTCTACCACACAATCAGCCGCACATCCGCCCTGCGCCCCTGCATTCATCACCACCAATCCACCCACAGTCCCGGGGATGCCCACCGCCCATTCAAACCCCGACCAACCATGACTGGCAATTTGCATCGCCAAGCGAGCAACGGGTTCTCCTGCGGCGGCGGTGACTTGTCCAGATTGCTCGTTAAATTCAATACCGCGTAAGTGTCTTGTGCAAACTACTAAGCCAGCTAAGCCTTCATCGCTAATTAAAAGATTGCTGCCCGCGCCAATAACCGTGATTGGTAAATGCCGATCGCTGGCTATGGCAAGACTTGCGGCTAATTCTATCGATGAACGGGGAGAAATAAAATATTCAGCTTCGCCCCCAACTTTCATTGAGGTTAATCCTGCTAGAGATACATGCGATCGGATTTTGGGGGAAAGATCTATTGACATTGGCTTGAGCGTAAAACTAATTAATCAGCATATTAAGAGAATTGCTTTGCGCTTTCTCTATATATCTTGCATAGCTATATCTTGCATAGTTGGCGCGATCGCCTGATTAAGATTGCCAGCGCCTAGAAATACAGCCAGATCGCCAGACTGCAAGTTCTGCACTAAAAAATCTTGAACGTCTTTGAGAGTTGGCGCGTAATGTACTTGATCGCGCACAGAGGCGATCGCCGCCGCGACTTGTGCGCCCGTGATCTTGCCATCGTTGATTTCACTGGCGGCATAAATGTCGGTGACAACGACAACATCAGCATCACTAAAAGAATGACTAAATTCTGACAAAAACCTGAGAGTGCGACTATATCGGTGCGGTTGAAAAATTGCGACCACACGACTAGTTGTATTTTGTTGTCTTGCCGAAGCTAGGGTCGCAATAATTTCACTAGGATGATGAGCGTAATCATCGACAAAAGTAATCCTGTTTTGAAGCCCCTTAATTTCAAATCGGCGGCTAGCTCCCACAAAATCGGGTAAAGCATTGGCGATCGCTTGCCACTCCACGCCAGCATGACGCGCCACGGCGATCGCCGCCAGAGCATTACTAAGATTATGTTTGCCAAGTAGTGCCAACGAGATGTTGCCTAAAATCTCACCGCGTTCAATTACTAAGGCTCGCGTATCCGATGGCGTATATTCCACATCGGTTACAGTGTAATCAGCACTAGGATCGCTCAAACTATAGGTGATATCTGAATGGATATAGGCTTTTACAGTTGGGCAATCAATACAACCAACTACTAATTCACAACGTTTTGCAAAGGCTAGAAAGATGTCAATTACCTGTTCGAGGCTGTGGTAATGATCGGGATGGTCTAGCTCAATATTGGTGATAATACCAATATGAGATGAAAATTTGACCAATGTGCCATCAGACTCATCAGCTTCAGCAACTAAATATTTGCCACTACCCAAACGGGCATTACCTTGCCAAGCGCTAACTTCGCCGCCAATGATAATGCTGGGATCAAGTCCGCCTTCGAGCAGCAAAAAGCCGACTAGACTGCTAGTCGTAGTTTTACCGTGCGTCCCTGCAACAGATATCGTCTGGAATTGTTCGATTAAAGCCGCTAATAAGTCGGAACGATGCAGAATCGATAGCCCATTAGCTAAAGCTACCTGAAATTCAGGATTTTGTTGGTTTATGGCAGTAGAGCAGACAACCTGTGGCGCATTGGCAAGATCGATATTGTCTGCATGATGTCCTTGAAAAACTTTTACGCCAAGATCTTGCAGCTTTTGGGTGATGCGATTGCTACTAAGATCAGAGCCAGACACCGTAAAGCCTTGCTTTGCTAAAATATAGGCGATCGCCGACATGCCGATCCCGCCGATACCTACAAAATGAAACGGTCTACCGCTGAAATCAACTGGATTCAGCATTTATACTTTTTACCTACCAAATAACGAGCCTAATAATAACAGATATAGAGGTGTTGCTTTTTGATCAAACCATCAAAGCTTCTAAGCCTTCAGGATTCAAAATGCACAACACATCGCGATCGGGGATGCGTTGAATTAGATTTTTGCGTTCTAATTTCCCAAGCACACGAGTCACAGTCTCTCTCGCCAAACCACTAAGACTGCTAAGTTCTCGATGGGGCAAATTAGGAATTTCTAAACCGCCACTAACTTTTGTGCCTTGACCTTCGGCTAAAAATAGCAACACATCGGCGACGCGAGACGTACTGTCAGCTTCACGCAAGCGCAGGCGACGATTGACTTGGCGTAATCGCTTAGCCATTAATCTTGCTAGATGGATACCTGCGATCGCTTCTGTTTCCAGAAGATATACAAAGTCTGAGGCTGGCAAGCTACCAATAGTTGTGGGCGTGAGTGTAATTACGTCAGTAGATCTTGGCACTTGGTCGAGGGGAGCCATTTCGCCAAACATTTCGCCAAAACCCAAAATGTTAAGAGTGATTTCCTTTCCATCAAGGTTATAGGTACGGATTTTTGCCCAGCCATCTAAGATGAAATATACCGAATTACCCCAATCATTTTCCAGCAAAATCACTTGATCGGCGGGATGTGTGCGCGTGACCATATGGGCTGTGGCTCTGATCACGGATGCATCAGGCAACCCCACAAAGAATGGGGCAGACATGATTTTTTGTTGAAGATCGGTTGCATCCCGCATGGCATTTGCTCGTAGCCCTTAAAAATTTTTGCTGTAAAACTTGACCGCAGATAATCACCTTATCCGATTTTGTGGCGATAGATATGGCTTTAAGTCGCAATGACTTAAGTTATTCCGACTTAAAGCTTTTTGCACTGACATAAAACCAAAAGGAAGAGTAGCACTTTTAAAGAATTTAAGTTTTGATCAACTCGTTTTGCCAAGTAATTTGTGTAGGCTGAATGCTAGCGTTTTGATGATTCCATCAGACTGAGATTGTTCGGGTGGAGCGATCGCCGCTTCGATATCAGCCACAACTTCTGGCGGTAAGTCTAGTATTCTGACCAACCTTTGATAGGCTGCGGCTTCATCAAGATTGACCATCGGCTCATCAGGATTGCGCCGACTGGATTGGATGACTTGATATCCAAGTCTTAGGGTCATTTTGCGATCTTCAAAATTTTGGATGTTGGGGATCACTTCTTCTAGTGGAATATTTTGCCCTAGATACTCTCTGAGTTGAAGTTTGAGGCTGTGGCGATCGCTGTCAGTTTTGGCGAACAAAATGGCAAATTCATCAAGCATCATCTGAATTTCTTCGGGTTCAAGGATGCCATCAGCCCAAGCCATTGCCGATACGGCGCGAAGCATATCCATTTGACGAGGACTAATCGGGGGTGGGAGTTCTTGAGGTTTCATAGGTTTATCCGCAAGTCAAGTTTGTTAGCCTAAATAATCTGCCGAATTAAAACAAGTCATAAAACAAAAATACCAGTTGAAGCCACTTAAAGTATGCTTTCCTTTACTAACTCCTTCCCAGAACCGATCGCTTGTTGAATGTTGTCAAATCCATGAGCTTCTAACTTGGCAACTAGTCCTTGCAAGATCTGCTTAACCATCATCGGTCCCTGATAGATTAAACCTGTATAAATTTGGACGATGGATGCTCCTGCAATAATCTTTTGCCAAGCATCTTCTGCTGAAAAAATGCCGCCCACACCAATGATCGGTAAGCTACCCTGCGTAGTTTGCCAAATCAGACTGATGACTTGTAAGGAGCGATCGCGTAGAGGTTGACCGCTGATCCCGCCCGATTCTTCAGTCACAGGATTACCTGTAATTTGTAGGTGCGTGGTTGTCAGGTTCTGGCGGGAAATTGTGGTATTTGTGGCAATAATTCCTGCTACGCCAAAAGCTTGACTAGCTTTGACAATTTCGATAATGTCAGCATCGTTTAAATCAGGCGCAATTTTGACCAAAATTGGTTTGTTTAATCTATTAATTGGCTGTAGCTCCGCTAAAATCCCGCATAACTGATCAGTGGCTTGTAAATCGCGTAAGTTGGGCGTATTCGGTGAACTGACATTTACTACGAAATAATCACCAAATTCATAAAGCGATCGCAAACTTTCGGCATAGTCAAATTTGGCTGCGGCGATCGCCGTGATTTTGGATTTGCCAAGATTAATGCCAAGAGGAATATTTAATTTATGAGATTGCAAATAATTGCTGAGATCAGCCGCCGTAGCTGCGGCTCCGCGATTATTAAAACCCATACGGTTAAGAATGGCGCGATCGCTAGGTAAGCGAAATAGCCGTGGCTGCGGGTTGCCCTCCTGAGCATGAGCCGTGATTGTGCCAACTTCGGCAAACCCAAATCCGAGATTTCCCCACGCGCCGATCGCCTCAGCATTTTTATCAAACCCTGCGGCTAGACCCACAGGATTTTCAAATTTTAGATCCCATAGAGTTTGTGATAGCCGCGTATCGCTATAGTAAAAGGTAGACTTCGCGATCGCCTTGAGCATGGGTGACTCACTAATCTGATGACAAACGGCGATCGCTAAATGATGCGCCGCTTCAGGATCAAGTGAAAATAGTAGGGGACGCGCCCCATATTGATAGACAACATTAAGCATAGTTTTAGAGTAAGTTTTTGTAGTAAGTGTGTTGTGCGATGCAGAGCATACTTGCTGTGTAAATTTTATAAGGCGTAAATTTTATAAGGAGTATATTTCTAATGATATGGCAACTACTGACAGCACCTCTTGAAGGACTAGTTTGGATTGCGGAACAGATTGAGGAACGAGCCACTGATGAACTAGAGCAAAAAGAAAACCTCCAAAAGCGACTGACCTCACTCCAATTGCGTTTTGACCTAGGTGACATTAGCGAAGAAGATTTTGTGGTGCAAGAACAAGAGATCTTAGAAGCAATGGAACTTGAACTAAATGAAAATCAATAAATGGAAGTTAATGAACTGATTAATAGTTACCATGCAGGTCGCCGTAACTTTGCAGGGATAAATCTGAGTAAAACAGATATGAATGGAATTGACTTGAGTAATGCCGACCTTAGTGGCGCAAATCTCAGTGAATCTAGTCTCTATGGCGCAAATTTGAGTAAAACTAAGCTAAATGGTGCTGATTTAAATGGCGCGAAACTCTATCGCGCCACCTTAGTTGAGGTTAATTTGAGTGGAGCCGATTTGGGAGAAGCTGATCTTAGTGAAGCAAATCTCAGTGAAGCCAAGCTTTATGGGGCGAATTTATACAAAGCAATTTTGAGCAAAGCCAAATTGTCTCGCGCTAAACTTACTGGCGCAAACATGGGTAAAGCGAAGTTAAATGGGGCTGATCTGAGTGGAGCAATCCTCAGAGATGCGCGATTGTTTGGGGCAAGTCTAATAGAAACAACTTTACAACGCGCCGATCTCTGTCGCACTAGTCTCAATGGCGCTAATCTCAATAAAGCCATGCTGTCGGAGGTAGATCTGACTTTTGCTAGCTTGTATGGTGCGAGCCTCTGTGATGCGGATCTGAGCGAGGCGGATCTAACTAATGCCAATCTGCAAGGTGCTGATCTAACTCGCGTAAATTTTTATAGGGCGAATTTAACTAAATCTAAAATGGCTGATGCTGTCACGGATGGAATGCAAACACAAGAAGCGAATTTAACAAGTATTATTTGGGATTAATTGGTGGCATATTCGTCACTAATTTTGTAAACAAATAGAGCGAGGGCTTCCTCTTTTATCTGTCAAAGCCTAGACATTCACTAAAAACACTGATTGATCCCCCCTAGCTCCCCTTCTCCCGCTCTGCGTAACATCAGGTAATAAGTTGAAGCCTAATCCAAAAACTTCTCCACACAACGCGCAAAAATCTCCACACCAGTCGCCAAAGCCGTCTCATCAAAATTGAAGCGGGGATGATGGTGGGGATAGGCTAAACCCTTGTCAGGATTTGCCGAGCCGAGAAAGAAATAGCAACCAGCGACAGCTTCCAAAAAGAAAGATACATCCTCACCGCCCATCGTTTGACATTCAGGAACGATACCTGCGGGAGTCTCAATTACGGTTTCGGCAACAGAGCGAACTAACTCGGCGATCGCATAATCATTGATGACCGCAGGATAGAGTTTGGTATATGCCAACTCGTAGGTTGCGCCATGAGCCTTACACACACCCGCGATCGCCTCTTCAATCCGTAATGCTAACTTTGCGCCAACTTCAGGATTAAAAAATCGCACCGTGCCACTGATTTGAGCTGAGTCTGCAATAATATTTGTGGCAGAACCAGCATGAAACTCACCGATACTGATGACAGCGGATTCAAGCGGATTGATATTGCGCGACACAATTGTATGAAGGGTATTCACCACTTGAGCCGCGACTAAAATCGAATCAATGGTTTGATGGGGAAGCGCACCATGTCCACCACGTCCGATAATTTTGCAATGGAAGTATTCTGTAGCCGCCATCAATGCGCCGCTTCGCACCCCAACTGTACCAAGGGGCAAATTATTCCAAAGATGTAAACCAATCAAGGCATCGACTTGCGGATTTTGTAAAACTCCCGCCTCGATCATCGGCTTTGCGCCGCCTGGCCCTTCTTCGGCTGGCTGAAAAATGATTTTGACCGTGCCGCTAAAATTAGCACGGTGTTCCCAAAGATATTTAGCAATACCGATCGCGATCGCCGTATGTCCATCATGACCACAGGCGTGCATCATGTTATCGATTTGCGATTTATAACTAACGATATTTTCTTCTTGAATCGGTAACGCATCCATATCGGCACGGATGGCTAAAACTTTGTGGTTACTAGTTGGCTTGCTGCCCGTGATTTTTTTGCCAGTAATTATGGCAAGTATCCCTGTTTTGGCAATTCCTGTTTGATGAGGAATCCCCCATGCGCTTAATTTTTCGGCGATCGCCTTAGAAGTCCGCTTTTCTTGAAATCCAAGCTCAGGAAATCGATGAAAATCTCTGCGCCATTGCACGAGACTAGCCTGCAATTCGAGGATATCTTCTCGAATCTGAAAATTGGTATGAGTGGGTGAAGCAGTAGTCGCAAAAGCCATGGCTGGTGAGGTATTAATAGAAAGGTCTTAATGCTTGCAAAATTACGGCTGAAGCCCGTTTAGCATCTTCTGGCTGATCTAAGGTTTGACTTACTTGTTTGAGATGGTTTTCTAAAGCCTCAAATGTTTCATGAGTTTGGAAGATATTCTGGATCAAATCATCAAGATCGTAAGTATAAAGTGGCGACCAGTCGCGCTCTTGGGGACTGAAACGATGATTTAGACTGGAAAACAACAAAATTTTGGCATGAAGAGGGCTGATATTTCGGGAAATATCGGCTCGCAAATCAAATAAGTTAGTTAAATATTTCAAGTTATGTCGATGAGGAATCGTATCACTCTCACCTCTTTCGGACATATCCGCCCTAGATGAGTCATTGGTGGTGGCGATCGCTGCTTCTGATTTTAAGAAGTTATGAGGAAGTTTCCCTTCATCTCGCAAAGTGTAGAGAAAGCCAATGTTGTCAATAATATTATCGGCAGCAAGCAGATAATCTGATTGTTTACTTAGTTGCTTAACATGCCCATTTAACTTGTGTTTAAGCGTACTAAGTTCAGGAAACACGATCATCAATTCACGGACAAGCTGACGCATATGCAACGCTTTGACTTCGTTGACATCGTTTGACCAAGTATCATGACAAGTGAAGAGGATTAGCCGTTTGATGCGGAGGACATTGCTGTCCTGCTCCAAACTATCGATGACTTCCTCTAGAAGATTTAAATCTTCCATAATTTTGTTGTGTGATGCGATGCTCAGTTGTCATTTTGGTTGATTAAGGTTATCTGAGCCAAGAATCTGAGCCAAGAGTAAGTAAAGCATAATCGATCGCTATGGCGATCGCTAGTGCCGTCTAGTACAGTTAAGATATTAAGCTTAGAAATGCAGAAGTACCGTCTTTTTTATAGACTTTTGTGGATAACGCTTTACAGCAATTTTTGCTCAAACCCAAACCAATAATTTTTAAAAGTGTTGCTTAGCAAAACTTTTAAACTGTAAAACTCAATTAATAGAAAAGGCGCACAGCGCCTTTTCGGGCTTTAGGCTTGATATTTTTTAAATACTAGAGTGACGTTATGACCACCAAAGCCAAAGGAGTTGGACGTAGCCACATTAATCGTTAGCGATCGCGACTTATTCGGGACATAATCGAGATCGCAGTTAGGATCAGGATTTTCTAGGTTCATCGTTGGCGGCGCTATGTTATTTTGAATTGCCAAAACTGTCGCCACCGCCTCAATACCGCCCGAACCGCCGAGTAAATGCCCTGTCATTGACTTAGTGGAGCTAACCGCCACCTTATAAGCATGATCGCCCAAAACTTGCTTGATTGCCTTAGTTTCAGTCGAGTCATTTGCGGAAGTGCTTGTGCCGTGAGCATTGATATAGTCCACCATTTCAGGCGTGACCTCACCGTCTTGGAGCGCTAGCGACATCGCTCTGACCGCACCCTCACCATTGGGCGAAGGACTGGTCATGTGATAAGCGTCACAGGTGCAACCATAGCCAATGATCTCTGCATAAATTTTAGCTCCCCGCGCTAGAGCATGCTCCAGATTTTCAAGGATCAAAATACCTGCACCTTCACCCATCACAAAGCCATCGCGATCGCGATCGAATGGACGGGAAGCATGGGCAGGATCGTCATTACGGCGAGACATGGCGCGAGCCGAGGCAAAACCGGCAAATCCAAGGGGCGTGATCGCCGCCTCAGTGCCGCCGCAGATCATCGCTTGAGCAAAACCACGCTGCACTAGCCGAAATGCATCGCCGATCGCATTGGAGCCAGCCGCGCAAGCTGTCACCGTGCAGGAGTTAGGTCCCTGTGCGCCTGTGGCGATCGCCGTCAAACCCGCCGCCATATTGCCGATCATCATCGGAATCATAAACGGACTACAGCGAGAAGGACCTTTAGTACGAATAATTTCATGTTGATCTTCGAGTACTTGCAACCCGCCGATCCCAGTCCCCAACAAAACGCCAACTTGAGGAGCGTTGAGCGGTGTAATTTCGAGTTTAGAGTCGCGTAGTGCTTGCAGACTGGCACTCACACCAAATTGGCAGAAGCGATCCATGCGTCGTGCTTCTTTCGCGGCTATATAGTCAAGAGGATCAAATCCCTTGACTTCTCCGCCCACACGACATTCATGATCAGTCGTGTCGAAGCGAGTAATTTCTGTAATCCCGTTTTTGCCATCGACTAGACCTTGCCAGTATTCTTCGACCGTGTTACCGATCGGGGTGATTGCACCTAGTCCAGTGACAACGACGCGAGAGAGGGGCTGAGGGTTTTGCATTGCGTAATGATTTAGATAGAGTTTACGAAGGATGAGGGTGATTTCTCTAAAAGAGATGGGCAATCCTCACCCTTCAAGGAGCTTAAGCAGCTTGCTTGCTTTCAATATAATCAACTGCATTCTGAACAGTGGCAATTTTTTCTGCATCTTCATCTGGGATCTCAACGCCGAATTTTTCTTCTAGTGCCATTACTAGTTCGACAGTATCAAGAGAGTCAGCGCCGAGGTCATTGGTAAAGCTAGCTTCTGGCTTAACTTCAGCTTTGTCAACGCCTAATTGGGAGGCAACGATGTCTTGAACTTGCTCAAAAATACTCATTTACTTAATTCTCTGATTACAATCGAAAAACTTTTTAGCGTTTTTAATTTTATCAGAAGAATGGGTTTAAAACCCCGTCCTTCTAGGACGGCTTCATACTAGTCTTAATATTTCGGATTAAAAATAATCCTGCGACTGAGTTGCCGATCGCATCAAGAGTGGGACTATAGCAAGCGATCGTGGCTTGATTGGGGCTAATCGATAACAACGCGCCGCTCACACTGGACTTTGAGGGCAAGCCAATATCTTTAGCAAATTCTGCCGAAGCCGCATACATGCCGCATTGGGTCATGATTTCTAGCACCATCTCAATCTCAATATTTGGCGATCGCCGAGATTGTTGAGTATCTAACAGCAAAGCCCCGATTTTGGCTAAATCAGTCACAGAGCCACGCAGACAACAAATTTGTTCATAGACGGCTAGAGCTTGATGAGGATTTGAAATTATGGCTAAAGATTGCAGTTGCTGGGCGATCGCTAAATTGCGCCGATTAGCCACCGATCGCACTGAAGCTAACATTTCTAAATCAAGGCTGAGATTTGCCCCCGATCGCTGATTTAACCAATTTTGTAAAGTCTCACAGGATATTAATAGTGAGGAAAGGGCGATCGCGCCACTATTAATCATGGGATTTTTAGGTTTGCCATCAGGAATTGCATTAAATGACTCCATCGTGGGTTGGCGATCGGCTAACTGGAAAACCACTTTTTCACCAAAATTTTCTAGTAAATAAAGTAACAAAAATGGCTTAATTATACTCATCAACGGAAAAGTAGCGGCTGTGTCACCTGCCATGATGAGATCACCGTTTATATGTTGGATGGCGATCGCGATCGCCTGTGAATCAGCTTGAGCGAGTAGAGGGATATAGCTCGGCAATTTGCCTTTATTTGCTTCTTTTTGGGCTAATGCTAGCCATTGTTGTAGATTATTTTTAAGCATAAAACTTCTTAAAGTAATGAACCATCACATATCAGCCAGATAAGCTTTTGACACGCAAGACTAATAAGTCTAAACTTATTGAATTAGGTGATGTGGGCAAAGGTTAATTCTGAGATGTTTAAAGCTAAAGAATCATTGGGTTGGTCTGTGGCTTGCTTATCTGTTGCAATCTTGCCTGTAAGCCCTAGTCAAGCCCAATCAGCAACAGGGCAATCGCAGACAAATAGCGATCCATACCAAGCGATCCAGTTAAAACAATTAGAGCCGATAACCCAACCAACCGCCCAAAATATCACCTCAGTATCGCAACTCAGTGATGTTAAACCAACTGATTGGGCTTTTACGGCTTTGCAGTCTCTCGTTGAGCGCTATGATTGCATCGTGGGTTATCCCGATCGCACCTATCGCGGCAATCAATCCACCAGTCGTTATGAATTCGCCGCAGGATTGAATGCTTGTCTCGATAAAGTTAATGAAATTATTGCCGCAGGTTTGGCTGACAAAGTAAGTAAAGAAGATCTAGCCACGCTGCAAAAATTGCAAGAAGAATTTGCGGCGGAGCTAGCAACTTTGCGCGGAAGGGTTGATGCTCTTGATGCCAAAACTGCCCAGCTAGAAGCTCAACAGTTTTCGACAACCACCAAACTTAATGGCGAAGTCATCTTCTCGGCGATCGGGGCTACAGGGGGACCAAGAGATGGTCGGTCTAATATCATATTTGGCGATCGGCTTCGTCTAGTTCTCAACACCAGCTTTACAGGTAAAGATTTACTAAAAACTCGTCTAGAAGCAGGAAATTTACTGATTACGGGCAGCGATAGTACCAACACTCTTGCGACTAACCCTTCTATCGGCAATGTCCTTGGCACAAATTCAGCCAGAGTTGGCTTCGCCTCGGGAGCTTTAGCCACCGCCAATACGGGACTTCTCAACCTGTTGTTCTATCGCTTCCCTGCTTTTGATGGCAAGGCGAACGTTTTTCTAGGGCCAGTCGCCGCTCCCGATGACTTCTTTACCCAAATTACGCCCTTTGCACCTAGCGGACAAGCTTCGATTTCTAGATTTGGACGTTTCGATCCCTTCTATCGCATTGGCGGTACAGGTTCTTTAGTGGGACTCGATTATAAGTTTGATGACAAAGTTACTTTGCAAGTTGGTTACAGTGCGGCAAGCGCGGCTACTGCTGCGCCAACGGCAACTTCAGGTTTGTTTGGTGGAACCACATCGATCGCCGCTCAGTTCTTATTTAAGGTTGCCAAAGATGTAGATACATCAATCTCTTATGCCAACACTTATCTGCAAACTAATTCTCTTGGGACTGGACTAACAGGCTCTGAGTCCATCGTCGATGGTGCAACCACATCAATCAGAACCGACTTAATCTCTGGTAATCTCGTATGGAAAATTACACCTTCCGTTACCTTCAGCACATCAGGAACTTTCATCTTCGCTAATAGCGTTAATGCTAGCGCGGGTACAACCTTCACTACTTGGTTGGCTGGTTTGAACTTCAATAATTTATTTAGTGAAGGCAGTACAGGCGGAATCATATTTGGACAGCCACTCAAAAAGAACTCGGTGAGTGGTAATGCAACCGTCGGTAGCTATACCGTTGATGGCGTAACTAAAGCGATCGATACGACTCCCTATCATTTAGAGCTTTTCTATCGCTATCAACTCAGCAAGAATATCAGCATTACCCCCGGAGTGTACTGGGTCTTTAATCCTGAAGGAATTAGCAATAGCGCCACCGCGACTGTGGGCTTGATTCGCACCACATTTTCCTTTTAAGCTCAAAACGAAAACAGCAAAAGCGCCGCGAGACTTTTGAGTTAGCGCAACGCGCTGTAATATTTGCCATTAATGCTTTAACTCTTACTTGAATCTCATCACGCACTCGGAAAAATATTTCTGGATTTTCGGCAGGATCGCCTATTCACCATCAGATTTCCATGCGATCGCTTTTTTAACTTCAGGATCAGGTAATTTGCGCGTAATCACCGCCGCCGCTAAAACCATGATTGCGGATACCCATAGACAGCCAACTAAACCATAAAATTCATAAATTAGACCAGAGAGAACTGTGCCTGCTAATCGTCCGCCCGAATTTGCCATGTAATAGAATCCGACATTTAGAGCAACTTTGTCATCATCGGTAAAGGCGAGAACTAGGTAGGGCTTACTGAAAAAGCAAGAAAAGCATACAAGCAAAGGTTTCCAAGGAGATCGAAAGCTGATAAAATGCAAGAAAAGGCAGCAAAAGTAAGTAAAACCCTTGCACAAATAAAATTTCATGTACCGACAATCTCC
>JANODY010000137.1:0-17087 GCA_031412945.1 Cyanobacteria bacterium SOY_65_metabat_81
GAGGCGGGCCAGGGCGGGCGCATCCTCGACTTCGTGATCGTAGAGAACCCCGTCGTGCGGCAGGTGACGATCGCCGGCAACGACGCCACTCGCTTTTCTGGGTTTCTGTCCTGACACAAATGGCTATAGCTATACTTATGGCAACAGATGCAAAAATTTGATCGCACGGGTTGGATTTACTTGGGTTCTCAAGAAGGAGGTGAATTCTTGGGGATTTGGAGAAATCCCAACAATGGAGAATTAAGACTTTCTGTGGTTAATCCTACTACCAATTATTTAACCTTTGAGTATGCCATTAATTCCCAAGGTCAACGTAGCAAATTAATGAAGGAATTCACGCTTCCTTATGATGCAAGGAAGCGTATTTGGTACATGGATGCAGTTAAGGCAAGTAAAGGTGGTAAATCAGATCAACCCGTTTGGGCGCGAATTTTTGCAGGAACTGACTACGATACATATTTTCTTGATCTTTCTCAGGCAGTTTATGATCAAAATGGAAAACTTTTAGGTGTTATTGCTTCTGATTATTTATTAGATAATATTCAAATTTTTCTTAACAAACTTAAAATCAGCGAAAATGGACAAACATTTATTTTTGACCGAGAAGGTTTATTAGTAGCGAGTTCTCAAAAGGAAGAAATACTTAATAGTGGCAAAGGTTTAGAAACAAAAGAACGTCCCTCGATTGAGAAAAGTAAGAATCCCCTCATTCAAGCAGTAGCCAAGTATTTAAAATCAAATGTTGCTGATTTTGATAATCAAATTAAACCGAATCAAAAATACCAGTTTGAATTTAATTATAAAAACGAGCGACAATTTCTACAAATCAGCCGCTATCAAGATGATTTTGGGCTAGATTGGTTTATTGTTGCTGTTGTCCCTGAGTCTGACTTTATGGGGCAAATTTATGAGAATACTCAGCAGATAATTTTTATATGTATTATAGCTTTCGTCTTAGTAATAATTATTGGGATTTTGACTTCTAACTGGGTAACAAAACCAATTTTAGAACTAAATAATGCCGCTAAAAATATTGCTCAAGGTAAATTAGACCAAACTTTAAAAATTACGCAAACCCATGAATTAACCGATCTGGCGACCTCATTTAATCAGATGGCAAATCAATTACAAACATCTTTTGAAACATTAGAAAACCGAGTAGAAGAACGTACAGCAGAGTTAGTCATTGCTAAGGAAAAAGCAGAAGTTGCAAATCAAGCTAAAAGTTCATTTATTGCGAATATGAGCCATGAATTAAGGAGTCCCCTGAATGCAATTATTGGTTTTTCGCAGTTAATGTTACGCACAAAAAATTTACCTTCTGAACAATATGATAATGCGGGAATCATTCAGCGCAGTGGCGAGTATTTATTGACACTAATTAATAATGTGCTTGATTTCTCTAAAATTGAAGCGGGTAAAACTACTCTTAATCAAAAGGATTTTAATCTAAATCAATTACTAAATGATTTAGAAGATATGCTGCATTTAAGAGCGGTTAATGCTGGATTAGAGTTGATCTTTGTTCGGGGTGAAAACTTACCCCATTATATTTATATTGATGGCATCAAATTACGTCAAGTTTTACTTAATTTATTGGGAAATGCCATTAAATTTACCAATGAAGGAGAAGTGATTTTAAGAATTGACTCAACGGAGAATAAAGAAATTCAAAATTATACTTTAAATTTCAGCGTTAGTGATACAGGAATGGGGATTTCTGAAGCAGAATTAAACAAATTATTTGAGGCTTTTTCGCAAACAGAGTCAGGAAGAGAATCACAAGAAGGAACAGGTTTAGGTTTAGTGATTAGTCGTCAATTTGTGCAGTTAATGGGAGGCGATATCACCGTAGAAAGTGAGGTCGGTAAAGGTACAACGTTTAAATTTGATGTGGAAGTAAAATTAGGTCAAGAAACGATCAATAATGAACGTACTTCCCATAGAAAAGTATTAGAATTAGCACCAAATCAATCGATTTACAAAATTTTGGCAGTAGATGACAAACAAGTAAATCGTCAGTTATTACTTAAACTACTTTCTCCGTTAGGTTTTGAAATCAAAGAAGCCAGTAATGGACAAGAGGCGATCGCTATTTGGGAGGAGTGGGAACCCCATTTAATATTCATGGATATGCGAATGCCTGTGATGGATGGCTATGATGCGACTAAATATATTAAATCCACCACCAAAGGTAATGCGACGGCGGTAATTGCGTTAACAGCAAGTGTTTTAGAAGAAGAAAAGGCGATTGTTTTGTCCGCAGGTTGTGATGATTTTTTGCGTAAACCTTTTAAAGAGCAGGTCATCTTTGAAGCGCTAACAAAACATTTAGGTGTGCAATATATTTATGAGAAGTTGGCAGATGAAAACCTAGTCAATGATGGTAGTACACTTGTGATATTACCCGCAGATTTAGCAATTTTAAGGTTGATGTCTGATGAATGGCGATCGCAACTATCTGAAGCGGCGATCGAGGGAGATAGTAACCGTGTGATGGCACTTATTCAGGCGATTCCAGAGAAAGAATCCACAGTGATCAAAATTCTCGAAAATTTTGCTCGTCAATTTGAGTTTGATGAAATCGTGGAATTATTAAATGAGACAATAGGGCGATCGCCAAATGTATAAATTTATGAGTGAATTAAGTGAATTATCAATGCATCCCGACCAGCCATCAGAAATAAAAGGCAATATTTTATTGATCGATGATTTGCCAGAAAATCTCAAATTATTGACTGATTTACTGTCTCAACTTGGCTATGTTGTGCGTAGTGCCATGAGTGGTAGCAGGGGACTTAAAAGTGCAAAGTCTAAAGCTCCAGACATTATTCTCTTAGACATTCAAATGCCAGAAATGAATGGTTATCAAGTTTGTCAAGCCTTTAAAGATGACCCTGATCTTTGCCATATTCCCATTTTATTCATCAGTGCCTTAGGCGAAACTTTTGATAAATTAAAAGCATTTGAAGTAGGTGGCGTTGATTATTTGACAAAGCCATTTCAGATCGAAGAAGTGGTTGCAAGGATAGAAGCTCATTTAACGATTAAAAAACAACGACAAGCACTACAAGCTGAAATTACCAAACGTCACGAAGTTGAAGAAATTTTATATCAATCTAGAGCCTTAATCGCCAGTGTTTTAAATAGTGCTTTAGATGGTATCGCCGCGATGCAAGCCGTTCGTGATCCGATAACTGGCAATATTGAAGACTTTCGTTGTTTAGTTGTTAATCCTATTATTTCTAAAGCTTTAAATCGTAATCGTGAAGAGCTAATTGGCAAATTAATCGTAAAAAAACTTCTCAAAAATCTTGATGCCAATTTATTTAATCAATTTGTCAATGTTGTCGAAACGGGCGAACCTTTGGACAATGATTTTTACTATCCTTCTGGTGATTCTTGTTGGTTTCACTACGTTGCCGTAAAGCTAGGGGAGGGTTTTGCGATTACTGTGCGAGATATTACGACACGCAAACAAACAGAACTTGCCCTACAAGAAGCAAACCGTAAATTGGAGTTAATTGCTAATTTGGATGGTTTAACCCAGATTGCCAACCGTCGCCGCTTTGATGATTATCTGTCCTTAGAATGGCAACGCCATCAACGCGAACAAAATCCTCTAGCACTAATTCTGATTGATATTGATTATTTCAAGCTCTACAACGACTCCTACGGACATCAAGGCGGTGATGATTGTTTAGTTCGGGTTGCACAGGCGATCGCCCAAGTTCCCCAACGTCCCACCGATTTAGTAGCGCGTTACGGTGGTGAGGAGTTTGTGGTGATTTTGAGCAATACTGATACGCAAGGAGCGCTCAAGGTGGCACAGGCAATTCAAGAGGCGATCGCCGATCTTGCCATTCCCCATCAAAGTTCAGAGATTAGCGATCGCGTTACCCTAAGTTTAGGTGTCGCCAGTTTGATTCCAACCAGTGATCAAAGCTTGGAAAATCTAATTTCCTATGCCGACCAAGCTCTTTATACTGCCAAAAAAGAAGGACGCGATCGCCCGATCGCCTTCTTCGCGCCAGTTTAATATATTTTGGGTTTTACCCCAAAAGCGAAGCCTTGAACTCCGCGATCGCAAGCTAGACTATACATAACTTCACAATTTACAATTAATAACTTTGACTGCCATGACTGCAAATACCCTACTGAGAGACGATTTCAACCCTGTAAATAGGAATAATTCTCAATCGCAAATTTTAGCGGCGGGGGGACCAGATGGCGATCGCTTTGACTACAAAGAAGTATGGTATCCCGTCTTTTATGTAGAAGATTTAGATAAAACAAAACCTGCCAAATTTACTTTGCTGGAGCGCGATCTAGTCATTTGGTGGGATCGGCATACGAATGCATGGAAAGCTTTTGACGATCGCTGTCCGCATCGGTTAGTACCTCTATCGGAAGGTAGAATTGCGGAAGACGGATTATTAGAATGTCCCTATCACGGTTGGGCTTTTAAGGGTGATGGAAGTTGCGATCGCATTCCCCAACAGCCCGAAGGTGGAACGGCTCACAAGTCTAAACGCGCTTGTGTAGACTCATTACCCACCACTGAACGCCAAGGATTGCTATTTATTTATGCTGGCAAACCCGAAAATGCGCCTCACGTCAAAGTTCCGATTATGGAACCATTAGAAACCGAGGAATGGACTCTTTTGAGAACTTTTCGGGACTTGCCCTACGACGCGCTCACCCTTTTAGAGAACGTCCTTGATGCTAGTCACTTACCCTTTACCCATCACAAATCCGTTGGCAACCGAGCCAACGCGGCTCCGATGGTTTTAGAAGTTCTCGAAACCGATAAGCATGGCTTTAATGGCACATGGGCTGAAGGACCCAGACGAGGCAAGTTAGGGCGACAAAATACTACCTTTATCGCGCCTTCACTGATGTGGCATGATCTTACTTCCAAGCAATTTGGGAGAACGATTACGGCTGTATATGCCACGCCCACTCGCAAAGGTGAATGTCGCTTATTCGCAATATTTCCCTTCCAATTTAGTTCCGCCATTCCTAGATTTTTTATTGGGATTACGCCCCGTTGGTATTCGCATATTGGACAAAATGGAATTCTCGAAGACGATCAGATTTTTCTGCATTATCAAGAACGTTATGTAGAAAAAATTCTTGCTCAAAGGGAAGACAATAACTATGCCAAGGCTTTCTATTTGGCAACCGAAGCTGACACCTATGTTTCTGAATTACGGAAATGGGCAAATCGCTACGGAGCCGATCCTTTTGCGGGGCAGAAACTGGGCGCACCTTCATCTAAAGAAGTTCTCTTAGATCGTTATCATGCTCACACTTCAAAATGTGCGAGTTGTAGTCAAGCTTTGCGAAATGTGCGAAAGCTCAAAACTGTGAGTATGACGATCGCCGCGATCGCATGGACAATTAGCCCTTTGATTAGTTTCTTGTTTGCCCCCACCAATTTAACCTTGATTTTTTTGAGTGCTATGCCTACGGCGATCGCGATCGCCCTTTGGCTAATCTGCAATAACCTAGAGCATAAATTTATCTATGGTCAAGAAACTCCATTACGCAATTTGTAGGCTTTGCACTTTAAGATAGAGAAGAGCGCAAAGCGCTCTTCTCTATCTATAAATCTATCAAACGAAAAACTATGATTAAGCTCTATGGGGGCGCGAGAAGTCGCGCCTCAATCGTTCAATGGTATCTAGACGAGTTGCCAACGCCCTATGACTTTCAATTGCTAGATATGAAAGCAGGTGAACATTTACAGCCTGATTTTTTGGCAATTAATCCTTTTGGTAAAGTTCCTGCGATCGCCGATGATGATTTTCAATTGTGGGAATCGGGTGCAATTTTGCTATATCTTGCGGACAAATATGAACAGGTGAAGACTGTCGAAGCCAGAGCGATCGCTTCTCAATGGGTCTTGTTTGCTAATTCTACTCTCGCGACAGGCTTGTTTGTGGCTGAGAGCCGCGACAAAGAAACACCAAAATTATTAACGGGTTTAAACAAGATTCTTGAAAATCAGGCTTACATCGCAGGGGATAACTTCACCGTCTCCGATGTGGCGGTTGCTTCCATTCTTGGCTATGCCATCATGATGTTGCAAATGTCCTATGCTGACTACCCTGCGATCGCCGCTTACATGACACAAATTAGCGATCGCCCTGCTTACAAAAAGGCAATCTTGGGTATATCTTAAAAAACTAAAAAAATGGGTAGGCGCGATGCGCCTACCCGTTAGTCACTTGTTTAAAAGACTATTTCGATTCTGTGAAATCAGCATCGATGACATCATCATCACCACTAGCTGCATCCTTAGTACCATCTTCAGGAGCCGCACCCGAAGGAGCTTCACCACCACCTTGCTGATAGACAGAAGAGCTAAGAGCGTACAAAGCTTGCTTCAACTCTTCAGTTTGAGCGGCGATCGCTTCATGATCGTCCTTAGCAATCACTTCACGCAAACCTTTAACAAGTTCCTCAATCTTGGTCTTGTCATCAGCAGGAACCTTATCGCCAAGATCCTTGAGTTGCTTCTCAGCTTGGTAAGCGAGAGAATCAGCTTGGTTTTTGGCTTCGATGCGATCGCGCTTCTCTTTGTCAGCAGAAGAATTACGCTCAGCTTCATTAACCATGCGCTCCACTTCATCCTTAGGCAAGGTCGAAGCACCAGAGATGGAGATGGTTTGGATTTTGCCAGTTCCCTTGTCCTTGGCAGTTACAGATAGCAAACCGTTCGCGTCAATATCAAAGATAACTTCGATTTGAGGTACGCCACGAGGAGCGGGAGGAATGCCATCAAGACGGAAAGTTCCCAAGCTCTTGTTGTCGTTGGACATCTCACGTTCGCCTTGCAGCACATGAATTTCAACGTTGCTTTGTCCATCCACCGCAGTCGAGAAGACTTCAGATTTTTTGGTAGGAACGGTGGTATTTCTAGGAATAATCTTGGTCATGACTCCGCCCAAGGTTTCCACACCAAGAGACAGAGGAGTAACATCAAGCAAGAGAATATCTTTAACTTCTCCAGCCAACACACCCGCTTGAACAGCAGCACCGATCGCCACAACTTCATCAGGGTTAACGCTTTGGTTAGGATCTTTGCCAAGAATCTTTTTAACGACTTCTTGCACCGCAGGAATACGGGTCGAACCACCAACTAGCACGACTTCATCGATCTTCGATCGGTCAATTTTGGCATCGCGAACTGCTTGCTCGACAGGAATACGGCAGCGATCGATCAAGTCTGAGCAGAGTTCTTCAAACTTGGCACGGGTCATAGTTGTATCAAGATGTTTTGGTCCATCTTGAGTAGCCGTGATAAAAGGAAGGTTGATTTCGGTTTGCGTAACACTCGAAAGTTCAATCTTGGCTTTTTCAGCAGCTTCAGTCAAACGTTGCAAAGCTTGCTTATCTTTGCGAAGGTCAATACCTTCGGCAGCTTGGAACTGATTAGCAAGGAAGTCTACAATCTTCTTGTCGAAGTCGTCACCGCCAAGGTGGGTGTCGCCACTGGTGGACATTACTTCAAATACGCCATCGCCAACTTCAAGGATCGATACGTCGAAAGTACCGCCGCCAAGGTCAAACACGAGGATGGTTTCGTTAGTCTTGCTATCTAAACCATAAGCCAAAGCTGCGGCAGTCGGCTCGTTGATGATCCGTAGAACTTCAACACCTGCAATTTTGCCAGCATCCTTAGTAGCTTGACGCTGGGAGTCATTGAAATATGCAGGAACAGTTATCACTGCTTGGGTTACGGTTTCGCCGAGATACTTACTAGCGTCGTCAACTAGCTTACGCAATACTTGAGCCGAGATTTCTTCAGGTGCAAATTGCTTGCCAGTGGCAGGGGCATCAATTTTGACATTTTCGCCGACTTTCATGACTTTGTAAGCGACTTGCTTAGATTCGCCGCTAACTTCGTCATAACGTCTGCCGATAAAACGCTTTACTGAATAAAATGTGTTGTCAGTGTTCATGACAGCTTGACGCTTAGCAATTTGTCCAACTAAGCGATCGCCATTTTTGGCATAAGCCACAACTGATGGTGTGGTACGGAAGCCTTCGGCGTTAGCAATCACCGTGGGCTTGCCCCCTTCCATGACGGCGACAACTGAGTTTGTCGTGCCTAAGTCGATTCCAACTACTTTAGCCATAAGGCTTCCAACTCCTAAGTTTTGTAAATCTTTAATCTGTTACCACATTAACTACTTTTCTCGATTAGCACATCAGGGGGACTCTACCTAATCGGGTAGGGTTTACCGTACAAAGTCTTTAGATGGGGGCTTTTGGCGATTTTCTCAAAACCCAAAAGTAGTTGGGAACTACTTTTGGGTTTAAGCTATCGATGGCTATAACCCAAAAATTCAGGTTATAGTTAGGATAGCCAAACTTGCATTCCCAATCTGCCAACCGCATTCTATGCCTGAAGTCAATCATGATGCGATCGCCGATCGCATTAATAAAATCCGCTCTAATATTCCTGACCACGTTAAACTTGTGGCGGTTAGTAAATACACAACCACCGCCGCAATTCGCGCCGCCTATGACGCGGGGATCAGCGACTTTGGCGAATCGCGGGTACAGGACGCTAAGCTTAAACAAGACGAACTCACAGATCTATCAGATATTACTTGGCACATGATTGGCAGCTTGCAGAGTAACAAGACAAGGCAAGCGATCGCCCAATTTGACTGGATTCATTCGATCGATCGCCTCAGTCTCGCCGTGCAGTGCGATCGCCTTATCGCTGAACTTGGCAAATCCCCAAAACTTTTATTGCAAGTCAAGCTAGCCGATGATCCCAGCAAATCTGGCTGGTCGGAGTCAGAGCTATTAGCTGATTTGCCAGAACTCAGAAAATTAGCACATATTAATGTTGTGGGACTGATGACAATTCTGCCCCTCGGTTTGAATGAGTCTCAAGCCCATGACGTATTTTGTCGCGTGGGTGAGCTAGCTAAAAAACTGCGATCGCTCGGTTGGAGCGGTATTCAAGAACTCTCGATGGGCATGTCAGCCGACTATGCGATCGCTGCCAACGCAGGTGCATCCATAATTCGAGTTGGCACTCAGATTTTTGCAACTTAAAACCCAAATACAACAAGAATTTTTGAAGCGAAAGTCGTATTTTGTCTTATAAAAAAAAATATTAAAAAAAATTAACAAGCCTACCTATCTTTTTTTCCTGTTATCGGTTAGAGTTTGCGGGTAAACATTTTGTCAATACTGTTTTAGATAGTAAAGGCAATTCAAAGCTACTAGACAAAGCAACTTTTTGCTTTTTAAGATCGCACTCCTCATCTTGTCTAGAAGTATGATGTTTAGGGTTAAAAACCGAACCGAGGAGCAAACATTAGGAGTTAATTACAATGGGAATTTTTACAAAGCTCAAGGATTTTGTTGGTTTGTCTGAAGCGCAAGAATACGAATATGAGTATGACGAAGCTTCTGGGCGCGAATACCAAGACATTTATCAAGAAGATAATGGTGCGATCGCGGCTGCATCGGAGCCAGAAGAGCCTCAAGCTCGTCGCACTCGTGAACGCCCCACAGCTTTAAGATCAACCTCTGAAACTATGAGCAATGTAATCGGTATGCCAAATGCCGCAAATGGCTTGTCACAAGTGATGGTGATGGAGCCTCGCAGCTTTGAAGAAATGCCCCAAGCGATCCAAGCATTGCGAGAACGTAAGTCTGTTGTGCTTAACCTCACCATGATGGATCCTGACCAAGCTCAACGCGCCGTTGATTTTGTAGCGGGTGGTACTTATGCCCTTGATGGACATCAAGAACGCATTGGCGACAGTATTTTCTTGTTTGCGCCTTCTTGCGTTCAAGTCACATCACAGTCTTCAGTGTTAAATGAAGTGCCCATGACTCAGCCTCGTGTAGTACGTCCAACCGCAGCGCCTGCTCCTGCATGGGCTGCTGAGGCGAATGTTAATCGTTTCGCGCAATAATGAAGTTTCAAGTAGTACAAAGAAAAGTTTAAAATGCCGCGAAGCGGCATTTTAAACTTTTCTTTGCGTTTTATATCAGCGCAAAGCGCTATATTGGTAAATTTTTGAAAGCTCAACTTAGTATTATCGGCGGCGGCGTGATGGGGGAGGCAATTTTGTCTCGCCTTGTAGCTAGTCATAGTTACTTACCTTCTGACATCTGCGTCAGCGATCCGATGACAGAACGGCGCGAGTTTCTCTCTCAAAAATATGGTGTAGAGGTTACGCCGAATAATTTGGTGGCTGCTGACACTGAGATCATGTTGCTTGCGGTCAAGCCTCAATCATTAAATACGGTAGCTCTGGGGCTAGCCAATGCTCCTGCCAACTGCATTGTATCGATTTTGGCAGGTGTGACTTTGGCTCAACTAGAGGCGATGTTTCCTAATAAGCCAATCATTCGAGCTATGCCGAATACACCTGCCCAAGTGGGTGCGGGTATAACTGCGATCGCCGCTAATGCTTTGGTAACTCCAGAGCATTTGGCATCTGTGCGAAAAGTTTTTGAGGCGATCGGCACTGTGGTCGAGGTTGCCGAATCGATGATGAATGCGGTGACTGGGCTATCGGGTTCGGGCCCTGCTTATGTGGCGTTGATGGTCGAGTCGATGTCCGATGGTGGTGTAGCGGCGGGTTTGCCGAGGGCGATCGCCATGCAACTAGCCATTCAAACTGTTTTGGGAACGGCGCAATTATTGAGCGAAACTAAGCTCCATCCTGCTCAGTTAAAAGATCAGGTTACTAGTCCTGCGGGAACGACGATCGCGGCGATCGCGCAATTAGAAAAAGCAGGGCTACGTTCCGCAATGATAGAAGCGGTGCTTGCAGCAACTCGCCGCGCCGAAGAATTGGGTAGTTGAGAAAAGAATTAAAGTTTGTTGCAGTTTTAATTAGCGTAGAAAAAAGCTTCCTTGTAAAACTAGGATTATTTCTGCCTGTAATGCAACTAAGCAAGAGGTTCAACAATATCGTAGGTTTTCCTTATGAAAGATGAATACGATTTTTCTGACTCAGTTCAAAATCCATACTTTAAGAAGTTAAAAAAACAAATGACGATTCGTCTTGAAGAGGAAGTGGTAGATTATTTCAAGCAGCTATCTGAAGAAGTGGGAATTCCCTATCAGAGCCTTATAAATCTTTACCTACGAGACTGTGTGCGATCGCACAAAAGGTTGTCATTAGACTGGGTACAAAGTGTCTAACACTGCGTTAGAGCGAACGTTTCAAATTAAAAAGAGTATTGGGAGTTAGAGGCTTTGGATTATCGTCAAGCGGGTGTAGACATTGAAGCAGGTCGCACTTTCGTTGAAAAAATTCGCGATTCGGTCGCCAGAACTCATCGCCTTGGTGTTTTGGGCGATTTGGGTGGTTTTGGTGGATGCTTTGAGTTGCCCACAGGTTATCGCCAACCCGTTCTCGTTTCAGGTACAGACGGCGTTGGCACAAAGCTAAAAATTGCTCAGACTGCCAACAAACACGACACGATCGGCATTGACTTAGTAGCGATGTGCGTGAATGATGTGCTGACTTCTGGAGCCGAGCCATTATTCTTCTTGGATTATCTGGCTACAGGTAAGCTCGAACCCGATCAGCTTGCCGAAGTTGTGAAGGGGATTGCCGATGGTTGCCAAATGGCAGGCTGTGCGCTGCTCGGTGGTGAAACGGCAGAAATGCCAGGGTTTTATGGTGTTGGTGAATATGATGCGGCAGGATTTTGTGTGGCGATCGCCGAAAAGTCGGAAATGCTCAACGGCACGCAAGTAAACATCGGTGATGTGGTGATTGGCTTAGCGAGTTCAGGTATCCATAGCAATGGCTATAGTCTGGTGCGGAAGATCATTGAAAGCAAGGGCTATAACTGGAGCGACAAGTTAAAAATTTCGCCCGAAACCGAAGATTTGACCTTGGCTGAAGTATTCTTGACCCCAACTCAGATTTATGTCAAGCCAGTTTTGGCAGCGCTCAAAGCCAATTTGGGAATTCATGGACTCGCCCATATTACGGGTGGCGGCTTGCCTGAAAATTTGCCCCGTTGTTTAGGTAATGATCAATCGGTACAAATTTCTTCTAATAGTTGGCAAATTCCCGCGATCTTCCAATGGCTGGCAACTCAGGGCGAAGTTGCCGAATTGGATATGTTTAATACTTTTAATATGGGGATCGGCATGGCGGTGGTAGTTGATCCTGCCAAAGTAGATGAGGCGATCGCATGGTTTCAGGCTCAAGGTTTACAGGGCGATCGCATTGGTGAAGTGATCGCAGGCGATCGGTCTTTGGTCTTTGTGTAACTCATTCATAACAGCAAAAGGCGGCGCGAAGCGCCGCCTTTTGCTATATATTAGCCGTCAAAATTTTCGGTAAGTGTACTAATTTCGATGAGTGGAAGTAACACTCCATTTTGAATTTGTCCACTGGTGTCAAGTTCACTATGACAAAGATATAGGCGATCGCTGGTGCGATCGAGTAAATCCTGAAGTAGCCTCTGTAAGCGTTGCATATCAGCTTCGGCGCTATTTTGTGATGTCCATAGCTTTCCATTCCAACCTTTAAGAAAGAGGGCTGCTCCAAATAGCGAGGCAGATCCACCCTGTAACCATAGATCGGAACTGGCATCAAACCAAAATTGCCAACGATGGGAAAGCCTTGCCATCCGATATTGAAAAATAGGCGCGAGGACAACGCTATCTTGGGGCAGATTAGGCGCATAGGGATTAGCTGTGACCGTACCCTGACGGATCAGTTGAATAAAGTTTTCAAGGATATTAGCATCCTCTAAATTAAGACGATAGCCTAGTTGCCAATAATATTGAGATGTTTCGATTAAAGCTTGTAAGGTCGCCGTATATTCGTAAGTCAGTTTGCGTGGTTTAAAGAAGGATTGAATAGCGCGATCGATGCATAGTAATGGTGCATCTTTGGGAGATTGTTGTTCTATCCATTTTCGCAATTGTTCATAAGCTTGAGTGGCGGCATAGCCGAGTCGATTCCATTGATTGTAGGTTTCGGCAGCGAGTAGACAGGGCTTTTCTAAGTCGGGTGCATAACAATAGTCAGCCAGCATTCCCGCCCTTACTGGATCGATCGCTTCCGTAAGTACAACTAACATTTCGGCAATGCGATCGCGACTGACGAGTTTACCAAGTTTGGGATAGACCAACGTGAGCAAGGTCAACAGCGATCGCACTTGAGCCGAATGGGATAGTGGTCGTTGATCGTTGAGGGGAAACACCTGAATCCCTTTTTTACGCAAAATTTCGGCGATCGCATAATTAGCAATATTATCTAAACCGGGGGCAACAATGGCGACTTCATTGGCTTTGACTTCGCCTAGGGCGATCGCCTTGGCAATGGTCTCCGCGACATTACGGAACAATTTAGCGCGGGAAACTGACTCGATCGAATGGACGTTGGGATAGGGTTCGATAAACCGTAAAATCGGCTGGCTGACGATTTCTAGAACCGATGCGCCGATTTGATCGCCCAATGTGTGCTGGGCGGAAGACAGTATCTCGACTTCACATCCAGACTTGAGCGATCGCCAATATTCAGGATCAGCGCCTAGTCCTAATCTGATCGCTCCATTAGGATTAAAAGTAAACAGTCCTTGAGCGCTATTTTTGAGCAGAAAACTGGCTAAATCACAGGTGATCGCGGGCATCTCATCAGCGCGATCGACAATGATGTATGCAAATCTTTGCTTGAGTTTACGCTGATATGAGGGATCTGACAGTAAATGCTGTCCAAATAAATCAGCAAGAATGCCATAGGTAAGTAAACCCCGCTCCCAGCAATATTCACGCCATTCTTGTAAAGCCTCGCCAATTTCTTGCCATTGTTCCAATATTTTGCTGTTTGTCGGCTCTAAATTTGTAGATACACTTAATGCCGTAATCTCAGGTGAAGATTCTAGTCCAGTTTCTAATCCAGCATTCAAAATTGCAGGAATTTCGATGATATCACGACCGCCATAGGCGGCTAGCAAAAACAAGTCCAACAATCGCCGTACAAGGCGATCGCGACTAACTCCTTCCATTCTTAAAGTGCCAGTATCGATGCGATTTTTCCATAGTTGAGTCGCTAGTTCCTGCTCATTTTCAATTCTCAAAATCAATGGAAACTGAGCTTTTAAATCTAACTTCTTGACCAGCACTGTCCAAAATAAACGAACTTCATCTCGAAAAAAACTTAGAGGTGTAACCGCAGTGACGGGGTAGCGTCCGTGTGTTGCCAGCATTAGGCGATCGCTAATAGCGCGACGTTGTTGAGCATCGACAGCTAAAACTAAAACTTGTTGAGAAGCAGCTTGGGGATTAGCTTGTTGAGCAAAGTCTATTTCCGTCCAATCACAAAACTGCTGAACTAGTCGCGCAGTTTTACCACTATGACTACCGCCTTCAATCCACAAATTTGCCATAACAAGCCTTAAAATATAGATGCACTTTTCGCACGACTCTATTCTAGGCAATACTTTACGCAATATTTTAGGCAGGTTTGACATTTTTCAAGTGGCGATCTCGCATCTAGCTCGAAATTTACATCAACATCGCAATCAACCCGAAGCACGGTTTTTACAACTTAGCCCTCTCTGGGAGCTACCGTGTACATATAAGTCGCATAAACCCGATTTAGAAAAATTTTGGTTCTTGAAACTTTTATTTTTCGTTCGATATTGTCAATAAGCTTAAATTATTGACAATATGCATCTTTTTTGGAAAGCTTGTACAGCAAAGGTTTTAGGGCTTGTGTGTACACGGTAGCTTAATGGGAAAAAAGATTTCACTTAACATCACCCATTAACATCACTCAATTACACACCCCTCAAAGATGGGATAATGGAAGTTAACAAGATTTTAGTAAGTGGTAGATAATGACAAAACCTCTGTTGATTGTTGGCAGTGATACGGGTGTGGGGAAGACCGTATTAACGGCAGCTTTGGCGGCTTATTGGCTAACCTATCGCGATATATCGCCAAAAGCAACCCAAAATACACCGACAACATCACTGGGTATTTATAAACCGTTGCAATCAGGACAAGGCGATCGCGAATTTTATGCCCAGACTTTTACCCTTTCGCAAACCCTTGCCGAAATTACACCTTTATATTTTGAAACTCCCGTTGCACCTGCGATCGCCGCTTACAAAGAAGGAAAAGCGATCGATTTAGGGCTAATTTGGCAACAGTTTCAAAAATTACAATCACAAAAAGAATGTTTATTAGTTGAGTCTCTAGGCGGACTTGGTTCACCGATTACCGATGAATATATTGTGGCGGATTTGGCGCGAGATTGGGCTATAGACACAATTTTGGTTGTGCCTGTGCGCTTAGGGGCGATCTCTCAGGCGATCGCCAATGTGGCTCTAGCCAAGTTGCAAAAGGTCAAGCTGAGAGGGATTGTATTGAGTTGTTCGCAAGTTTATCTAGATCAAGAAATTGAAGAACTTGCGCCCCCGCAAATGATTTCGCGACTTGCTTCTGTTCCTGTTTTGGGAATTTTGCCTTATGTGTCGAATATTCGCGATCTGTCACAACTAGCTCAGGCCGCGTCAGAGTTAGACATAGAAAGAATTTTGATCTAGACAAAAGAGCATGGCGGCGCGAACCGCCGCTACTCTCTTTTGGGTTTATAGTTAATTTATGCACGATCGCTTTACATCTATCGCCTTTCTCAAGCAAATTTCAGATGATCGCCAAAATCTCGATCGCCGTGAAATTGTGACAACTTTGGGCGATCGCTTGATTACATTAGGGCGCGATCCTAGTTGTGAAGTGGCGATCGACATCAATATTTACGGCTCAGTGTCGCGCCGCCATGCCGAGATTCGTCCCATTTTTGTGAACCAGCAGGCGGAGCAGAAATTTGAGGGGTGGGAAATTTGCGATCTTGATAGCGCCAATGGCACATTTATCAACGATCGCCGCTCATATAACTGCTATACACTTAAACATGGCGATCGCATCCAACTAGCTCAAGACGGTCCGCAGTTTATATTTGAGCTAGAGTCTAGCCCCACGACCAGTTCAAAAACTGATTTTAGCCAACGTCCGCGATCGCAAATTACCCGCATCACCCTAACCAAGTTATTACCGATTTTCTCTACAGGGAATGACTTGTGGAAGCAAGCCTATCTCTTACCGGGCATTGCCACAGTGGGCTTTGTGGTCATGATGTTTGCATTTTTAGGACAACCACAATTATTTAACCTGACGATTTCGGTATACATCAGCCTTGCCGCCTATTATTTTGTCTATCAACTTTGTGGCAAAAAGAAGCCTTGGTGGATAATTTTAGGAGCAGCCGTATTTACGGCGATCTTGCTCAGAAGTCCGATTTTGAACATTTTTATCTGGTTCTTTTACAAAGTTTTACCCGGGACTGCACCAACGGGACAGGTTAATTTTGTCAGCATTTTGATTGCCATGTTTTTTGGTGCCGGCCTAATGGAAGAGTTGCTCAAGGCGATACCAGTCTTTGCGCTCTGGTTTATGGGTTTGCGCTTAGACAAAAAATGGCGATCGCGAGTGGGCATTAGCGAACCCTTAGATGGAATTTTGATTGGTGCGGCTTCAGCAGTAGGGTTTACGCTAACGGAAACCTTGGGCTTGTATGTACCCAACATCGTGCAGAGTGTCGCAACTCAAGCGGGTGGTTCTGAAATTGCGGAACTGACAGGATTGCAGTTATTGATTCCGCGTGTGCTTGGCTCAGTGGCTGGACATATGGCTTATAGCGGTTATTTCGGCTATTTTATTGGTCTAAGCATTCTCAAACCATCTCTACGTTGGCAAATTCTCACGATTGGATACCTCAGTTCGGCTTTGCTTCATGCCCTGTGGAATACAAGTGCATTAGTAAGTTTTTGGCTATTAGCCGTGGTGGGTATTATTTCCTATGCATTTCTAGTCGCCGCAATTCTCAAAGCGCATAGTTTTTCCAAAAAAATATAAAGACAGAATTGCGAATTTAATGGACTATAGCAATCCGAAATGAGTTGAAACAGGCTTCGACTTCGCTCAGCCAGCGTGGACTGATGGCTGGGCGAAGCCGCGATCAACGCGATCCGCGACGCCGTCGCCAGCTGCGAGTTCCCCCTCA
>JANODY010000138.1:0-23666 GCA_031412945.1 Cyanobacteria bacterium SOY_65_metabat_81
TGCCGAATAGCAATGAACCAGCGACTGGTTCGCGAATGCCATCAATGTCAACTGGAGGTGCTGCTACGAAAGCGATTACGAAGCAGATGGTGGCGGCTAGTAAGCATGGGATCATGATTACGCCGAACCAGCCTACATATAAACGGTTGTTGGTGCTGGTGATCCAGTTGCAAAACTGGTCCCAGATTGATGCGCTTTCGCGTCTTTGTACTGCTGTTGTCATTAGTTTATGATTGCGGTTGAATTTATGATTTATATATTTGACTTTCGCCAATGAACTAATGTTACTTTCTTTGTTGAGTTTTGTAAAGTGTTTATACTCATGATCTGTCTGTGGGGATACCCGATCGCTTTTTAGCTGATTACCGTCTGATTTACGTTAAGAGCGTGTTTGAGAAGTTTTAATCCCCCTAAATCCCCCTTTCGTAAGGGGACTTTGAAAGAATTTTATTTTCTTGTTCCCCCAAAGTTGGGGGCTAGGGGGCGATTTCTTGTTCCCCCAAAGTTGGGGGGCTAGGGGGCTGATAATTCTAGTCTTTTTTAGACTTGTTGTTGCGAAGGAAGGTTTTTAATAACCTCTTACCGCCAAAGCCAAGCCCCAATGCGGCTAAACCCAACGAAGGATCGAAGTCAAAGGGAACTGGAGTTGCGTCTGGAGCAGAGAAGTTAGAAAAAGTAGTAGTAGCTCTACCAGAATCATTATCAAATGTGTCAATACCAAAGCCAAACACATCACCTGTTGCAACAGTAAATGAGTCCGTCCCCGAACCATTACTTGAAACAGTACTATTAAACAAAGTTGTTTTAGTCCCCTTGAGAATACGAAACAAGGGATCAACATCAGCACTAAAATCAACAGTGGAATAACTCCAGTTAAAGGTTACAGTCCCACTGCCAGCCGCAGTGACAGTGTATGAGGTTGAGCCAGGATTACTGCTACCAGTATTTCCACCAGTTACGGTAATTGAGGTTGGAGCGTTAGTGGTATTAACTGAGCCATCAGTATCATTAGTTAAAGTCCAATTGATTGGGGCATAACTGCCCGAAAAATTAATAGCAAGGGATTCGGTGGGATTCATGGCAGCGATCGCTCCCGTCATCCCCATCATCAATCCTAAACTCGCAAAGCTGAATTTTTTATGCGAGGGGGGGTAGTAATACTTACTTGAGAGTTAAACGAACTTAGGCGTTGCATACTTGAATACTTGATTTTGGATTAGTATCTGAGTCTCCGATAATAAATTGCAATATAAATGCTGTCAATTTTTGTGGCGGGTTTGATCGATATCATCTTATTCCCAAAGTCGTTTGCCTTCCTTACCACTTAAGCGATCGTGAGTATCCCGCAAAAGCTTTGGTATATCTAAGTTTTCAGGACATCTCGGCAAGCAATCACCACAATCGGTGCAACGAATGGCTTTATTGCCCGGAAACCAATGTCCTGCATTCTCAAACATTTCGTAGCGATATTTCCCAAACTCGACCATATCAAAGGCGATCGCCAAATTTCTAAGTCTTAATACTTCAGGAATATTAATTTCTTCGGGGCAGGGTAAGCACTGATGACATTGTGAACAGCGATCGCCTTCTAGGATGGTATAGCGGCGGTTTATACAATCAAGAACGGCTGATTCCAGCTCAGACATCGGATCATCGTTGTCCCATGCGTCTTGATGCGAGTCGATTTCGGCGGGATTAGCTGCGCCGAGACTGAGAGTATGCACGCGAGGATCGCTAAGCAAAAAGCGATCGCCCATATACAGAGCCGTAAAGGGATAACTGATGCCTGCGAGTTCTTCTGAAGGATGGTATAGCATTCCTCCTTTGTCTGATGGCGAGATAATAAATACGCCCATGTCTTTTTCGTGGGCAAGCTGAACTGCCGCCGCGTTGCGCTGATTAAAAAAGTAATAATGCAAGTTTATTGACTCAAATAAATCGGTATTAATCGTGTCCAAAATCACATCAAGCGGAGCATGGGTCGAGAAGCCAACATGTCCAATCATTTTTTGATCGACAGCTTCTCGAACTGCTTTCATACAGCCATGAGGATTTGTTACTAAGTCGAGATGTTCTTTTAAATTAATGCCATGAATGTCGAAGTTGTCGATGTAGTCCACATTCATTTTTTTGAGCGACTGCTCGATTTGACGATACATGGAGTCGGCATCTTTAGTGGGTGAGATTTTGGTGGTCAGATAAAAGCGATCGCGTTGTTGACTCAATCCATTTCGCATCGCCTGACCGATAAATTCTTCACTTTTGCCATAGCCTTGAGCGGTTTCAATATGATTAATGCCAACTTCTAATGCTCGTGCGATCGTTTTGTGAGCATTTTCCGCAGATTCCAAATAGCGCATCGCTCCTAACGAAAACACTGATAGGAGCAATTCTGTTTTGCCAAAACGACGATAGCGCATAGTTAATTCATTAAATTTCTTTTACTATTAAAGCCCAAAAATCAAAGTGAGGGCTAAGCGCTGCCTTTGCTTTTTGATTTATTTTTGAGTTTTTAAAATTGGCGACGGGCGAATATCAGGATGGCGATCGCTAGAGTTAATAAGGCATAACTCAAGATATAAACGCTATTGTTAAACATATCGAGCAAACTTGGCAAAATATTATAAACTGCCTCATTTTTAAGATTTGCACGAGATAGATCGGGCAGAATCATATATAGGGTGCGAGTGACAGTTTGGAGACTAGGATTTTTAGAAATTTCACCTAATAAAAGCAAATCGCGGCTAAAGTTGCCAATTAAATAGGCGGCGAGGGTCAACAAAGAGGCAATCAGCGATCCTGTGAACGAGCCGAAGAAAATGGCGATCGCCCCTAACAGCATGATTTGCCAAAAGATAAAAAAGTTGGCGGTGAGAATGGCTGGGATCGGGATGGGGATCTGCTTGATCGTCATCAGAATCACAAAAATCATGGACATAATCGACACCAGCGCCCCGACTACGGCGGTCAAACCCAGATGCTTACCTAGCACAAACTCGGTACGGTGCATGGGTTTGGCAATGAGGATAAAAATTGTGCGCTTATCGACTTCTTTGTTAATCAAATTTGTGCCAACTAACACCGCCACAATTAAGCTGACTACCTCGATCGCGGCGATCCCCGTGTCCACGATCATTTTGGCTGATGAGTCATAGGAAAACTCTGGCAACATCACCATTGCGGATATGAGAATCATCGTATAGAGCAGCGATAGGTAAAGTACCTGCTCGCGGACTGTTTCGCGAAACACATTGGTGGCGATCGCCCAAATGCGACCTAAACTTAGACTCAGGTTTAGACTAAAGTTCATAGGTCTACAAAATCCTCACATGTCTTAATATCATGGCATTTTACCGTAATTAGCGAGATGTGGCGATCGCATCAAAGTCAAGTGTCCACCAGTTCAACTGTCCACCAGTTCAAGGATGAAACGCAACGGGTTCTGATGAAGCAAAGAACAATGGCGGCGCAATGCGCCGCCATTATTTTGATTCGAGTTTGAGCGCCAAAATTATAGTTTGACTAATTTTACAGGTTGACCATCAGCTTGTAGCTCTTTGCCATCTGCGGACAAAGTATAAGACTGCTTGGGTGGCACTTGATCTTGAGGTGGTTTTTCGCCATTTACAGTCTCGATTTGAGCAAAAAGCTTACCGTCTTCAATGGTAATCTTGCCAGCAAACTTGATTTCTTGGACTTCATCTTTGACATTAACAGCCTTGACCATATATTCAAAACTGCTTTCAGGTTTAATTGTCCATTTACCTGTAATCGACTTAACTCCTTGTTTTTCAGCATCAGCCAAAACTTTAGGATCTAAAACAACCTTATATTCACCGACCACTTTATCGAGGGTCGCCGCACTGCTGTTAGCTTTATCAGTAGTAGTAGTTTCGGTAGTTTTTGCAGAAGGGCTGACGCTAGGCGATGCCGAACTGCTAGGAGATGGTGAAGCAACGGTTGTGGGCTTGGCTGTTGCTGTAGGCGCTGTTGCAGTTTCAGTTGGTTGCTGACAAGCTGACAAAACCGAAATACAACCGACAGCGATCGCTGCTAGGAGATTTTGCTTCAAAGAATAGTTGAGTGATTTTTTCACGATTAATTGGAAAATAATAAGTAACGATAAGTGACAGGTAGAAGTTAAGCCTTAAGGTGCTTGGGTATGCAAGACACTCTGCAAATTATTTCTTAGCAGACCTTTTGCATCATAGCCTAGAACTTGTCTGATACAGCGATCGTCAAATATCATATGTATAACTTGTATAATTGTTGGATAGCTGTCGCCATCGCCATAATTAACATTGCCATAATATTTAGAAAACTTGCTGAAACTTGATGAAACTCGCTGACCAAACAGATATAGAAGTATGGCAAGCTTGGCGATCGGGTGGCAAGAAAGCCTTTGAGATTTTTTATGAACGCTATGGCGAGTTAGTTTACCGATTATCGCTCAGAGTTTTGGGAAGTCATCAAGAAGCAGAAGATTTAACCCAAGAAATTTTTGTCTTACTTAGTCGAAATAGCACCTATGACAGCAAACGCGGCTCACTCGCCACTTTTTTGTCGATTCTGACGCGATCGCGAGCTATTGACCGACTGCGTAAAATGCGATCGCAACAGCAGCATCTCCAAAAATGGGAACAAAGCATTTCTTCAGAATATGACCCCACCAAATCATCACTCATGGAAAATGCGTCGCTTAACGAACGTTCAGAAAAAGTGAAGTCGGCTCTGGCAGATTTGCCTGACAAGCATCGTCAAGTTTTGGAAATGGCATATTTTGACGGACTCAGCCAAACAGAAATTGCCAAAGCGATCGATGCACCCTTGGGAACTGTCAAATCGTGGGCGAGAACTGGATTGATTCGATTGAAAGAAAGTTTAAAGGATACGTTGGAGTAAAATAATTTATGAATAATTATAAGTATCCCCAAGCATGGGAAGAGCTAATAGCAGGATATGTTTTAGGGGATTTAGAGACTGAAGAGGTGTCCGAAATGCACCAGTTGATCGCTGATCATCCTGAAATAATCACTGAGATCGATCGCTTACAAGAGATATTAGCGATGCTGCCCCTTAGCTTAGATCAAACTTACCCATCCAAGGATTTACGCGATCGCATTGCGACAGTAGCAATTCCTCAAGCTGTGGAGACTAAAATTATTTCGTCTTCACAATCTCCAGTCACCACAAGAAGCAAGAAATCTCCACAGCCCCAAAAACTATGGAAATTAACGTCGATTGGCTTGGGCATTATCAGCGCGATCGCTTTATTGGGAGTGAGTTTTGACAATTATCAAATGCGCCAACAACTAGCCACTAATCAAACAGAATTACAGAAACATCGTCAAGCGATCGCCCTGTTGCAAGGTGGTGACAATCGGATGATTCCCCTCAAAGGCATGGGACTAACTCCTGCGGCAACAGGTAGTGTGATGATCGCGCCCAATCAAAAAACCGCGATGATCAGTATTCAAAACTTAATGCCAATTCCTAAAGAAAATAGCTATCGACTTTGGGCGATCGTTGATGACAAAAAAGTAGATTGCGCCCAGTTTCGTCCTGATGAGCAAGGTAAGGTTTTGATAAAAGTGCCGTTAGACATTGCTCTCAAGCAATCTACAACGGTCATTATCACGATCGAGCCAAATAAGCCAAACAAAGATGTGCCGCAACCCACTGGCGAAATGGTGATGAAAGGAGAAGTATAGCTTATAGAAAAAACTTGGAATTTATCTCATCCAATTGATTAGCTCATTCGTACATCAAATAAGTCGAACTTGCGTTTCTGCTGGATTATTCTGAAAAAGAGATTAAAACGATGAACTACATAATTCTGGGACTTGTTGTTGGTTTAACTTTGACCACTGGAACTGTTGCCTGTACTGCAATAACTCCCCCTGCTGAGCAATCTACGCCCATCGCCAAATCTACGCCCATCGCCAAATCGACATCTGTTGTCGCCAAGTCTATGTCCGCCGCCCAACCAAAATCTGGCAGCTTTATTAGTGCAGAGCATGAGACTAAAGGCACTGCGACTATTGTTCAAGAGAATGGAACGTATTTTATTGAACTTGACCAAGCCTTTGAGACATCAAGCAATGGTCCTGATCTGTTTGTGATTTTGCATCGATCGCCTGACATTTTGAAAATAACCAAGCCACCTGATTATGCGATCGCGGAGGGAGATTATGTGAATATCGCTCCTCTCAAAAGCTTTAATGGCAAACAACGCTACGAAATTCCATCAAATGTCCAACTAGACAACTACAAATCGGTTGCTATTTGGTGTCGCAAATATAACGCTACTTTCGGGTTCGCGCCTTTGTCGAGTAAATAAAGTGAGCGCTGTTTTTGGACTGTTTTTGGTTTGTAGCTTTTTTGGCTTTATATAATTAGGAAATTATTCTATGAATAAAGGTCTATGGTCGCGCCGTCAATTTTTAAATTATGCAGGATCGGGGGCGTTAGCAGTTGGAAGTGCCGCCTGTGCAGGTCAATTTGGCTCGACAAATCCAACTACACCAACGGTTGTCAAAAGTTCTGAAAGCCCTAAAAATAATAACCTTGAGACATCTCAACCAATCGTCAAAGCAGAAGCGATCGCCCAAATGTTACCTGAATTTCAAGGTATTTCTGAATGGTTAAATTCCAAACCTTTGACAATTCAGGGCTTAAAGGGAAGTGTGGTATTAGTTCAGTTTTGGACTTTTTCTTGTATCAATTGTCAGCGCACTTTGCCATATGTGACTCAATGGCATGAACAGTATGCTGCCAAAGGTTTGAAGATTATTGGTGTTCATGCGCCAGAGTTTGCCTTCGAGCGCGATGTGAATAATATCAAAGATGCTATTCAAAAACATGGTATTCGCTATCCAGTTCCCATTGACAATGAATTTAAAACTTGGAAAGCCTATCAAAATAAGTACTGGCCGCATCTGTATCTTGCTGATCGTCAAGGCAATTTACGATATGACCATATCGGTGAAGGCGCGTATGACAAAACCGAGCAGACTATCCAAAAATTATTAGGGTAAAGGAATGGAGCTTTCTCCTTTAGCGATCGCCTTATCAATATTGGGTGGAATCTTAACTGCCTTTTCGCCCTGTGTGTTGCCGATCTTGCCGATTATCATTGGGCGATCGCTACAAACCCATCGTTATGGTCCGATCGCCTTAGTGGCTGGAACAATGAGCGGATTCGCGATCGCGGGTAGTCTTTTAGGGGTTGCGAGTCTATGGTTCACAAACCTAGCAAATTTTATGCGAATCTTGGCGATCGCTATTTTGTTGATTTTAGGGATGCTATCGCTCTTTCCCAAACTAAACTATCTCTTATTTTCTAAGTTGCCTATGCCTAAATTTCGACAAACCACAAGAGCCAGCCTTTTTGGTGAATTTCTACTCGGTTCACAACTTGGACTGTTATGGACTCCCTGTGCGGGTTCAGTCCTTGGTGGTATTTTGGTTTTAGCGGCCGTCGAAAATCAAGTTTTTAGCGCCTTTATTTTGCTGCTATTCTTTGGAATTGGTGCAGGTATCCCGATGTTGTTACTTGCATACTTCAGTCGATATTTTAGTAAATCCTTTGGACAATTACGCAAGCATGGTCAGCTTTTACAAAGAATTGGCGGTTTCCTAATCTCAATGACGGCGATCGCCATTATTCTAGGTTGGGATGTCAAAATTCAACTTTGGTTAGCGCCTTTTTTCCCGCCGCTATTCGATCTTTAGCTGTCGGTATATAAAAATCAAAAGAAATAAAGGTTTTACTTATGAGTCCAAAATCGAGTTCAAAATCGGCTCCTGCTCCGAAACAAGCAATTTTTATCAAAGCTTTTCACTCCATTAATCTCCTTGCCTTGATCTTGATGACGGCTAGTGGACTACAAATCTATAATGCTAATCCCGTTTTTGGTGGTCGCGCTGGTTGGCGTTTCCCTAAAGAATTATTGTTGGGCGGATGGTTAGGTGCAGGACGAAACTGGCACTTTGCATCGATGTGGGCGTTTTCCATGAGCTTACTGATTTATGGAATCTATATTTTTATTACCCGCCGTTGGAAACATCGCTTTGCATCTGATAAAGATATTCAAGCAATTCAACAATCCCAAAATCCTAAACGAAAAACCTACGCTTGGCATCGAGTCGCTTACACGGCGATCGTGCCGATTTTGTTGATCGCAATCGTCTCTGGCTTATGTATGTATAAACCAGTGCAGTTTGCATGGATTTCAAGTTTATTTGGAAGTTGGCAAAACCTTCGTGTCGCGCATTTTTTGACGATCCCAATCGTGCTAATTTTCGCGATCGCGCATATCTTTCTATCCTTTAGAGTGGGCGGATTAAAGATGATTCGTTCTATGTTTATTTAGCTAAAAGCCACGAATTATTAGGATTATATAAAATGCAATTTGACAAACATTTACATCGTCGATTTTCGCGCCGTCAGTTGATGCAATATGCGAGTTTATCTAGCATGGGTTTAGTCTTGGGAAGCTGCTCTAGTGAATCTAGAGTCAGCCCCATTTTCAAACCACTCAACCAACAATCAGGTAATGTCAAAGCTTTGTTTGAACCGCTCAACCAAAGTATCGAAGAGTTGATTTTTCAAGCAAAAACTCCTGCCTTTGAATATCCTGTTAGTGCGATCGAGCCTAATGCCTTATTGATTAATTCTTTCGGGATCACACCTATTATTGATCCAAATTCCTTTAAATTAATTGTTGATGGTGAAGTTAATAATCCCATGCAATTAAGCATGAAAGATATTCAATTATTGCCATTAACTTCGATGGTGATCCGTCACATTTGCGTGGAAGGGTGGTCGGCGATCGTGCAGTGGGGCGGCGTGCGTCTATACGATCTAGCGAAATTAGTTCAACCTAAGGCGGGAGCGCGTTATGTCTATTTTGAATCCGCCGACAACTATTATGAAAGTTGGGATATCGCTTCGGCTTTGCATCCGCAAACAGTACTTGCCTATCAAAAAAATGGTCAAGATATTCCCATTGAAAATGGCGCACCTTTGCGCTTAGCTTCTCCCATCAAGCTCGGTTACAAGCTTTCAAAATGGGTAACTCGCGTCACTTTTACCAATGAACTCGTTAAACAACGTCTAGGCTATTGGGAAGATGATGGTTATGAATGGTTTGCAGGGTTGTAATTACTTTATAGAAAAGCCCGAAAGTGTTGCAAAGTAGCACTTTTAGGCTTTTCTATAAAGTTTCATGTCGGCGCAAAGCGCTATAGTGCTAGGGGAAGTTTGGCTAGAGGCTGCAAGCCGCTATATACTGATCTTCTCTACATAGTAATTTCTCAATATTATTTGAACCGATGGTAACTACAAAATCTCAATCCAATGTGCTGCGATATGACATTGTCGGGTCACGACGCTTTAGTAACTATTGCTTTGCGGTTATTGTTGCCATAGGTGCATCAGGATTTTTGCTGGCAGGGCTATCGAGCTTTTTTAGGGTTAATTTGCTGCCATTTTCCGATCCCCTACAGCTAGAGTTTGTGCCTCAAGGATTGGCGCTTTCTTTTTATGGCGTGGCAGGAACTTTGCTAGAACTGTATTTGCTATATGTAATGGCGATTAATTACGGTAGTGGCTACAACGAGTTCGATCGCGACCATGGCAAGGTCACAATTTTTCGACGCGGGCGCAGCAAAAGTAAAAATCTGGAATTTACTTACAAAATTGCTGATGTGCAAGCAGTACGAGTCGAGATCCGTAACGGGCTAAGTCCCAAGCGAGCTTTATATTTGCGCGTCAAAGGCAAGGGCGATCTGCCTTTATCTGAAGTTGGACAGCCAATCTCGTTAACCGTTCTTGAAGATCGGGCGGCCGAAATTGCCAAGTTTTTGGCAGTACCTTTAGAAGGCTTGTAACTTGCTAAATTAATTAAATAGCGGCGCGTTGCGCCGCCTATTTAAAACTAAGAAATCACTTTAAAAATTATCAAAGGTTAAACATGTTACGTTGGATTTCTAGTTGCCTTTTTGGTTGCTTTTTAGCAGTTAGCTTACTGCTCACCAGTTGCTCAAACAGTAGTAGTGTTTCGGCAACTGCCTCGCCGACGGCTAATAGTAGTGCGTCCCCGATCGCTAAAGTTACGATCTCACCCACGCCTAGCGCTAGTCCCAAAAATGCTGAAGAAGCGGCTCTTGCTAAGTTTGTCCAGCTAAAGGGAATGGCGACAGTCGAGTTAAAACTAAAATCTGGCACGGTCAAGATCGAGATTGATGGTAATAGTGCGCCTGTTACCGCAGGAAATTTTGCGGATTTGGTCAAACGTGGACTATACAACGGTTTAAATTTTCATCGCGTCGTTAATAGTCCGACTCCATTTGTGGCTCAAGGTGGCGATCCTCTTGGCAATGGGACTGGCAATTTTGTTGATCCCGTCACATCCCAACCCCGTTATATCCCTCTCGAAATTTTGCCTGAAGTGGACAAACAGCCAGTCTATGGACAAATTTTAGCACCTACCCAAAAGCCCAAATTGCGTCATAACAAAGGCGCGATCGCTATGGCGCGATCGCAAAATCCTAACTCGGCATCTTGCCAGTTTTATTTCGCGCTCGATGATATTTATTTCCTTGATGGTTCCTATGCTGTATTTGGCTATGTGACTGAAGGTATGGAATTAGTCGAAAAAATTCAAGTCGGCGATGCGATCGAATCAATGACAATCACTAAGGGCGAAGAGAATCTCAAACAGGCTGTTTGAGAATTCTAGACATTCGCTAAAAACACTGATTGATCCCCCTACCGCCCTCTTGGAAGTCGGAGTTAGGGGGATCGAAACGGGTGTATCTCAGTATTATGAGGACAGATGACGATTTATTGGCTTGACAAAGATTTAAAACTTTTAAGGTTAAAAATGAGTAAATAGTGATATATTTGGCGCATTGCGCCAGTATTTTGTAAGTCTATTCAGTTACGGCTAAATAGTTACTCAGTATTTAAGAGGATTTAAATCATGACGGTTTTAGAAAAAGCTGTGAGTACGATGCAGCAGTTGCCAATTGAGAAGCAGCAAGAAGTATTGAATTTTATAGAATTTCTGGCTTTTAAGATGGGCGATCGCCAAGTTAAAAAAGTTGCTGAAGTTCCATTAGTGGATGATAAGTCTGTTGTGTCTTGCTATGATCTCACCACAAAATGGATTGGGATTGCTGATGATTTGCCTGATGATCTGTCTATAAATCAAAAATATATGGAGGGTTACGGAGCTTGATTAAGCAGGGTGTGATTTTGGATACGAGTGTGTTGGTTGCGTTGTTGAGTAAAGGCGATCGCAATCATGATTGGGCTGTGAGGCAATGGACGCAAGTTAATCCCCCTGCACTGACTTGTGATGCAGTAATTTCTGAAACTTGTTTTTTGCTAAAAAGGAGATATTTGATTGAAGCTGTTTTTGAGATGATTGAGGTGGGGGCGATCACGATCGCATTTAATCTACAGGAGGAGGCGAGTAATATACGAGTGTTGATGAGTCGTTATGAGTCTGTGCCGATGTCGTTTGCGGATGCTTGTTTGGTGAGAATGACTGAGCAAATACCGAATAGTGCAGTGATGACTTTGGATAGTGATTTTAAAATTTATCGGAAGCATCGTAATGAGGCGATCGCAGTAATTTTGCCATGATCGCTATTAGTCTTCGCGTAGATGATGATCTGGTGGCTTTACAAAAATTTAAGGCTTTTAAGGTTGAGAATGAGTAAATAGTGATATATTTGGCACATCGCGCCAGTATTTTATAAATCTATCCAGTTATGGTTAGATTTTGCTGAATATTTAAGAGGGCTTAAATCATGACGGTTTTAGAGATGGCTGTGAGTACGATGCAGCAGTTGCCAGTTGAGAAGCAGCAAGAGGCTTTAAATTTTATTGAATTTTTGGCTTTTAAGATGGGCGATCGTCAAGTTAAAGATGATTATTCGTTAATTCCTGCTAGGCGATCGCTAGAAAATTTGTATGGTATTTGTGCAGATGATCCGATTGTTCTTGATGATTCTGGGATTTCAGAGAGTCTTGATGATGAATTGGTGGGGGCTTTTGACTAGAAATGCGTTATTTATTGGATACGAATGTTTGTGTGATGTATTTGAATGGTCGCTCGAATGCAGTACGCGATCGCTTAATTTCCACGCCGATTGAGGATATGGCTGTATGTTCTGTGGTGAAGTCTGAGTTGTTTTATGGGGCGATGCGAAGCAATACCCAACTAGAACTTTGGAACGGCAGCAAGAGTTTTTAGAACGATTTGTGTCGCTTCCTTTTGGGGATGATTCGGCACTTTTGTTTGGGCAAATTCGGGCGCGGCTGGCTAGTGCGGGGACTCCTATTGGTGCGTATGATTTGCAGATTGCGGCGATCGCTTTGGCAAATAATCTAATTTTGGTGACGCATAATACAAGGGAATTTGAGCGTGTAGAGGGGTTGCAACTTGAGGATTGGGAGTAAATTTCGCGATCGCTATTAGTCTTCGCGTAGATGATGATCTGGTGGCTTTACAAAAATTTAAGGCTTTTAAGGTCGAGAATGAGTAAATAGTGATATATTTGGCACATCGCGCCAGTATTTTATAAATCTACTCAGTTACGGCTAAATTACATGGGTTTTATAAACAATCAGAAGGTTTTAATCACTACTTTGAGTTTGGTAGTTGGTTTGGGTGGGATAAATGTTTTAGGGGCGATCGCTCAAAATCCTTCAAGACAGGTTTCTACTTTTGATCGCGTAGTGGAAGAAGTTGGTGGGATTCGCAAGGGTCAAGTAACTTATGCTTCCTTTTCAAATAGGTTAAATCAAAAGCTTGATGCCTCTGTCCGAAGGCACTTTAAAGATATAGGAAAGCAGACTTCTTTCAAAAATGTAACGTATTCTTATGTTGAGATAGATATCAATGGTGATGGTCAAAAAGAGGCTTTTGTTGCGATCAATAATACTCCTCTTGGTAGCGGTACAGGTGGACAACATACTTGGGTTTTTCCAGCTAAAAACGATAGTTATGAGTTAGTTAATATTTTCTATCATCAAGTAACTCTAGTTGTTTTGCCAAGCAAAAAATCTGGTTTTCAGGAGATTCTGACTATTCCTGGAAAAGTATTTTCACCCTACTCAGGTGTTTCTTACTCTAAATGTTCATTTAATGCTGGCAAAAAATGGGAAAGTGATGGTGTTTTCAGATCCCCGCAGCATTACAGAGGATGTCAAAAAGTTCAGCAAGGTTCTATAATTTCAGGAACTGTAATTGAAACATCAACATTTCGGCGTAATCTTCCTGAGTTTAGTTTGCTGTAACAATTTACTAACATAGAATATGAAGATTATCAGAAATACTTTGTTGAGTTCATTGAGTTTTGCTACGGTTTTGATGATGGGAAACTGGTCGGAATTGATAGCAAATGCAGAACCAGATCCGAGCTTTAATCCCATTTTGTCAGCTATAGGGAATCGCCGCCCATCAGGGAATATGGTAATGAGATTACCCTCAGTTCTAAGGCTATATGGCTATCAGAATAAACTAGTAACTGTATATCCAGAAGTTCAATCTCTTGGGAATGCTGGTTTATACATAACGTTCAGTACACAACCTAAATGCGGTTCCCGATCTTGCTATTTTGGAGGAATTAGAGCGTACAAAGACTCAGGAGCTATGAAATCAGAAGATTATGGCAAATGGGTTTATAAGCTACTATCGGATCAGATGGGGAAACCATATTTACCTACACAACCTAATAGAGTTTGTGGGATTGTTTCAAGAAAGATTGAACCACTTAATAAATCCATTAAGGCAGCAGTAGTTGAATATGATACTTGTGGAGTATCTTCAGGGCGATATACCTCTGTTATTTGGCAGCAAGATACAACTGTTTTTGTCGTTCAACTCGGAGATAAAAATAGTGTTGATGTTGCTAAATCAATGGCGAATGAGCCTCCTGTCACTTTTCCAGTTCCATATTAGTCAAGCAAAAAACAAGGATTAGTCGGTCATGATTTTTACAAAAAAAGCTTTGTTGGGTTTGTTGAGTTTTGCATCTGTGTTGATGGTGGGGAATTGGTCGGGGGCGATCGCGCAATCGCAGCGATATCCAACAGATTCAGAATTGGATTCACTATTTACAAGATTTGCTAAGTCAATACAGTGGCATGAAAATGATCAAGTAGGTCGTGGCTATGTTCGTGATCGCCGAACTGACGTTCAAAAAGAGTCGTTAAACTCATTCATTAGATCTTGGTCAGTGGGTAATCCTGAAATTGCTCCTTTTTTGGGAAGTTGGCAAGGGTATGAAGATCAAATAACTATCTATCCCTCTAACACTAAAAATCGTGTTTGTATCATTAGCACTGGAGAAGGAAGGGGTAGATTTTATTTAGGTAAAATATCTGAAGGCAAAATCTATACTAACAACAATACTGTTCTTTTTAGACAAGGACGTTACTTGGGAGATGCTGTAGTCATAAATGGAGAACCTAGACTATTGGGTGAGCTTCCTCATAATTCTCCAAGACCACTTGAGCAAGTAGAAGAATTTGTCAACTTTCGTGTTAGCCCTCAATATCGTCCTGAAATAATCATTCAGAAGTATCGTGATGCTGGCTGTACAGCATCTTTACCTTCTAACAATCAAACTCAAATTTCTACTCAGGGACTACAAAACTTACCTGATGGTAATTATGCGTATAGACAAAATATAAATTCTTCTTCTGGATCTGACATATCAAGATACTTCATATTTAGAAAAACTGGTATTTCTGCTGTTGGTTATCACTTTCAGCCCCGTACAGATTGGGTTTACTGTTGGAAAGGTGACTTACAAGGAAATTCTATTGTAAATGTAGTCAATGCTGAACCTAGATTTGGACGTGGAGTGTCAGGTTATGATCTTGTTAATGCGAAATCTGAGAATTTATTAAGCTATCAACAGGTAGATGCCAACAGTTTATTTGTGCAATCTTCTAAATTACGTCAAAGTTTTCAAGAATGTATTAGTCTATTTCCTAATAAAACTTCTAATGCAATACCTTCTGTCCCTCCATCTTCGACACCCGTAAGACCAACAGATCCGATCGCCAAATACCCTGCCCCCGATGAAATCGAAGCATTTGACAACAAATTCCTAGACAACGCAGACAGCCTAGTCAAACTGCGCGGCAACCAAACAGAACAACGCCGCAAATTCCAAAATGACTGGAAAGAGCGTAACCCTAATGCCGCTAAGTTTTTAGGAGCTTGGTATACAGGCAACAGATACTTCTATGTATTCCCATCCACAGCCAAAAGTAGAACCTGTATCGTCACCCAAGATGCCAATGGCAAACTTGATATGCAAATTGGAACCGTCCTCAATCAAGAAATGCGCTATGGCGGCGGCAAAGGATTTTTCTGGCGCGATCGCCCCAACATAGTTGCCGCTAGAGACTCAGGCTCAGGCAGCCTCTACCCAATCTATGCAACTTTTGGAATGCCCGAATTATCAGACAGCATGATCGGTGACATGGAGCGCCAAAACTGCATCGCCAAACTACCCTTTGAAGCAGACGCAAATTACTACAAAGAACGCGGCGATAAATTTCGGGAACTTGGTAAAAAGGATGAAGCAATTTCCAACTATCGTAAAGCCTTAGAACTCTTCCGTAAACAGAATCTATTCGCTCAAATTAAAACCATCGAATCGCTACTTGCCAATCTTGAAGGCAAGCCCACAACCAAACCCATTACCAAGAAACCAGTTGATGCAGTCTATTCAGGCGTATCACCACTGTATGAAGACGTTAACGAGCCTAACTACAAACCCGACAAGGGAGTGACCCCAACCTTCCGCGTTGGACTCAATGCCTTTGAAGTTGTGGATAACGGACAGACAGTCAAATTAAATTCCAAGGTAAAATCCAAAGTTCCCACGATTATCATTATTCACGGATTAGATACCGATCCAACAGACCCGACAAAAGCTGAATTTCGGAATCTGCTCAAAGCCGTGAGATATAACGCCTCAACTCAAGTACTTGTCGTTGATTGGGGACAAGGGGCAAAAGTAGGTGGTTTAGGAAACTTGGGTACAGCCGCCGCTAGAATCGAGGCAACGGCGGGTAAAGTTGCAGAGCTAATTGAAAAATATAACCTCAACCCCAGCGAAATTTCCTTAATTGGTCATAGCTTAGGCGCTCATGTATCTGTTGATGTCGCATTGGCATTACAAAATCCCAAATCGGGAACTGGAAGAAACGTAAAAAGTATTACGCTTCTCGATCCCGCAGTAGATATACCCACTGGCTATACAGTTAAAGCTTTAAGCAGCATTAGCGAATCAACCTTTATTAGATCCTTCTATACCAGTTTTGCGGGTAGTTCTAGTTTTGCCGCCTCTGCTAATGAGAGCTACAACATCAAATTTCCTTCTCAGACAAGAAGATTACCAGGTGGTGATGCTCATGGAGAAGCAATGACATTACTTGCTAATTCATTTCAAGGCGACTCAAATAGAAAGCGTAACTGTATCGCCGAGCAGTTTACAAAACTCGATCGCCAATTTCCCAACATCCCTCAAAATACTACCCGTGAACGCCCCGCCGATGGCACTAAACCATCAACCGACCTCTATGTTGCCTATGACAGTAATAAATGGTTATATCCTAAACAAATTATTAGCGGTCTTTTAGATGTAAATCCTGACAAGGGAAATTGTAAGTTAGAGAGTGATGGTACTCGTACTTTCGATTCAATTCAAAACATCTTGAAATAGAGTTTGTAACTTTCTAAATTTTTGTAAAAGGCGATCGCCTTATCGATAAGGCGATTTCTATCTTCTACATCAAACATTCCTAATTCCTAATTTGTAATTGATAATCAATAAAATCTACCAATGCTATCAATCAACCTAGATTGAGAAACAGAAAGCTACTTAGCAGAGATTATTGCTCAAGAAAATAGCACATCCGAAGAACTGCTCAAAAAGCTAATCTATCAACATTGACATACCCTAAAATCTCGTTAAATCCTCGCCCAAGCAATAGATCGATGATCGTTGACACCTTGCATCACCCTCTATAATATTGCTAGCTCAAAATTAACTAAAACAACCCTAAACTACAAACAATGCGCGTCTTACTAGTCTATCCGTTATTTCCCAAAAGTTTTTGGTCGTTTGAAAAAACACTAGAATTAGTTGGCTATAAGGCGCAACTCCCGCCCCTTGGCATGGTTACGGTTGCCGCAATCCTGCCCCAAACATGGGAATTTAAGTTAGTCGATCGCAATATTCGTGATATTACCGAAGCCGAATGGGAATGGGCGGAAGTAGTCATCCTCTCGGCGATGATCGTCCAAAAGGAAGATTTCTTAGCTCAAATCCAAGAAGCCAAAAAGCGCGGCAAATTAGTTGCCGTTGGTGGGCCTTATCCTACGGCTTTACCTGAAGAAGCGAAAGTTTCGGGTGCAGACTTCTTGATTCTTGATGAAGGCGAAATTACTTTACCGATGTTTGTCGAAGCAATTGAGAGGGGCGATCGCTCTGGCATTCTGAGAGCCAATGGTGAACGCCCTGCGGTAACAGATACCCCAATCCCCCGATTCGAGCTACTAGAAATGAACCGCTATGCCGAAATGTCGGTACAGTTTTCTCGCGGATGCCCTTTCCAATGCGAATTTTGCGACATCATCGTCTTGTATGGACGCAAACCACGCACCAAAACCCCTGCTCAAATTATTGCCGAACTGCAATATCTTTACGATCTTGGTTGGAAACGCAGTATTTTCATGGTCGATGACAACTTCATCGGCAACAAGCGCAACGTAAAAGTGATGCTCCAAGAGTTAAAACCTTGGATGAAAGAGCGCAATTATCCTTTCTCCTTTGCCACTGAAGCATCAGTCGATCTTGCTCAAGATGCTGAAATGATGCAGATGATGGTGGAATGTAACTTTGGTTCTGTCTTCCTTGGCATCGAAACCCCTGATACTGATAGTCTGGCGCTTACCAAGAAATTCCAAAACAATCGCGATCCCCTTTCTGACTCAGTGATTAATATTGCTAAAGCTGGAATCCGCGTCATGGCAGGATTTATCATTGGCTTTGATGGTGAGAAAAAAGGCGCAGGCGATCGCATTGTCCAATTTGTAGAAGAAACCGCCGTGCCGACGGCCCTATTCAGTATGTTGCAAGCTCTTCCTGACACTGGGCTGTGGCATCGTCTGAATAAAGAAGGCAGGATGATTAAGCAAAACAGCAATGGACATCAAGCCACTTTGATGAACTTCGTGCCGACTCGTCCCCTCGAAGACATTGCCAACGAATACGTTCATGCTTTCTGGACTCTCTACGATCCGATGGTTTTTCTCAATCGCACCTATCGCCATTTCTTGATTTTGGGCGAATCACCCTACAAGAGTCTGAAGCGAGAAAAGACTGACAAAAAGAAACGAACGGAATGGACTGCCATTCGCGCATTGTTAATCTTAGCGTGGAGACAAGGTTTTGTCCGTAAAACTCGTTTTCAATTCTGGATTAATCTCTTTGATTTGATGAAGCGTTATCCTAACGTGGTCATTAGTTATCTATCGGTTTGTTCTCAAGCCGAACATTTTCTCGAATATCGCTTGATTGTTCGTGAACAGATTGAAGCTCAACTTGCTGATTATCTAGCCAATCCACCCATAGTTCAGCCGAAGCTGGAAGCGGTGAACAAATTGCAAGCCGTGGACAATAAGCCCGATTTGCAAGAAGTAAATGGCGATCGCGTTCTCGATCTCAAAGCTAGCTAAATTCTCATGAATAAAAAAAGGGCGGCGCGTTGCGCCGCCCTTTTTTGTTTACATCCAATCATCATCGTCATCGTAAGAAACTCTAGTATTGGGACGACGGCGATCGTCTTCATCTTTACCGCGCTTATTGCGCCCTGCAAAACTGCCAATGCTTTCAAGAATGCCGCCAAATAGATCGTCATCCTCATCTTCGTAGTCTTCGTCTTCGGCGTAGAGTTCTGTTGATAGGGCATAGAGAGTTTCTTGTAACTCAACTTGAGCGCGATCGATTAAGGCATCATCTTCTTTGGCGATCGCATCTCGCAACTTTTTAATCGAACCTTCAATTTGTTTGCGGCGTTCGTAACTGAGTTTATAGCCATAATTAAGCGCCAGATCTTTGAGTTGTCGCTCGGCTCCCACCGCCAAATTATCCGCCCGATTTAATTTATCAATACGATCGCGTTTAGCCCGATCGCGATCGGCAAATTTTTCAGCTTCAGCGACCATGCGCTCGACTTCTTTTTCATCGAGAGTCGAAGCGCCTTTGATCGTGACGCGGCGCTCTACACCTGTACGGCGATCGCTAGCCGTCACTGCCAAAATCCCATCCGTATTTAGGTCAAAAGTGACATCCACCTGCGCCACCCCACGGGGTTGTGGATCAAGCCCGCTTAATTTAAAACGCCCCAGCGACTTGTTGTACTCCGCCAGATCGCGCTCACCTTGGATGATATGAATTTCCACAGAAGTTTGATTGTCTTCCGCCGTCGTAAATAATTCCATCTTGCGACAGGGGATCGTCGTATTTCTAGGAATCAACCGTTTAACCACACCGCCCGAAGTTTCGACACCCAAAGATAAAGGCGTGACATCGAGCAGTAAAATATCTTTGATTTCTCCCGACAAAATTGCCGCCTGTACTACCGCCCCGATCGCCACAACTTCATCAGGATTAACACTTTGGCTAGGCGGCTTACCGATCGCCCGTTCCACCATTTCCTGCACCGCAGGAATCCGCGTCGAGCCACCAACTAAAACTACTTCATCGATTTGGCGCGGACTAATTTGAGCATCACGCAACACGCGATCGAGGGGAATTTGTAAACGTTCTAATAAATCCGCACTCAAACGCTCAAATTGCGATCGCTTCAAACTAGTTTCTAAATGCAATGGGCCATCAGCCGTGGCGGTGATAAATGGCAAATTAATCTCAGTCACACCCACCGTCGAAAGCTCAATCTTGGCTTTTTCCGAAGCCTCGGTTAGACGTTGCAAAGCTTGACGCTCTTTACGCAGATCCACCCCGTCAGTTTTTAAAAATTCTTCCGCCAGATAATTCACAATTTGGCGATCGAAATCATCACCGCCCAACTGGGTATCACCCGTCGTGGCTCTGACCTCAAACAACCCGTCGCTCACCTCCAACACCGACACATCAAACGTGCCGCCGCCAAGGTCAAATACTAAAATTTTCTTGTTTGTTTTTTTGTCTAATCCATAAGCCAACGAAGCCGCCGTTGGTTCATTTAAAATTCGCTTAACCTCGATCCCCGCAATCCGCCCCGCATCCTTCGTAGCTTGACGTTGTGAATCATTAAAATAAGCAGGAACCGTAATTACCGCCCCCGTTACAGGTTCGCCCAAATAACGACTCGCCTCATCAACAAGTTTACGAATTACCATCGCCGAAATTTCTTCAGGCGCAAAATCTTTCTCAAGTCTGGGGCTACGCAGCTTAATGTTGCCTAAATCATCTCGCCTGATCGTATATGGAACTCGCTTCGTTTCGGCGGAGAGTTCACTATGCTTGCGTCCGATAAACCGTTTAACCGAATAAAAAGTATTGTCAGGGTTCAGCACCGCTTGACGACGCGCCATTTGTCCAACAAGGCGCTCGCCATCCTTGGTAAAACTAACAACTGAGGGAGTAGTGCGGCTACCTTCTGAGTTCGCAATCACTATGGGTTTGCCACCTTCCATAACGGCTACCACAGAATTTGTCGTACCCAAGTCAATACCAACAATTTTACCCATGCCTGACGTGTATCCCTTTTCGCTTCCCAAATTTTTTGAGTAAACAGCTTATCAATTTTTTTGATATTTTTTGATTTTGCCTTGACCTACATACAAAGGCTTCTAACCCCTTGTGTCTGAATTATAGCAATATACAAGCCCGAAAGAAGAAGGGGCGCTTTGCGCCCTCCCTCCTTTTCTAATGTTAATGGTTTATCCTAAAATTTGATCTTTCCAAGCTGCGATCGCATCACTTAGCTCTTGACGCTTAGTGGCAAGAAGCAGATATCGGTAAACAAACCATACCGAATATCCAAACCCAACTAACTCAAAGACGCTAGGCAATAAAGGCAATTTATTTAAAAGATCTAAAAGCCCTGAAACGAGAATCAATAAGGGGATTGTGGCAACTACAATAATGGCGATCGTCAGGTTAGATTTTTTGCCTTCACCAAAATATTCTTCCCAAGTTTGCATAACTTGTTGCCAAAGTTCATTACTCATGGGGGAGGAAGCAATTTCTGTAGGATTGATTTCTGCGGGAGTAGTTATTGATGATACTTCTGGTTCAGATACTTCTGGCTCAGATATTTCTGGCTCAGATACATATCCCAGCAGAGCTTCGGCAGCAGTTGTGTTCTTGTTTGTGACTGAGCCAACTTCTATAGTTTTGACCACGCTTTCTGCGGTTGATTGAACAGTAGGTGCTTTCGGTTCCATGATTTGTTTGATTTATCTTTTCAGACAATATTATGGCGCGATTTTAACAATATATGCCGCGCTTTGCTATAGCTCTGACCAACAAAGCACCAAAACAGTTAGCTGCTCCCTTCCCACTCAAGGATTAGTGTCTATTTTTAGACTGGTAAGGGAGTAGTACAAAGAAGTTCAAAAGTGCCGCTTCGCGGCACTTTTAAACTTCTTTCTGGGTTTTATATCAACTACACTTTTTTGAATGAGCGCTCAAACTGATGGCGATTTTCAAAAACATTAAATAAATCCTTCATTGAGGTTGCCTCTAAAAAGAAGTCAACATATTCACTAATCGAGCAGATCGCAAATTTACAGCCGATCGCCTTCGCACTCCTCAAAGCAAAAATTAAAGCCCCTAATCCTGAGCTATCCATCTGCTTTAGATGTTGTAAATCAACCAGCAACACATCAGGCTTGCGATCTAAGACAAAACTGGCTTGTTGCCGAAAATAGTTGGTGCTAGTCGAATCAAGATGTCCTGTTGGCTGCATGACTTCAATACGCATTGGCATAATTCTTCCCTTCCCCAAATCGTGAGGCAATAAAAATAATTGGTTTATAGTTTGTTTCTTAGAAATAATTTGGATAATGCCTGAATAAAAATTTATGCAGTGAAAATCTTGTCGCAAGTTTGATCAATTAATCTTTGCGCTACAATTTTTTACTGTTTTATGGTTTTTATTTTATGTCTTGAGATTATCGTACTACCCTAGCCAAGAATTTTCTCAAGCAAAAGTTATGAAAAAGTTACTAATATCATTATCAAAAAGTTATTTTGTCTTTAAATTGGGGACCGCCATTTTTCTTTAAGTAAGCCTAGCTACCTAAATGGGGCAGTTTACCCAACTACTCACCCCGTCAACCCAAAATTCTTTCTTCCAGATGGGTGCATCAACTTTTAAAGTGTCGATCGCATAACGACAAGCATCAAACGCCTCGGCACGGTGAGGCGATCCCACAGCAACTAAAACGCTAATTTCGCCAATCTTAAGTTTGCCTAGCCGATGATGAATTACTACTTGCGTAATATCAGGAAATTTAACGCGACAACGATCGCTAATATTTTGAAATACCCGCAAAGCCATCGAATCATAAGCTTGATAATCCAAATAAGCGACTGCCCTTCCCCCCGTCTGGTCGCGCACCATCCCACTCATCAACACAACTGCACCATTACAGGCGCGATCGGCGATCGCATACACGTCCGCCACATCTAAAACATTATTAGTCAATCGAAAATTGCTAGCCATACCTACTAATTGTCGTCAAAAAATCACTAACTAAGGTCTAGCTAAATTAATCTTCATGTTCTTCAAATTGATCAACTAATCCTTTGTTAGGAGGACCAAACGACACATAAATAGCATAAGCCGTCAAGCAGATCACACATACGGCGACAGTCATCGCGATCGAAGTTGCATTTTCCATGAATTGAACCAGTGATTTGAGTTATTGTTACAATTATACTATTTTGTAACAACCCTTTTAAGAATACAAATTATGTCACAACGTACTTGGCTAGGCGATATCCTCAGACCACTAAATGCAGAATACGGTAAAGTCTCTCGCGGTTGGGGAACTACCCCCATCATGGGCGTATTCATGGGCTTGTTTCTTGTATTTCTGGTGATTCTTCTTCAGTTGTACAACTCCTCCTTGATCCTTGACGGTGTCAACCTCAACTGGGGCGGCTAGTCCATAGCCAACCCTCTCCATATCTTTAAAGGCACGCAGAGCGTGCCTTTAAAGTAAATACAGTCTATTGAGACTTTAAGTAGTACAGAGAGAAGTGTTAAATTTCCCCGAAGGGGCAAATTTTAAAAAATCTATGGGGTTCGCCTTTATGATTTTTTGGATTTTCACTATATTTGGGGTTTTGGACTGAATTTAATTTACAAGTGGGATATATCGCATACTGTTAGATTAGGAATTCTTTGGAGATTAAGTATTTGAAAAATTTATGATTTTAAAACATACTGTTGGTCAGTTAATGGTCAAAAACCTGTTTTCAGTTATTATGCAATAAATGGGATAAAATAATTTTTGTAAATTACAAGTCTGGTACCAGAAAATAGAGAATTCATTTCTGTACAAGTGGTCCAAATTTAACGATTTATAAACACTCTTTGAGTTAGTAAT
>JANODY010000139.1:0-50369 GCA_031412945.1 Cyanobacteria bacterium SOY_65_metabat_81
CAACCAATCAATCTCTGACAGCCAAGGTCGTGTCGTACCATCTTGGGCAGACGTAATCAACCGCGCTAACTTGGGTATGGAAGTAATGCACGAGCGCAACGCTCACAACTTCCCTCTCGACTTGGCTGCTGTTGATGTAGCTCCTGTAGCTATGGCTGCTCCTGCTATCAACGGTTAATACTTTAACCTAGTCACCTCGAAACAAAAAAGCCTCTCCGTTCGGAGGGGCTTTTTTGTTGGTGTCGATTTTATGCTTACTCGCCCGATCGCATTATTTTTGTAAGGTAAAATGTCACGAACCAAATCACCTAAAAAAGGCTTCGCCCGATCGCCCATGACGATTAGATTAAGTGCTTGTCTAATTGTCAAAAATGAGGAGCAGCGCTTACCGCAGTGTTTAGATAGTTTAAAATCGCTCGTTGATGAAATTATCGTTGTCGATACAGGATCTAGCGATCGCACCGTTGCCATTGCGAAGAAATATCAAGCGCGGGTATTTTATTTTAGATGGTGTGATCATTTTGCACAGGCGCGGAACTACGCGATCGCACAGGCTAAGGGACAATGGATTTTAGTAATTGATGCTGATGAAGTGCTGGAGCAAAGTGCGATCGCCACTTTGCAAGGGGTGATGGAACGGGATGATTGTTTAGCCGCTAATCTTTTGCGATCGGAGATTGGTGCAGCCCAATCGCCTTTTTCATTAGTATTACGCTTATTTCGTAATCATCTGGCGATCGCCTTTACAGGAATCTATCATGAATCCATTGATCAAACTGTATCAGCGTTGCAAGCGCAAAAAGCTCATTGGCGGATACTAAATGTAGAAGTTCCAGTTTTATTACATTACGGTTATACGGACAGCGAAATTCAAGTTAAGCATAAGTATGAATTTGCCAAAAGATTAATGCATAAGCATTTGCAAGAATCTCCTGACGATAGTTATATGCTCAATAAATTAGGCGCTTTGTATATTAGTAGTCGAGATCACAATAGTCAAGATCACAATTTGGGAATTGAACTACTACAAAAGGGCTTGAACCTAATTGATGATGTAGATCACTTAACCCGATGCGAGATTTATTACCATTTGGGGCTTGCCTATCAACAAAGTGAGAATTGGGAATTAGCCAAAAATGCCTACGCACAGGTCATTGGGTTAGATGTTCCTAATCTTGTTAAACTTTCGGCTTATATCAATTTAGGAAATATCTATCAGGAATTCCATCAAAAAGAAGCGATCGCCTGTTACGAGAAAGCAACTCAAATAGCTCCTAATTTTGCTCAGGGACACTTCAACTACGCAATTGCACTTAAAGCTTCAGGACGTTTTACTGAGGCGATCGCTGCTTATCAAAGAGCCATTTCTCTCGAATCTGACTACGCGGAGGCGCATCAAAATTTGGGTGTGGTACTAATGAAAGCGGGATATTTTACTGAGGCGATCGCCGCTTTTACAAGGGCGATGCAACTCCATGAGCAGCAACATAATCATGAAATTGTAGAAACATTACGATCAACGTTAAAAGAATTAAGGTAAAGTTTTTAGTTGGTCGCCAAGATTTTTGGCTAAAATAGCGCGGTAAGCGTAATACCCATAATTCGGGCTGGTCAATCTACAGACACTAAATTACGCGTAATTCTTTCTCCCAATCCAATGGCGACTCCTGCGGTCAGAAAGGCGATTGCCGTCATCACAATTACATTTGGCATCGAGAGCGTGGCGGATTTGGGAACTAGATAACCAAAAAGGGCGATCGCCCATGACAAACCACTAAAAAAAGTCCCCACGATCAAGCCACTCAGAGATTTAGGAACCATTGTCAGCGCAAAAGCAACCATGCCATTGTTAATCGCACTCACACAAAAGAGCATAAATAAAATGACGATCATTGAGGCGATCGCCCCGAAGGATAGTAAGCTTAAACCAACCGCAATCCCGCCTAGTCCAATCATCATCAGGCGTTTATTGTCAATTAGCTTCGAGATCGCCCCTGTGGCTATGGCTAAAATTGCTTGAGTGATTAGCACCGATCCCATTAATATCTCAAAAGAAAATCCTGTAAATTCGATTATTTCAGATCGAAGGGTGCGCGGCACGACTTCTCCCATCAATAATCTCATCCCTAAACCGATCGCTGCCCCAACCAGAATTACGATCGCTAAGTTTACTAAAAAACCTTTAATTGGTAATGATTTAGATTTTTGTGAATCTTTTTCCAAATCTGGCTCTGAGACTGGCTTTTTGGGCATATAGATCATCGCAGTCCGCAAAGCTGCCACCCCGCCTAATAATGAAATCGTGGCGATCGTAAAGGTTATAGGCGCACCCAATCCCAAAATAAACTTAGTCGCTAAAGGTCTAATCGAGGCAATAAATCCACCAACTAAAGTCAATACACTAGCCGCAAGGGGTAATTGTGACGCGCCTGCAAAACCGCCTAGCAAGCTTAAGACAGGACTACGAAAAGTCGCCATTGCGACTGCCCACAAAACCGCTAAAATTGGGAATATCGATCGTGTTACTTCATTTTTGCCACCAAAGATCACCACAGATGGCAAGGCAATAAACAACGCGGTTGAGGCGATCGCCCCCATCACAATTAAAGGCATTCGGGAATTAAACCAACGTTGCCAGAAATCGCTTATCGAGCCAAATAATGGCTCAATAATTACCGCGATCGCACTTTCGATAACCAACAGCATCGCTGCAAATTGTTGAGCCTGATCGGGAGGATATTCAAAAACTTGTTCGATAAACTTGGGTAAATAAATAGCATAAGCAATCCAACTTAGTGAAATTGCGCCCTGAACTGAGGCAAGACTCCACACTTGCAGCCAACGTACTTGAGTCGATGTTGTGGCGATCGTCATAAATTTTTATTTTTTCAGTCTATTTGCATCCCAGCATGGACACCATGCCATCTGGCATGGTCGCCCGACAAGTATTAGCTTGACTAAGCGCCGCATCAGTAACGATCGCATTGGTAAGATCAGCACGATAAAGGTCAGCCCCTTGGAGATTAGCGCCTGTCAAATCAGCACCATAGAGACTAGCATTACGCAAAGATGCATTGCTGAGATTAGCGCCATTGAGCTTGGCATAGACCAATTCGATATCAATCAAATTCGCGTTTTGCAAATTAGCGGAGGTGAGGTCAGCATATTTCCAGCGACTATTTCTGGCATTTGTTCCAGAAAGATTAGCTTGCATTAAGTCACTGTGAATCAGAAAAGTATTTCGTAGATCGGTGTTACTGAGATCTGCACCACGAAAGTCAGCATAATACATGGTGCTAAAAGCTAAATTTGCTCCAGAAAGTACACTTTTTCGCAAATCGGCAACATCAAGAAATGATTCGCGTAAATTTGCGCCACTTGCAGTAATACCGCTAAGTTGACAACGCTGACAAGTGTAATTTTGCAAAAGAGACTCAAGATGTTCGGCATTTTGCGCTTGGACGCTTGATGTCATTACAGTTGTGACGATGCTAGCCATGATGGCGCTAGCGATCGTCGTAGTAAAGGTTATTGACTTCATAAAAAGCACCTAAATTTAATAATCCCTGCTTAATTGTAATCACATCAACTACCCCTACAACACAGCAAAATGTAACAAAAAGCATCCAAATAAAATTTAAGGTTAGTTCAACGAAAGTCAAAAAAGGTGATTTTGGCAACACGAGAGCAACTTTTTTTGACTTTCGCACTGCGCGGTGCAAATGGCGGTTATCGAACCGACCCAAATTTACGAGTTTACGCCCCACAAATTTTAAACTTTTCATTTGTTTTGTATACTGATAATGATTTATTAAAGTTTTGTTATGGATCGCACTGAATGTTCGAGCAGTTTATAGATACAAATGTCTCATCCTTTCGGGTAGAAGTCATTCCCATTTTGGTGGTGCTAATTCTGCTAGAGGCGATTCTGTCTGCTGATAATGCGATCGCTCTTGCCGCGATCGTGCGGAGTTTGCCAGATAAAAAGCAAGAAGAGTGGGCGCTACGTTACGGCTTAATTGGAGCATTTGTATTGCGCGTAGTCCTGATTTTTACAGCGACATGGGTGATTAAATATTGGCAATTTGAATTAGCGGGAGCGCTCTATTTGCTATGGCTATCGGGCAAGTTTTTCTTAGAAAAGTCTCAAGAAGGACATGATGCTAAACACCCAGTACGGATGGCGAGCAAGCTATGGCAGGTCGTGGCGTTGGTGTCACTTACCGATCTTGCCTTTTCGCTAGATAGTGTGACGGCGGCGGTGGCAGTGGCTCAAGAAACTTGGCTCGTACTGATCGGCGGTATGGCTGGAATTATTGCGTTACGCTTTTTAGCAGAACTTTTTATCAAATGGTTGGAAGAGTTTACTCACCTTGAGTCGGCTGGTTATTTAATCGTGATGTTAGTGGGTCTACGCCTATTTATTAAAGTGTTTTCCGATAGCCTCGTGCCGCCCGAATGGCTGATGCTTAGCTGTATTGGACTAATTTTTCTCTGGGGATTTTCTAAGAGAGAACCACTATCTGCCTTAGCCGAAGTTGAAGCGATCGTCGATCAACCCAATAAGTAAGATCACAAAACCAAAAAGAAGGGAGTTCGTTGCACTCTTTTCTTTTGTTCAGCAAACATAACACCGAAAAAAGGAAAACTTAGCAAATGTTTGAATATCCTGAAGACCTCAAATATACCAACTCCCACGAATATATTCGCTTAGAAGATGACATTGCCACTGTGGGAATTACTGCTTTTGCGATCGATCAACTAGGTGATATTGTGTTTCTCGATCTGCCAGAAGTCGGTACAAAAGTTGAAAAAGGTCAAACCTTCGGTACGATCGAGTCAGTCAAAGCGGTGGAAGATATCTACGCACCTGTAACAGGTATTGTGATCGAAGCAAATACCGCTTTGATTGATGAACCAGAAAATATCACGCAAGATCCTTACGGCGCATCGTGGTTAATCAAAGTTAATATCCAAGATGCGGGTGACCTTAGCGGTAGCATGTCAGCTAGTGAATATCGTGGCAAAGTAGAATAAGCCCTGAGAACCAATCTAAAAGAGAGCAAAAGCCTCGCGATGTGACGCTTTTGCTCTGTGTTGGATTTGTTAATCCGAACTGACGTTACCAACAATCGCTAATATTTTTTGTGGCGCGTAAAAAACTGTGCATCACTGTGTAATAATTGTTAGGCGCAAAAAAATGCCCTCATGGCTCAGTGGTAGAGCATTCCCTTGGTAAGGGAAAGGTCACGGGTTCAAATCCCGTTGAGGGCTTAGCCAAAAAACGCTTACAGTCAGAGCCGATTAACCGCCAGTTTAAGCGGCTTTTTTGTTTGACTGACAGGCAACGCGATCGCCTCAAAGTGCTGCGCCAATTCAAGGATAAATGCAACGGGTTCTGATGAAGCTTCGCAAGGGGGAAGTTAGTACTTTTGGGATAGAACTCTCTAGTTAATCCATTTGTATGTTCATTCAATCTACGCTCCCATGAATGATATGGATTTGCGGTCACGGGTTTCGTGATGATCTTGAAAGATTGGATGAAGATACTGTTTCTATACTTTTGTTTCTCTACAGGTTTAATAACTGATGTTAAGTGGAAGTTTTTAAGACCATCACCCCTAGCTCCTCTCCCTTTTTGGGAAAGGGTGTTGGGGGTGAGGGTAACATCAGTTAATAATAGGAAGGGAAATATATTATTGAAACCCCTTTCAGTTTGCCCAATTTTAGATCTGGCTTGGAGAGCAATATGCAAAAGCGACATCTATATATCCTATACACATTTTCTATGTTCATGGCGATCGCCTCGTTTGCGATCGCCATCAAAGCAACAGAAGTATTTCAATCTCGCACTGTCAAAATCCCTAGCCCTGTCGAAGCATCTAAACGGGCTGATTCCTTTAGCCCTGAAGAAATTTCTCAGCTAGAGGTTGATGACATTTTGCGCGATCGCTTACGCTTCGATCCTCAATGGCAAGAAATCGCTCAAGCGATCCGCCAAGATATTATTGTCGCCAAATGGGGAAAAGATCCCGTCGCTAATCCTGTCTGGAAAAAATATGGAGCTAAGTCCTATCCATTGCTGAGCTATTATGCGCGATCGCGTGATGCAACTCGACAAAAGTATGGTATCGAAGGAATTCGCAGCCTTGGCAAACCCTACACAACGCTCTGGTTGCGCGGACAGATTCAACGACGTTTGACCTATCCTAATTTTTATGAAGTTGTTCCTTACAGCTATGACGCGCAGAGTAAAGATTGGGAGAAAGAATTTGGTTTGGACAATCCGCAAGTGCGTCAAGAATTTATCAGTTTAGCTAAAGCAAATCTAGAACCCAAAAATTCTCCACAATACTATAGTCAGTTCAACTTAGAGTTTTTGACGCGGTTGCTAGGTTATGACGCGGTTTATGGTAAATCGAACTATGAAAAAAGCAAGAACTTTGTAGGACTGCCCAAATGGGTTGAATTTGAGCGCTTACAACAACCGACAGATATCCAAATCAAAGCGGCGATCGCCCTCTATCAAAATCTATCTAGCGATGCTCAAGAACATATTTTGGTTGAGCGTTTGGGCGCAATCAAAGCGGGACAGATTAGCCCATTCGGTCGAGCCTTCTTTCGCTCTTTAGTAAATGATCCAACTGCTAACGATCGCATGTGGGCGATCGCCGAACTAGATCGACATGGCGACCCTCAAGGGACAGAACTGCTCAAAAACATCTTGAATAGCGATCTATCACAGCTTTATTCGCTCTCAAAGATCGTTAGTTATGAAAATTTTACGCCAAAAGGTGATTATGCCTATTACTTGCTATTGGGCATGGTCGAGAAATATCCACAATCGAAATTTACGAAGGCTTGTCGCGAATATGGCGATTTAACAGGGCGTTCTTATTTTGATGGTCAACCACGCGAGCAAGCCATCCTCGATCGCCATGCCAAACGCACGGAGAAAGAACGCCTCAATGCTTGGCAAGACTGGCTGAGTCGCTACAGTGACCATTCGGGTGCAGACGATGCTAATCACTTCCTAGCCCTGAGTTTACAAGCCAATAACGATATTGTGGGCGCAATGCGTCTCTGGATCAAAACTATGGCGCAACCAATGGGCGATCGTGATGCCCTTTATCTTGCATTCCCACATATTCGCACCCTCCTTGATGTCGGTTTGTCGATCGAGCAGATGCAAACCCTTTTGCAAGAACCTGAAAATCAATCCTTCGCACCACTGTTGCAATATGCGATCGCCATCCAATATGCCCGATCGCACAACTACGCCCAAGCCCTAGAGATTTCGGCAAATGTACAATTAGCCGCCATTCCCGATCGCATCCTCGAAGCCTATTACTATCCTCAAGGACGATGGTGGCAAGAAGATATGCGTGCTGAAAACTTCAAGAAAGAAGCCCAAAAACTTTTGAATGAACAAAAGCTCCGTTGGCAAAAACTTCGTCAATGGCAAATCGAAAACACCTCCGAATCGCAATATCAAATCGCCTCTGATTGGGCAGATATGGGCGGATGGAAAAATGCTTATTTACCAATCTGGGACGGAATTCGGGCTTATCGATTGCCCACGGACTGGAATTGTGGTGAATGGTGGGTATGCGATGCCTCCAAACGCAGTAACGCAGAGATTTTGGCTAAATATCAAGGTGGTAGTCAAAATGCGATCGCCCTTTCCCTCTATCAAAACCTGCTCGAAGACCCCAACATCTCTCCCGATCTTCGTCAAAAAACTTTGTACATGGTCGCAATGACCCTACTTGCCCAGTGGGAAAACCACACTTTCTCAGAAACCCAACGTATCCATCCCCCCGCAGGAGTGACCACCACCAGACAATACTCTCAACTCAACAGCCGCAGAGATAGCTACTCTTATCAAGATTACGAACAGCGCGAAAAAATGATGCAGTCCGACTATCAACGGCGGATTGATGGCGTTATCACTGAGTTACAGGTTAAGTTTCCTCAGAGTCAATATGTTGATGATTTGCTATTTTCTAGCTTCTTTCTCAGTGAGCAACCCAGCTATTTACAAAGCTTGCTGGCTCGATATCCTAACAGCGATCGCGCTGCCGAAGCTAAGTTTCTCCTAGAGCTAAAGAAATAAGGTCAGTCTTAAAAAGTCTTTGAGAAAGCATTCGTTCTACGAACTTTTTCTCAAATCCAAAACAATCAGAGCCTTGCAATGTAAAGCTTTTATTGTTTTGAATCTTAATTTTGCGTGGTTTAAACCGAACTGACTTTACTGATATTACGCAGAGCGAAGATCTGCCCTCATCCCCTTCTCCCGCTCTGGGAGAGGGGCTAGGGGTGAGGATCTTATAACCTTCTGCGTAACATGAGTTATTTTAAAAAATAAACAATAGTGAGAATTCTTTCTAAACTGTTGCGAGTTCTCTCAAAACGTGATAGAACAAAATGATGAGTTTATTCCATCATAAAAAAATATATGAGGAAACAAACCAATCAAATCAATTAATCACCATCATCTTGTTGGTTTCTATAATATGAGTACAGATTTACCTGTAAGTTTACAGCCAGACGTTTTTGGCGCGTCTTTACTTGCTTTGCAGACCCATTTGCAAGGTTTCCTCGCTGAATATGAAGATAAAGTTGCTCAAGCTCGCACTCAACTCGCTCACGTTGAAGCCCTATTAGGAAGCATTCCTGCTGAATCTCCTCAAGTCAACGCCAAAAAGAAAGAAGATATAGCTCCTGCTATCGCCGTTTCGACTCCTGTTGTCACCGTCTCGACTCCTGTTATCCCTGAAGTTTTACCTGCTCCGACAAGGGGTCGCAAACCCAAAGCTGTCGCCGACAAGCCTTTAGCCATGCCTGACCCTACACCTGAGGCTAAAGGAAGAGGAAGAGGTCATCGTCGAGGCTCTTTGTCAATGCGTCCTAGTTACGAAGGACTCACTTTGACAGAAGCGATCGAAAAGATTTTGAATGAACGCCCAGGTCAATCTGTTAATGCAGATGATGTGGTCACTATCCTTTATGGCGATCTTGAAGAGACTGTTTTTAGAGTTGCCAAGGAACGCGTTACTAAAAACCTGTCCAAAGGTAAAGGTGAAGGCAAATGGAAACGTGTGCCAACCCTACTCGGTCACTACACACTATCTCTTGAAGATTTGAAGCCAGTTCCAACCTCGACTACTAAGAAAGGTAGAGGTGCAGCTAAAGCCGACACTATCGCCAAGGTTGAGAAAGCGCCTAAAGTAGCCAAGATTCTTAAAGCGGTAAAAGATCCTAAAGCTACTGCCAAAACAATTGCTTCATCGCCTAAAGCTTCAAAAAAGTCTCAGTCAGCTACATCAGAGACTCACCCTAAAAAGTCGGGTCGGATGAGTTCTCTAGTCATGCGTCCTCTTTATCAGGGCAATACCTTGACTGATGCGATCGAGAAGGTTTTGCAAGAGCGCAAAGGTGAGTTTGTCAATGCTGATAGTGTTGTCAAAGCTCTATATGGCGATCTGTCCGTTGAGAATTTCCGTCAGGCGAAGGATCGGGTTACCAAAAACTTGTCAAAAGGTAAGCTTGATGCTAAGTGGGAGAGAGTTCCTAATCAGCTAGGTTATTACACTTTGTCGATGTCTGCGGTTAAAGCCTAGATAATTCAAACAGCAAGGGGCTTAAGTCCTTTGTCTGAGTAAGACAAACAAAAAATAAAGGCTCACCATGTGAGCCTTTATTTTTTTGCTTGTGTTGTGCGTATTGATGCTTTAAAATAACAAGACTGGAGAGATGGCAGAGTGGTCGAATGCGTTCGACTTGAAATCGAATGTTACGAAAGTAACCGAGGGTTCAAATCCCTCTCTCTCCGTAGATAAACAAAAAAAGTAGACCGAAGGGCTGTCATTGTGTAGCCCTTCGGTTTTGTCTGCTAACCTTTTTCTGGATTTTATGGCGCAAAGCGCTATATTAAGATAGTTTTTGGTTAATCTTTATCGATCGCCTGTTTAGCCATTACCTTCTCGGCGGCGATCGGTAACAAGATCTCTGACTCTGAAGATGACTTTAGGTTTGAGTGGGTTGTTTTTTGGGCTTCAAGCTTATCCTTTAACCATTGATATACGTTTGGCGCAGCAAGCCATAGCAATACCACACCCAAAACGATGAAGCTAAACCTGATCACGTTAGTTACCAACATTTCTATGGGGATTAAAGTCCCTGCATAGTAGGCTAAACCAGTCGTTGCTAGGCCCCAAACTAATGCACCCGTAGCGTTAAAAAACAGAAATCTGGGATAAGACATTCCTGTTAAACCTGCCATTGGTCCAGCAAAAATTCTTAAGATGGCAATAAAACGTCCAAAAAAGACGGCGCGATCGCTGCTGCCACGGAATTTTTCACGAGCGATCGCAATTTCATCGGTGGGCATCCGAAATAACTTGCCAATCTTTTCTAAGGCGGGTAAGCCACCCCAGCGCCCTAACCAATAGCCAGCACTGTCGCCGATGATCGCCCCTGAAACAGCGGATAGCAAAACAAATGGATATTGCAAATCGCCATTTCCTGCCAAAAATCCACCAACTAAAGTGATAGTCTCACCAGGTAAAGGAATACCCGCATTTTCTAGCATGATTCCGAAAAAGACAATCCAGTATCCATACTGTGCTGTCCATACTTGAATGGTTTCTAGCGAAAAAAGCTCAAAATGCATGAGTTATAACTCAAATTTTAATGTGGTAAATGCTTGTAAAAAGTTTGTAAAAAAATATTACTTTTTGTATCATTATAGACGCTTTAAGGCTTGTAGTTATGTCGCTTCTTGGTTTTTACAGATTGATAGAAATAGCATTTACAGGACAAGCAGTTATGCATTGTTCGCAAACAACACATCGCGATCGCAAAAAGTTAAGTTGAAAAGATTTAGGATCGAGGCTTAAGGCTTCGGTGGGACATACGCCTGTGCATAAGCCACAATCAACGCAAGCGATATCGTCGATCATAATTTCACGTCCATGTAATGAAACCTCGATATCTTGCGATCGCATCCAGTCCATCGCTTCTTCGAGTTGATCGATATCGCCTGATAGCTCCATCACCATCTTGCCAACCTTGTTGGGGGCAACTTGGGCGCGAATAATATTTGCTGCAATATTAAAATCCTTGGCAAGCCGATAGGTAATCGGAATGCCGATTGCGCGTTTGGGGAAAGTAAGATTAACTCTTTTTTTCATGTTTTTTGGTTTTTGATAATTCCCGCCCATACATCAGCAGTTCTAATCTCGAATATAGCCTATTTGAGCCAATGGTAATTGCAAATATGAAGGATGATCAGTACCGTAAAAAATTTGTTGGGTGGCTTCTACAAAATCGCTTACTGTCGCCTCAGATGGTAACTTTTGGGTGTTAGAGTGGCGCTCGATCGCAGGGAAAGCGGCACTAGCGATCGCTATCCCAATGCGATGTCCTTGGGCAAAATTCTGACAGGTTGGGCGCAATTTGATTTGATATTTATTTATCACATCCGATTCAATCCATTCAGGATCAGACCATGATTTACGGAATTTGGCTCGCAAAACGCCCATCGAGACGAGCATTTGCTTACCGTCAGGATAAATATCTAAGAGCTTAATCACCCAATCGGTGTCGGGCGCAGTGGTCGCCGCATAGAGACTAAATTCGGGGATACCTGCGATCGCCAAGTCCTGTACTAATTCATGGCTTTGATAAACCAACAAGTCCCACCGCTGATGCACGGGGCGCTGATCGTAAAATCCGTAAGGTGTGGAGGGATTAGGATTGCGGGGATCGTAGACATAAATATCAGGGACGCAAATATCAGGTAATTGGCGATCGGTGATTGGTAATAGTTGTTTTTGGGAAGAGAGATATAGATTTTTGGTGTTGGTTTGTTCGGGAAGGTTAGATTCTGGAAAGTCAGCTAGGTTTAGCAAGTGATTTCTGCCCATCAGAAATATTTGGACAGGAGCGCGATCGCACATTCCGTTGTCAATACCTTTGAGCCAAAAATCAAACCAATCAGCCTGTAACTGGTCAATTTTGGAAACGGCGGCTTCGCCAAAATCAAGTTCGCCAACTTTGGGCAACCAAGGCAAGTGTTGCCAAGGTGCAACGACTAAATGTTGTGGCTTTTGGGTGGCGGCTTTGGCTTGGTGGTAAGTATTAATGGTGGCTTCGATAAAAATATCCGCCCATCCTGCGATGTGCAAAGCGGGTAAATCAAAGCGATCGAAATAACTGAGAGGATTCAGCTTTTGCCAATAGGTATCATCAGCTTTTTGGTTGCCAATCCAATCAAAAAAGAAAGTCCCAAAATCTCCAAAAGCATCATTTTTAAATAGTTCTAACTCACTTAACGGTGCAGACTCTAACCATTTCGCAGATTGCTTTTGGGCTTCAAAAAGTCTAGTTGCTTGTGGTTCTTGTTTCAAATACCATGCTCGATTTTGAGCTAGTTGTAACGCCCAATTTAGATCGAAATCTAGACAAACCGCACCACCAAAATAAAACCAGCCATGATACAAATCTGCCGTGGCCATGCTCGGACAGATGGTAATTAATCCTTCAGGTTGTTGCACCGCCGCCTGAAATTGGGTCACACCTTGGTAAGAAAATCCATACATGCCCACTTTGCCGCTACTGCCTTCTAGCTCCTTCGCACACCATGCCACTGTGTCAAATCCATCGGCATACTCATTCCTAAATGGATAGAATTCACCTTCAGAAGTTCCACAACCACGCACATCTTGGATCACGACAATATAGCCTTGGTTGGCGTACCAACTAGGATGAGCATAGGTGCAGGTGGAGGCGATCGCCCGACCATAGGGTAAGCGCATTAGTAATACAGGTAAAGGCGTGTCAATACCTTTGGGGCGATAGATATCAGCCGTCAAGTTGAGGCGATCGCGCATTGGTATTTTGACTTGGCGCTGCACATTAACTTGAGAATGGAAAGAAGTTAGTTTTGGCGGCATAACTATTTAATCTTGTTGCCTTAATCTTGTTGCCAATCTGGGAAAACTTTTCTGATTTCAATTAGCAGATCATCAAGTTCTTCTAGGGCTTGAATCACATCGATGATCAATGTACCCAAATTATCTTTGAGCGACAATTCCACCAGTAATTCACGTTTGCTAGCGATCGCCACAAATCTTTCTTTTAGAGCTTCAGGAGTAGACATATTAATAGATGTAAGTTTAAAGGATGTAAGTAAATTATCAGTGTGATGAAGTGAAACGCTTCGCGCCTTAGTTCATCATACTTTAGCTTATAGCCGCTTTTATAAAGGATAGATTTTAATTGGCAAAAGCCGCATTAAGGCTTGCCCTAATCGATAGGCTTGAATGTCGTACATCGGTAGCTCGATCGCGGCGGGAAGACTCTGCATAAACTGACGGGCTAATTCCAGATCGCAGCCTGAAATATTTTTGAGCTTGTTGCCTGCATCGAGCAGAACGCTAGAATTTAGCGGCGGTTTGGCACGCAATTGCCAACGCTTGGGTAGATGCAAATTTCCTAACTCAATGCGCCGCAGTCCAGAAATAGAAGCCAAAATCGTCAGGCGATCGCCCGCCTTCATCACTTCATCATCGGATGGCATAAATAACTCAGTATGTCCATCGGCTTTGGGTTTATTAGTTTTTAAATAAATTGGCACAACTGTATAGCCATAGGCAATTTGGGATAAATTTTTGTCCACTAATGTATCATTTTCCGTAATTCGATACTCGGCAACTAAGACAGTGCGTTGATTGAGTCGAAATAGACTTAACATGTTTTCACCAAATGCGGCTCCTGCAAAGGCTTCGGCAGAGAGCGCATAGGCACAAAAAGATTGAGCGTTGGGCAGTAGTTCGGCTAAATTTTCGCTAAAGTAGCGATCGTAGGTACGAATGGCAAGGTTGATTTGACGGTTGTTCTTTTTGGCTGCGTCACGCGCTAACAAGGCCGCTTCGAGATTGAGCATTTGATCATCAGTGACCGACAGAATACTTTTGGCTTTAGCCAAATTTGTCTTGCCTAATTCTTCAATGATATTGCCTGTAAACCACGGGACTTTAGTGGCAAGATCGCAATCATGGGGATTTTCGCTGACAATTACTAACGGAATCCGAAGCTTATATAATAAGTCGGCAACTCGTTGTCCGAGCCGACCAAAGCCAATCAGGACAATATGATCGCGATCGGGTAAGGGTAAAGGTTTTTTAAAAAATTCAAACTTAGCGCTGAGAATACTATCGGCGATAAGTCCCACCACGCCCAACACAAACAGCAAGCTAATTAGAGTAACCGACAGACAAAATATAACTACCCACAAAGGCACTTGATCTTCACCTAGTCCACCAAATACATCTCCAAATCCACCTAGCAACAAAATCATGCTGGTTGAAATGGCTTTTTGCCATGAGATATTCGGCACATTAAAAAATAAAACTGTTGAGCTAATTCCCCATAGGGCGATCGCGGTCATAACTCCCCCTAAGATTAAGCGGCGAGATCGCTCAGCCCGAAACCACAGAACTATTTGATTCCATTTAGTATCCCAAAATATTGAACCCGTAATTTTTTGCAGTAGTTGATCGATCTTTTGATAGTTAAAAAAATTAGAGCGATCGGGACAGGCTCTTAATGCTAATTTTCGGCGATTATTGGTAGCAAATTCATTTTCGACAAATTCAATAAAGGCGATTTTATCACCGACCCGAACTACCGTGTCGGGTTGCCATTGAAAGAATAAGCGATCGGGATTTAGCTCAGCGATACTCAACAGTCGAGATTGCTTTTTATGTAATAGATAAGCTGGAGTTCTTAAAAAGCGATAACTATCGGATTCCACAGTACATTCAACTATCTGCAATTTGCGATCGCCAATTTGAAATAGCCCCAGTGTACCTTCGCCCAAACCCGCTACTGCAAAAGTCGCCGCAGGTAATTCCACAGGATCGAGAGCCACAAAGTTTCCTAACTGCTCTTTAAGTAATTGATTGAGATTTTGGCGCGAAGATCTGACCACGATATGCACATTTTGATTGAGTCGCCGCGCCGCGATCGCCGCTTCTATGTTGACATTTTCATTGTTAGTAACGATGAGGATCGCTCGACAGTCAGCGATACCCGCCTTAATTAAAACTTCAGAGCGCCGACAATCTCCCAAAATAATTGATTGATCAAGTAGTTCTGAAAAATTATCAAATTCCATGATGTCTGGCTGCACCTTATCGATCGCAGAGATCTTGACTTCATATTCACCATAGGCAAATTTCTTTAAGTTAAATACAGAATGTTGTCCTAAACTGCCTAAGCCACAGACGATAAAGCAATCGCACATGGACGTTTCATTATTTGAGCTTAAGTCTGTGCTGATATTTTGATTATTACTTTCACTAGTAATAACTTCAAATCCTTGATGCGCGAAATCAATTTTTTCGATCCATTCGGGTAATGGCTGTCCAAATAGAAATGCACAAATTCGCGCCGATTCAATCCGTTTATCAAAATCAACAAAACATTTGGCGATCGCCTCTACAATCAGGTCGCGATCGCCAAAATAGGTAGACTCTAACAAGATGTGTAACTCTTGACTCTTGCGCTTAACTGTGACATTTATCTTGAGATCTAAGTCAGCCAAGCATTTTTTGATGAGAATAGCAGGCGATCGCATTCGTTATTTACGTTTCAAAATCAGTGAATTTACCAAAATCTTAATAGTAATCGATAAACATTAATAGAAGGTTATCTTGAAGACTTTAATTGAATTAGAGCGTGTTTGAGAAGTTTTGCTCCCCCTAAATCCCCTTTTCGTAAGGTGAGGCTAGGGAGAGCAATCAGTTTGCACAATTTGATGACGTTGACGCAGTTTCAACCGATTCTGAAAAACATCTAAGTAAGTGGGCTTAATTAAATTGCTGAAAGCATTCTACCGCAGTATCTAGTTTTTGTTCTTGACTTGCAGTGATTTCTTGATTTAACAAGTCTCTCAATTTTATTTTTTCTTGTAGCTCCAAAGATCGCATCATTTCGATGAGCGATTCAAAAGGTAGAGATAAATTTACGGTTACTTGGGTTGGCTGCATAGTAGAAACCTTTTACCATTGATATATTATCGCCTAGTCTCTAATCTGCAATGCGATCGCCCAATAAATCAAAATATCACCCCGTTTAAAGTTTGGCTTTGGCTGTGTCAATAGTCGATCGCTACCTAAGAGAATAAATCAACAAAATCAGTAGCTTTAGCGATCGCAATGTCCTGATATTTAACAAGTGACAAAAGATGTTTGTCTCCTGTGACTATATGGCTTGCGTTACCGACTACGGCGCATTCGATAACCATGTCATCATCTGCATCGTTAGGAACTGCTTTGAGTGTTCCAGAAATCTCGACCATGCAAGAAAAGCTCAGAATCTCGTCCACAGCAGATTGGGTTTTGTCTTTAGAGAACTTAAACTTCAACAATAGCTTTTCTGCAAATTCGTCCATGATTTCTTGACAGGTAACGGATTCTATTTGTCCAATTTTAGCTAGGGCTAAGGCTCGAAATGGGCTGCCAGTTTGTGAAAACAATGCAGAAATCAAAATGTTTGTGTCAAAAACAACTATGTATTTCACTATTTTTCGTGGACTACTAAATCAATAAATTCTTCTTTTTCTTCTTCTGACATCTTTTTCCAGTCATAGCCACGCTCTTTTGCGGCAAGTTTGACTTTATCTGCACCATAATTAGATAAATCTTGCCATTGCTGCCATTGAGAAAGCAATAAAAATCTAAAAACCTCTATTTTTTGCTCTTGTGGCAGTTGTTTAACAAGTTCTACAACTTGCTCGTTACTTAGTGTTAGGCTTGGCATTTTTGTATTCTCCAGATATTAATTCTAAGAAATAATGTTACTTGGTTTGATTGTAAAGTGGTACGGCTTGATCGCCCAATAAATCAAAATATTACCCCGTTTAAAGTATGGCTTTGGCTGCGTCATAGTCACCATAAATGCTCATTTCAGGGCTATTCCAATCTTCGGCAAATGTCGCTAGACTTGTTCGCAAAGTTGCTGCTTGGGCTTTGTCGATGCCTTGAGAGGCTAGATCAATTGTTTTAGTTTCTAGAAAAACATTAACTTGAGTTCTGTCACCAATATTATTTAAGTTTTTCATGAATCCCGACTATTTATCACAACTTACAACTTAAGATTCTTGCGAATAAGAAGCTATATGATCTAAATCAACTTTTGCATCAAAGCAACTCCAAAGAATTTGCTTCACTAAGCTGGATTTAGTTTGTTTAGAACCAACCTTTATTTTACTTTTTTTGCAAAACTCTAAAAGTTTCTTATTAGTTAATTTGTTTAGTTTAGATTCAGCTTCGGATCTGCTTAAGCTTGATATGTTCTCTACCGAGTTATCTAAACCCACATCTGACAGAATTGTTTCATTTTGACCTAAGCCTTGATAAAGGTCTTTAAGCTTAGTTAAAGAAAGGTCTGGAAAGTCTCGAAGCAAAGCAGCTACTTCTTCTAGTAAATCTGCTAACTCATGAGTGGTTTTTCTTGAAGCCATAATTGAGTATCACTATCTCTTGTTTTTTTCACTAAATTTGATCGCACACTTTTTCAATTGTTCTTCATATACTTTATCAGCAGCATAACCAGAGATTGATATAGGCGAGTTTGAAGGTTCTGCACTTACAGAAACTTTTGAACTTTGCGAAACAAATTCTTGAAATACAATATTTCCCCATTTACCTTGGACTCTCCTCATGACTTCTTGTTCAGGCTCTGTTCCTCCAAATTGTGTACTGACTCGATTAAATATGATTCCTTTGATTTTAGGTTCTTCAACAGCCCCAAATCCTTGTAAGCTTTGATTAACCTCCTTGACAAGTTTTTTGATAGCAGTTTCAATCTCTCCAATACCTAAAGTTGATAAGAACTCTGGCATTGCAACAACAGTAATACCATCACTTGCAAGTATGGCATTTTGTGTGATGAGATTTAAATTTGGTGGACAATCACAAATGATATAGTCATAATCATCCTTAATATTTTTAAAAGCGCTTCTCAAGATCCCTCGTGCTTTTAGAAATTCCTTAGCTCCAAACTTCATAGCCAAATCCATGTCAGTACTCATGAGTTCTATGTGCGATGGAAGAAGATCTAAAGAAATTTTTTCCTCAGTTCTCGGATGCCGCAAAATATCTTGATGGATTACCTTACGAATATCTAATTCTTTTTGAGGTTCAGCCATTGCTGCTGTAAAAACACTCTTTAATGTTTCATCTGACTTAGCCCATTCTTTCCATGTTGAAAAATCTACGAGATAGAAAGTTGCATTTGTTTGGGGATCTAGATCTACTAACAAAACTCTCTTTTTCTGATGGTAAGCTAAACTTGCAGATATCTCCACCGCCAGAGTAGTTTTTCCAACTCCACCTTTGTAGTTAATAAAACTGACTATAGTTGCCATTAAGCTCCACCAGCAGAAAAATTATTTTTAGATTCTACCATTTGCTTGCAACGTCATGCAAGGAGATTTTCCTCGGAATTACGCCTAAAACTTTATAGTCCCAAACAATATTTAATCGTTGTCTCTATCTCCTCCATTTTTTCTGGAGATAGCATTCCTACTGGCTGATCTAGAAACCGTGAAGCATCAAGCGATCGCAGTTGAAAGCATAAAAAGACAGTTTCCATTGGCAACCCGCTTTCTGATGGAGAAACTCTAACATTGGTAGGATAGTCTCTCGCAATATTTGCCCCTTTCGTTCCTACAACTACAGTCACGACAAGAGGAAGACGATTAATATCATCAATGGAAAGAACTAAAACAGGTCTTGTGCCACTTTGCTCTCTGCCAGCAGTCGGATTGAGATTTACAAAATAGATTTGAGATCGCAATATAGCCATATTTCAAAGACCATCAAAATCTGTAACAGAAAACTCTTGCTGAATCTGAGAAAGCTCAGCTTGAATTTGCGGATCTTGTGCCATTGCCACAAGTTCATTTCTAATCCGAATTTGATGCGCTATATGCTCCAAAAGCCATAACTGCTCAGTTAGATTAAGAGCATCTATAGATTTCGCAATAATATTCAGTTCACTTGACTTTTCTTTAGTTAGCATGTTTTTTATCCTTGCTCTGTAAGATTCTCGATCAGCCTAGAATTTAGTAGGCAAATCTAACGATCTAGCTCCGCTAAAAAGTCATCAACCGAACCACTCTTAAACTTACCTTCCATAAATTCTTGCCTCACTTCTTGTACTTCTTGCACAATTTGATGCCGTTGACGCAGTTTCAAGCGATTATGCAAAACATCAAGTAATGCAAACTGGTCGTCTAAAGACAAAGACTCGATCGCATTTAATGCTTCTTGAAATCCTGATATTTGTTGAGAGAGCATATAAGTGTTTACTACAAGTTGCGATCGCTATTGTAGCAACACCTATATGCCCTATATGTTATTTTCTGCGATCTATGGCTTCTGCTCAGGGAACATACACTTATCAGAATCGCAACCCGCAGGGCCCGCATCCATCAACTCACCCGAATCATAACGCAACAAACTTGCGTAAAAATCATCAGACTGGCGACGTTCTAGCACCTCAGCACTGAGCTTCTCATAAGTCGCCTTATCGATTGGCTCAAAAGGCAAACGGGGGAAAGTTTGTAGGTCATCAAAACGCGCCAACAGTGCCGCCGAGATATAACCCTCATCATCACGAATTGCTTCGTAAATCTTCTTCCCTAAAGGCTCGATTTCCGCCTCACGCAACTCCAAGGTTGCCGAAGTATTATGGCGAGTGTAATGCTTCTGCACCTGCATATAGAAATCAAACTGCGCCATCACATCGAACTTACTTATATCCACCAGATCCGCACCGTCAAGGTCAGCCCAAGACACGCTCACAGGAATCTCCACCAGCCATTCCGTACATCTCGGATCGAAGGGATCATTGAGCAATTGTCCATTCTCATCCTTATCCGATTGCGAAGGAATGATGCTATAGCCATAGTCCATACAAGCCCGTGCCACAGGATCATCCTTACGGAAAGTAATCCGACGGATAAAGCGCTGCGCCTTCGGTGGATGCCAACCTGGGGAAGCTCCTGTCAGTAAGGATTTCGTGCCCGCAGGCTGAGTTGTTGTGCAACGATTCGGGCGGCGTAAACCATGAGCGTCGCAATATTCCCAAACTGTCTGATGGACAATCTCACGCCAGCGATTTAGATAATCAGCTTCCTTCTCTTTGAAGTCTAGACCCTGCACAGTGTCAGGACGACCCGCCTCAAACCAGCGCAACCATTCCACACCAAAGGCATGAACAAAGAAGTCAAATAGTCCTGTGAAGGATACACCGACAATCGGATCGACATCACGGCTAAATTGATAACGCTTCTCGATGAATTGATGATTAAGAAGTGATGCAACTGATAAAGCACCTGCTTTAAATGCTGCTTCCTGTTCTTTTTCATCCTTAGGATTAATCAGGTTAAGATGCACTTCTGAAAGATTACAATGGAAATCTGCCCCCAGAATTTCCCCACAGGGATTCAGAGCATAACGTTGTAATCTATGCTCTAGCTCATGTTCAGAGACTTCAGGTTGCTGCGATCGCAACCATTCTTTGCCTTCTCCTTTCACATAAGCTGAAAGGAAATCACGCTTGAGTTCGGGAGTTGTAATCAAGTCCGCATTAGAACGTGCGATCGCTTCACCCGCCCATTGAATTGCCCCTTCACCCGAATAGTATTGCTTACGAACAGCATCAACGCATTCCTGCTCAGTTGGTTTGCGATGGAATACTCTCGTGTGGTTCGCCATTCTCAAAGCGTCACGCTCAGGATCGATGCGCCAGTTGCCAGCTTCATCCTGCTGCCAGAGATTATCCTTTGCCACAGAACCTAAAGTATCTTCAGACGAGAATTGGCGCATTCCGGCCGATCTTCTGATGTTACCAGCCACGATACAAACGGCGGCTTCATCGATGAGGATGCAACACTCGACTGAGGTGAGTTGACGACCGATCGCTTTATTTAAAATATTGGCGCAGCGATCGTAAAGCGTAGGCAACTTGACAGGATTTGCCATACCGCCAAAACCTTTGAGGGCTTCACCACTGGGGCGCACATCGCTGATATCAACGGTAATTTGAACTTGCCTAGCCGCGTCAAATTGCTCATCGCTGCATAGCTCTAATAGCGATTGATAAGACTTGACCCAACCTTGACGACTATCACCGACCCAAAACTTGACAGAGTTATTCGCATAGTCAAATTCGACATCGGTATTGTGGCGGCGTTTTTCGGTTGGAGTATCCCCGATCGCCCCGATCACATTTACTTGCAACTGGTTACGAATGACAGGCAATTGGCTAATGTACTGCGGCTCTAAGACTGCGCCCGTGCCACTGCCTTGCATCGCTAAGTCCATCATCAAGCCAAATGCACGCCAGTCAATCACATTGGTGCTGGTGCAGTTATAAGAGCCTGAGAAATTTTCGGGGCGATCGACCCATTCCGTGCCACCAACCCATAGCCAACGTCCAGAAGTGAGGGACTTTAGCTGCTTTTGCATTTTGTCAATTAGGTCAGCTTGTTCATCGGTCAGTTTACCTAACGTCTTTAAACCTGAAAGTGTGCGATCGCATACTTCTGCCCAGCTTTCGCGTTTGTTATTATATTTACGGCTATATGTCCTGAAAAATACAGGATAAGCGGCAGGGGCGCTATCGGGGAATCTGACCTCTTTGGAGAGGAGGGTGAGTTCTTGCACCATAAAAAATGCTGTTGTTTTAATGCTGTTGTTTTAACGTTTCGTCAGATAACACCTTAACTCACAAACTCACATTTAGTGTTAAATGCCAAATAAAAAATATTTTTTACACTATTAGCAGATTTTTGCTTTTTTAAAGATTAACAGCTAAATATTTTCAACGATCGCAATTTGATCGTCCGTTAATTTATATTGGCAATCTATCACCTCAATTTATTTTTTGAATTACTTTTTCTCACAGGGCGAATTCACTACTTCTTAATTAAAGAGTTCTATCCTAAAAGTACAAATTTCAAAATCGTGAAAGGAGAGAAGTTTCCCAAGACGGTCGATTTTATAAATCACAGACCGAGAAAATCTCTTGACTACCGTACCGCTTACGAAGTATTCTTTGATTCATCAGAATCCGTGGTATTTCATCTTTGAATTAGCGGAATGTTTGTGAGAATGTAAAATGGTTGATTTAACAAAAAGTTTGACTAATGTTGTTGATAAATTGCGATCGCGATCGCATTTATCCATACTTAATCATTGGCAAAGACAAAACCAATCTGGTATTTGGGAAACTTTGCTCACAGTAGATTCTAAACAAAACAAGCCAATGCTGTCTTTTTTGCAAAGTGAAGAAAATATTCATTTAAAACAAATCTGGCAAGTACCAGAAACCTATGCAGGGCTTTCAACATTAGGTGCAATTATTCGATTAAATTTGATTTGGTGGGTCGATATTTGTGAAATTTGGATTAATGGGAAAAAGGTACAAGAAGGCGATCTATTCGATCAAAAATGTCGGCTTTTATTAACTAATAATGTACAGCCTAATTACGAGTTTGTTCTCGAAATAAAGCTAAATAGTCCGCAACATGATATTGGGGCATTACAGCTTTCAGAACTGATATTTGAATATCCAAATCAAGATGGCGATCCTAATAAATTTGCTGATGAATTAGCTGTTTTACAAGCTTATATTCCAGTTTTTACGAAACATAATATTGATCTTCAGGTTCTCGAAAGGGCGATCGCCGAACTAAATATACTTTTGGATGAGGAACAAAATAAAAGCTTTTTTTCTTCCCTAGCGAAAATTAGAGAACCACTTCTACAATTTAGCGAATTTCTCAAACAACGTCAGATTTATATACTCGGTAATTCTCATATTGATGTGGCTTGGTTGTGGGCGATCCCCGAAACAAAAAATGCCATGCAACGCACATTTACCTCGGCATTGAATCTGCAAGAACATTATCCAGAGCTAATTTTTAACCAAAGTACGGCTGCATCTTATCAATGGATGGAACATGAATATCCTGAATTATTTGTACGCATTCAAGAAGCAGTGGCGGCTGGCAAATGGGAACTAATCGGAGGGATGTGGGTTGAACCTGATGGCAACTTGCCCAGTGGCGAATCTTTGATTAGGCAAATTCTCTATGGACAAGCATACTTTCGAGAGAAGTTTAATCGCGAAGTCAAAATTGCATGGCTGCCTGACACCTTTGGATTTCATTGGCAAATGCCGCAGATCTTATTAAAGAGTGGCTTTGAAGCCTTTGTTACGCAAAAACTTTTGTGGAATGATACGAACAAATTCCCTCATCAAATCTTTTGGTGGGAAGGGTTAGATGGTAGTCGCATTTTTACTTATTTTAGTAATGAACTTGGTCAAGGATTAGAACCTGTGGCGATCGCGAAACATCTAGTCAATCAAGAAGAAAAACATAATATTCTAGAAACTGCATGGCTCTACGGTGTCGGCGATCATGGCGGTGGACCAACTGCCGATATGCTGGATATGGGACGAGAATGGGCTGATTCGGCAATGTTTTTTAAGGTGCAGTCGAGTACCTTAGAGAACTTCTTATTAAATTTAAAAACTAAATTACCTGCCGATCTACCAGTTTGGAGAAATGAACTCTATTTAGAATTTCATCGCGGCACATTTACCAGCAAAGCGGAGCAGAAACGTCAAAATCGCCAAATTGAAGTCCTGTTAGGTAATGCCGAAAAATTTAGCGCGATCGCCTGTTTAACCGCCAATATTCCTTACCCTCAAGCTCAATTAGAATCCGCATGGCAAGGGTTACTACTCAATCAATTTCATGATATTTTGACTGGCACATCAATCCCTGAAGTGTTTACTGATGCAAATCGCACATGGGCTGAAGTAAGAGAAATATGCGATCAGATTCTCCCGCAAGGAACCCAAGAAAACAATAATTTACAAGCTTGGAATTTTCTTAATTGGTCGCGATCGCAATTAGTCAAATTACCAGATAATTCGTTATGTTGGCTAGAAAATATTCCTAGTTTCGGATTTGCTGAAGTTGAAACTGTCGCGATCACTCAAACTAATCAGCTATTAAGTGTCACTTCTGACAACGACAAATTCTATTTAGAAAATATTTATCTTAAAGTTGAAATTGATATTGTAACTGGTGAAATAGCTCAGATATTTGATAAGCGATCGCAAGTTTTCATACTAAGACTAGCAAGTAAATTAGAGTTTTTTGAAGACCAAGGACAATATTGGGATGCATGGAATATTGACCCTAATTATGCCAGTAAGAAATTAGAAGCTGCTAATCTTGAATCAATCACAATTATTGAAAATTGTAGCTTACAAGTATCTATACGCATTGTCCAAAAATTCCGTAACTCAACTTTCATTCAAGAAATTCAACTAACAGTATTTGAGTCATTTATTACAGTTCATAATTGGGTTGATTGGCAAGAACAATATATATTAGTCAAAGTTGCTTTTCCTATAAATTGGCGATCGTCATTTGCCACTTACGAAATACCAATGGGAACAATTCAGCGCAGTACTCTCGATGAATCTCCCGAATCTAAGGCAAAATGGGAAGTTCCTGCTCAATATTGGGCGGATCTTTCTTCAGAGAATGTCGTCGCGGAGCGACGACATTCTCTGGGTTTAGCTGTTCTTAATGATAGTAAATATGGCTATGATGCCAAGCCAGACTGTCTCAGCCTAACCCTGCTCCGCAGCCCTAACTGGCCCTCTCCCCATAGCGATCGCGGCGAGCATCAATTTACCTATCGATTAGTTCCACATCAAGGCGATTGGCGCGATGCTAATATTGTGAGACTTGCTCAAGAATTAAATAATCCAATTATTTTACAAGATGCGTCAATTCAAGCAAAATCACAAATAAAATCACAAAGCTTTTTACAAGTTTCTACACCGAATATTATCCTTTCCGCTTTCAAGCGATCGCAAGATCAGACTGGTTGGATATTACGTTTTTATGAAGCGCAGGGTGAAACAACAGTAACAGATATTCAGATATCATCTAGTCTTTTGCAAATAGAAAATATCTGGGAATGCGATCTCATGGAGAATAAAAATACTTTGCTTTCACTTATTGCAGATACTTCAAATTTACTAAGAACTACATTTCAACCTTATGAAATAAAAACTTTTTTATGCGAATCAAAACCCAAAAAATAAAAAGCGGCGCGAAGCGCCGCTTTTTAAAAATGTCGATAGATGTACTAAACCTTGCTGCACAAATTTTGCCAATGCGTCCAAATAATGACCATCGCCATCGTGTCGAGACGACAATATTGATAGAGCAGTTCTTTCCATTGCGATCGCATTAATTGATTGTCCGCATAATCACGATTCTCGCCATACATCAAGTCTTGATAAGCCAACATCGCCCCCGCGCCTTCATTTACAACCTGAATGCGATCGCCAATTTGTAGTTGGGATAAAACATCATAGGGGCTGAGAACTTCACCATCGCGATCGCGATAATATTCTTTAAAATATGGAATTTCATGCAAATAGGAATTGGTTTTCCAGACGGCAGGCAAAACGCATTTAAGCGAAGTCCGCCCCTTCATTAAGGGATGGAAATAATGCTTCAGAGTCAACGCGTTCATATCCACTAAATGCGACTTCCCCTTAGTGCCAAGTTTAGCGGTATTGGCAAGCCACATCTGTAATTGTGGATTTTGGTAATCATAGGTTTGCATTTGATAGTAGATATCGCGCAGCACACTATTTTCATGGGTTGCCCATGTCAAAATTGTGCCGCGATCGCCTAAGCAATCCATCAAAGATTCTGCAAATTGAAAGTTTGGGAAAGTATTATCTAGATCGAGCCATTCAGTTTGAATTGGAGGTGCATCTGGCTCGGCGATCGTATGACAACTCCATTGGAAAGCAACCTGCTCGTATGTCTGCATCCCTGCGCGGTAAGGGATCGCCATCCGTGAAGTTTCAAAATCAATAAAATGAATTGGATATTCAATCTGTTTCACGATTTGAGGAAGATGTTCTGAAATCCATTCTTTATTTTTTTGAGTATATTCAATCTGCACCAGTTGACGGTAGCTGTGAGTATAATCAGTAAGTTCTTCTAATGGAACATCAAACATACTCACTTTTTTTTGCTGAATTAGCTCATTGACTAAAGGCGTTTCATTGCCACCAATTCGTCCCATTTGATAGAGATCCAAGACATGAAATTCTTGATCAGCAAGGTCGCCCCAACATTCTCTAAATCCATCACGCGAGTCGCGATCGCTAGCCCGATATTCACAACCTTTACAGCTTTTACTAATCGGGGCAAATATTTCTGGCGATCGCTCGATTAAATATCCTAAATATTTTTGAGCCGAAGTGATTACTGGTTCAATTAATTCCGAAACTTCACTCTCAATGCTTACCTTTGTCAGAAAGCGATCGCTTTGTAATTCCTTAACATCCCCCGTAAAGTTAATCGCGATACCGTTAAATTTTGAAAAAGAATTACGATGAGTAGATAAACGCTGAATTTGAAAGTAAGAAGCCAGATGGTCAATCGCCGTAGTCTTCGCTTTGTCTGGCACTATTAAATAGGAAGAGATCGGAGCTTCAAGTTCAGGCAAATGTTTAGCCAACATTTCTTGCAAAATCCCAACTTGATAAGCCACATCTTCAATGATGTACTTCCACTCTCCGCCAACTTTACCTGTGCGTTTGTTCCGAAAATAAGAAAGATTGCGATATTTAATTAACTCTTCATGAGCCTGACTATCAAAGCCTTTAGCCCTAATTTCGATAATCTCAATGCGATCGCCCTGTTTAACCAGAATATCCGCCCGCGCTAACTTATGCTCAGAATACAGCACAGGCTCAAAGAGAACGACATCCTCTTTTTGTAACTGCGCGATCGTGTACTCGACAGCCTCGGCGATACTTTCATCAGAGTTGAGATTGGCGGAAACATAGATGCCATCAGGATAGAGAAGATGTGCAATCTTGGTAATAATGAAACTCCCATCCGCTAATACTCTATGGTATGCATCAACGCGATCGACGGTTGAATATCCCAACTTTTTGTAGTGAAGTTTGGTGGTACAACTGCGGGCTGTCTTGAGATCGGATTTCGTTAGATAAAGAGGATGGGACATACGACCAAAAAAATTTCGCCATTCAAATCTAACACGAACGCCTAGGCGATCGCCCTAGCATTTAAACCCGAAAAAAGAGTTGCGGCGCGTAGCGCCGCAACTCTCCAAAGGGAAGCGATTGAGATTTACTTCATCCACTCAGTGTGAGCAAACTCACCTCTGGGCTTATCAGTGCGCTCATAGGTGTGAGCGCCGAAGTAGTCTCGCTGAGCCTGTGTCAGGTTTTGAGGTAGGCGATCGCGTCTGTAGCTATCAAAATAATCAAGAGAAGCACTAAAGGCGGGGATCGGAATACCCAATTGGGCGGCAGCTTGTACCACCTTGCGCCAAGCTGATTCTTTAGACAAAATTGTTTCTTTGAAATCTTCATCTACCAATAAATTGGGCAAATTCGGATTGCGCTGAAAAGCAAGTTTAATCTTGTCAAGGAAAGCAGCGCGGATAATGCAACCACCTTTCCAAATACGCGCAATTTCGCCAAGGTTTAGATCGTAACCAAAGTCACGCGAAGCTGCACCCAAAAGCGCCATGCCTTGAGCGTAAGAACAAATCTTAGAACAGTACAACGCATCACGCACAGCATCGATAAATTCTTGGCGATCGCCCTCATATTTACCCGAAGTTGCACTCTTAAGAATTTTAGAAGCCGCCACCCGTTCTTCCTTATAAGAAGACATGACTCGTGCTGTCACCGCCGCGATCATCGTGGGGATCGGTACGCCCAAATCAAAGGCACTTTGGACTGTCCATTTACCCGTCCCCTTTTGACCAGCCGCATCCAAAATCTTATTGACCAGTGCATCTCCCGTGAGATCGTCGATTTTCGTGAAAATGTCTGCTGTAATGTCGATCAAATAAGAGTCAAGCTCAGAAGTGCGCCATGCGGTGAAAGTTTCATGCAACTCACTCGCCGTCAAGCCTAAGCCAGTGCTGAGCAAATCATAAGCCTCAGCAATCAACTGCATATCGCCATATTCAATGCCGTTATGCACCATTTTGACGTAATGTCCCGCGCTACCCTTACCGATGTAAGTCACACAAGCACCATCATCGACCTGAGCGGCGATTTTAGTCACGATTGGCTCAATTTCGGCATAGGCTGACTGTTGACCACCTGGCATCATGCTGGGTCCATTGAGAGCGCCCTCTTCACCGCCACTCACGCCCATGCCGATAAACTTGAGATTGATTTTCTCTAGCTCGGCGGTGCGGCGATCGGTGTCGTTATAAAGCGAGTTACCACCATCAATGATGATGTCGCCTTCATCTAAAAGGGGGATCAATTCTTGAATGACTGCATCAACGGGCGCTCCAGCCTTGACCATGATCATAATTTTGCGAGGACTCTCTAGCGATTCCACAAAATCAGCGATCGTAAACGCGCCTTTGAAGTTTTTGCCAGCAGCACGAGTCGCCAGAAATTTATCAGTTTTATCGCGGCTACGATTATAAACACTCATCGAAAAACCATTGCGCTCAATGTTTAGGGCAAGGTTTTCACCCATCACCGCTAAACCGATCAATCCAAAATTTTGCTTGTCAGAGGTCATAAAATCTTTTCATCCATTGAAACATTGGTAAGTAAGTGGGCTTAATTAAATATAAACCCCTAAGACCTGTGGCGCACGCTGCGCGTGCGCCACAGGTTTCGGTTCTGGCTTTATATTTAATTATGCCTAGCTAAGCTGATGTGCATTTAAGTTGCATGGCGCTTGTGCTGCGCTTTGGGCGGCACAAGCATTTTCGGGTTTTGAGTATGTAACTTAAATGTCGATTAGCTTACTTAGATATTTTCTAATTTTGTTGATTTGCAATTGAATCAATCTTGCCAATCAATCTATAAATCTATAGACACATACGAAATATCTAAGTACAAGTTGGTAAGTGCAAGTTGTTCTTCGTGAACTTAAGCACAAATGTATCGTAACTGTTGATGTATAGCAATCGTGATTGAGTTAGTCGTGAATGAATGAATTATTAAGATTTTGTGATTTTCTTTTTTGCTCTGACAAGCAACAGTGTATGCTTGCTCAAACACTTGAGACATTTGAATAAATATCTTAAGATATTTAATAGGGATACACTTTGGTCATAGCGACAATCAAGCTAAGGCTATTTAAGGTAAGGCTATTCAAGTTAATTTCAAACGGAATAAGTTAAAATTGCCTAGTATTTCACGCTAATGCGGAACTTATTTTAGGTTGATTTTAAACTATGTATGTTGACTAAGACTTATCTTAACATAATCTGAATTCAGTTAAATTAAGATAAAATTTAAATCGATCAACATGTTTTTCTACCAAATTTCCAGCAAAGTCTAGTCCGCATTAGACTCCTTAATCTTCGGGAGGTTCATTATGAGTAAAATAACCAAGTCTAGTCAGTCAGATGACACAAACAATAGACCTTTATCGACATCCGTTCCACCTAAGCCTCCAATTAAAGATTTGCCTAAGTTAGAAGTTATCAAAGTTATTGCGCCAAAGTCTCCAGATACATTGCAGTCTGAAGCATCTAATGCATCGCAAAATCAGCTAAATATAGAGAAACCAGCTAAAATTTCCATCTCCGTTCCTAAGGTTATTCCTGCTTCTGCAAGAGTTAAGTCATCCGCTATCAACCGCGATGCTGATATCCAGTTTGCCAGTCAGCCTGATGTCGCCGATCGCCTTGATGAACGCTCAAATGAAAATAAGCCTTGTTTGCAGCCGATCCCAGAAGCGACGGAGCCATTTCAGTACAGGGCGATCGGGGTGATTTATGGTCGCTATGTGGGAAGTGAAGATAATTTTGCTAAGGGGCATATCATCGCCGCCGATGGCACTGAGGTTGATGCAGTCTTACTTGGTAAGATTATTTCAATTGTGAAGAAGCGTTTACAAAGCGATCAAGATTATCTTTGGGTGGTTTATCCGCGCACTAATGATAAAGCTGGGAAGTTACATGTTCAGATTTCTGGGGTATGGGCTCCTGTCGAGCTTGGTAAGGCTGACATTCAAGTTGATCCTCATGTCGAAGATGGCTATTTCTCAATACGGGGTGAGGTTTCGAGCCAATCGATTGAAGAAAATTCAATAATCATTAAAGTTCGCCGTGCTGAACAAAAGTTTGATAAGGAGAAAGACAAAGTTACCAAAGAGTACAGTAAGTTTAAGGTGCGTCTGACGGGGCTGTTGCCGACCGATGCCATTGGTCAGTTTTGGAGTGTCAATGTCCATCGGCAGGGGGATGTGTTGACGATTGTTGATGGCGAGTTTATTGGGATGATTCCTTCTAAGGGTAAGCGGGGTTCACAGTCTAATGGTCGCTTTGGTGGCGGCAAGTTTGCGCCAAGGAAATTTGGTGGCGATCGCGGATTTGGTGATCGCGGATTTGGCGATCGGCCATTTAAGCCATCTTGGTCAGCAGATAGTGGCGAGGGTGTGGGTATTATTTCGCCGCCGCGTCCAAGATCTGCGGAAGATCGTCCCCCTGTGCCGCGTCCAGTGATTAAGCGCAAAGATGTAATTGAATAGCAAAAAAAAGCACTTCTCGCGATGCAAGAGGTGCTTTTTTTGTGGATTTTATAAATCATACCCCCTTCCCACTAAAGAAATAGACGTATAAAACCAAGAATTAACGTCGCGACTCTTTGCGCCGCAACGTCTAATTTTGTAATTGGAAGGGGGTAGAAAATTTCTTGACTATCATGCCTCTTAAGAAGTATTCTTTGCTTCATCAGAACTCGTTGCATTTCATCCTTGAATTGGCGACCTATGTCACATTTCACAACGATCGCGATCGAAATTAAAAATGGTGACTTGCTCTCACAAGCCCTGCAAAAACTTGGCTATCCTGTCAAGCAAAATACTTTGGTGCGCGGCTATCTGGGTGACACAACCACGGCCGAATATGTGATCCCCATGCCTAATGCCTATGATATTGGCTTTCGGAAATTGGGCGATCGCTACGAGCTAATCGCTGATATGTGGGGCTTAGCAATGAATGTGGAAGAATTTTTGGGGGCGATCGCTCAGGAATATGCGGCAAATGTCGTCTTAGAGAGTGCTAATCAACAGGGCTTTGCGATCGAGCAGCAAGAGATATTAGAGGATGGCACAGTAAGAATTGTGATTGGGCGCTGGGCTTAGGGCAGAAGTTTGATAGTTTTAATCAGAATTGCGAAATAAAGTTAAAACGGGTACACAAGCTCCGATGCAGGAAGCGATCGCCCCAATGCCTGAAAAGATGTGAGGAGCTTGGGTATACTTGATAATCTCGTCTGTGGCGAGGGGCAAGGTCGCGAGCAGCACACAGGACGCACCTAAGCGAATTGCTAATTGATGAATCATGGATAGTACTTGAACTCTATATAGACTTTAAACACCGTGAATCCATACTAGGTCTACATTTTGGGATCGTCATCTACATATCGAGTGATATATAGCGCTTTGAGTTTTACCTACTCCCTTCCCAGTGAAAAATTAGGCGTTGCGGCGCGAAGCGCCGCAACGCTAAATCTTGGTTTTTAATGCCTAATTTCATAGCGAGAAGGGAGTAAGAACAAAATTTGATAGCCTTTGTGGGGCTACGTCCTGCGACCATTTTTTGTAATAATGCCAACTATGCCGATCGATCGCCAAAATAATCTTGCTTATATTCTTTTTTACAAGCCCTATGGCGTTCTTTGTCAGTTTACCGACGATCGCGCTTCGCCGCGTCCGACTCTAAAAGACTATATTAAGATTCCTGAAGTGTATTCTGTGGGGCGATTGGATTTTGATAGTGAAGGATTGTTGTTGCTAACCAATGATGGCAACTTAAAACATCGCTTAATCGATCCCCAGTTTGCCCATGCGCGTACTTATTGGGTGCAAGTGGAACGAATTCCTGATCACGGGGCTTTGCAGCAGTTGCGCGATGGGGTGACGATTCAGGGCTATCAGACTAAACCTGCGATCGTCAAGTTATTAGATGGTGAGCCAGATTTGCCGCCCCGTGAACCACCAATTCGCGATCGCGCTAATATTCCGACAGCATGGATCGAACTGATATTAACAGAAGGTAAAAATCGCCAAGTTAGAAAAATGACGGCGGCGGTAGGATTTCCGACTTTACGATTAGTGCGCGTGGCGATCGCCCATTTGCGTTTAGAAAATCTTAATGTGGGACAATGGCGGGAATTAAACCAGTCAGAACTACAAGAACTCCGTTTGAAAGTGTTGCCTCGCCGCATTAGATAGAACTTCGATTAGTTCTGAACCAATCGTTTGGGAAAGAGCTAGCTCTTGATAGCCAACAATGGGAACTTCTGTTTGAAATAATTCGGTTAATAACTCATAATCTGGGGCGATCGCGATCGAGCCATGTTGTAAAACTGAATTGTGGCGATAGACTTGAGCGCTGCCAATTAGTTTACGTCCATCAGCAATAACCAAATCCGCATTGGTGACGGTCGAGAAACAACTGGGGTTATGAATATAACCTCGCCCCGATGTGCCATAGGTTAGCGAGACTCCCAATTTGGCAAAACCTTGAATTAGAAATTCACAGATATATTCATAAACTTCACGGTGCGATCGCTTTTTCCCATCTTGTTTCCCATCTATATCAACATGGGTAATTACGGCATAAGTGAGATCGCCCTTATGCAGCACGGCCCGACCACCACTAGGACGGCGCACGATGTCCAGATTATGGCGATCGGCGATCGGCTGCCAGCGATCGGGATATTGCTTTTGATGAAAACCAAGAGAAATCGCGGATGGATTCCAACTATAAAATCTTAAAATCGATGGTGAATTTGGATCTTGGCTATGGCGATCGAGCAGATCATGGTCAAGCTCCATCTGCAACTTTCCCGATGCTTCAGCATAGGGGAGCATCTGCCATAATTTGTACATATTTTTAAGTACTTGTACAAAATAAATAAGCCAGTTTTATGAAGTTGCACCCCTGCGGTTGTAACCTCACAAAATTGGGCTTGTAATTAGTTATGCACCAAAATTTTCTTTTAATATTTCGTCATTCTCATCGGCGATCGCCGCCACAATCGTAATAATCCGCGAGATCTCCGCAGGTGAGAGGTCATCGATAGAGCGTGAAGATAGCACTAGTACTTGATCGTTTTGAATGGCATAACGAGCTTCAAAAGTATCTGATGCATTTCTTTCTAGCAGCCAGCGATACATCTTGGCTTCATCCTTAAATGGTGCTGGCAAGACCACCGAAAAAACAGTGAATGTATCAGTCGGCTCGATACCAGTGATATTGACAACTACTTCGACAGTGCCATATGTAAATTTCCAAGTGTCCTCGGTTTGATTTTCAAGAGCCGAACTGTCAGCATCCATACTGGCAATTACAGTTTGGATGGTTTGCACGATGTGATTAGTAGCAAAACTAGATTCTGCTTCTACAGGTAATGTTGGAGATTCTGTTGTGAAGGTCATGGTGAAATATCTAGTTAATATCTGCCAATAGTGTATAGCAAACGCCTATCTTTTTTAAAATTTATTGGTTCGGATGTGAGCGCAAAGCGCTGTAAAAACTAGGCGATTTTGCCATGGGCGATCGCCCATGTTTGATCTGCCATCGAGTCAAGTTCTTCAGGATCATGCGTAACCACGAGGATCGTCCAATCTTTTTTAAGATCTTGCAATATATTCAAGATCTGTTTACGCATAGACCAATCTAAACCCGCAGTTGGCTCATCTAGCAATAACAAACTAGGCTGACGAATTAACTGGACGGCAAGGGCTAGACGGCGCTGTTGTCCGCCACTTAGCGATTGTGGCGAGATATCAGGGTTGAGATGGCTTAACCCCACCGAACTTAGCGCCCCCTGAATGCGATCGCTATCAAGATCGATATGCCCCAATCTTAATTCTTCTAGAATTGTACTCCCACAAAAATGACGCTCTGGAAACTGAAAGACTAACCCGCATATTTGCTGTAAATGATCGGGCATAAGCTCTTGAGATTTCCAGTAAATGCCGCCGCTAGACCATTCCACAAATCCTGCCAAAATCTCTAACAAGGTACTTTTACCTGAGCCACTAGGACCAACCATTAAGCCGAGCTGTCGATCTTTTAACTCAAAGGAGATATTTTTGAGAATAGCTTCAGGCGTGGCAGGAGGATGATAGCAAAGATTTTGAATGGATAGCATAATAAGGTTTGGAAAATCCGAAAGATTAGAAATGGTTAGATAAAAGTTAAAAAGTGCAAGCTCGCTTTTCCATTCTAACTGCCTAACTTAATAAGTTCTTGACAAGCGATCTTATATTCTTGCTCAATTTGGGTTAATAATTTTGGTAAACCCTCATTGTCTCCCCGCTTTCCCTTAAGTTCAACTTCAAGGCAGAGCTTACCAAGAGCCTTTGCTCCCAAAATATTACTACTTCCCTTTAGCGTATGGGCGTTGAAGCTGACTTCTTTGAGATCATTATTGGCGATCGCCTGTCGCAGATTTTGCAATAGAACTGGGGCTTCTTCGGAAGTAAATAAATGCACCATTCTTCCGATGAGCTTGGGATTGATTTGTTCAAGATTTTTGATGGCGGCTCGATCAATAACTGAGGGGATACTTGATTTTTGGGTGGTGACTGGGGCGATCGCCTCTTCAACTTGACTGCCCGTCGCCCACTTCTCGATGGTGCGCTGGAGTGAATCCATCATAATTGGTTTGCTGATGTAGTCATCCATGCCTGCGCGTAAACACATTTCGCGATCGCCCTGCATGGCACTAGCCGTCATCGCAATAATGGTGGGGCGTTCATAACCTGCATCCAACTCATGCCAATGGTTTACCAGATAGTCGGCAGTTTCTAGTCCATCCATTTCAGGCATCTGCACATCTAGCAATAGCAAGTCATAATGATTGACCTGTACTGCCTCTAGCACCGCTAAGCCGTTATCGACGACATCAGGCTGATAGCCCATCTTAATCAACATCGCCATCGCTAGCTCTTGGTTAATCAAGTTATCTTCAGCGATCAAAATCTTTAAAGGCAAGCGATCGCCGATCCGACCAACTGTATTGGGATGCTTGTCGATCGCATCTTGAAGCGTATAGCTTGGTTGGGTCTTGGCGATTTGAGTAGTGACCGTAAATGAAAAAATGGAACCTCGATTAGGTTTACTATCAACTTGAATCTTGCCGCCCATAATTTCGACTAATTTCTTGCAGATGACTAGCCCTAAGCCAGTGCCACCATATTTACGCGAGGTAGAAACCGTGGCTTGTGAAAATGGCTGAAACAAGCGCTGCATCTGCTCATCGGTGATACCAATACCCGTGTCACTGACTGAAAACAGCAATTTAAATGGGCGATCGGCGATCGGGATTTGGTCAGAGGCTAAGCGCACACCGATTCTCACTGCCCCTGTATCTGTAAATTTAAGGGCATTAGAAACCAGATTCAATAAAATTTGTCTGATGCGCGTCACGTCACCCACGATATATGGCGGCACATTGGACTGCATACTTACTTCAAACTTTAGTTTTTTTTCTTTAGCTTTGATTAACTGCACATCATAAATATCCCGAACTACGGCGCGAACATCTAAGGGAGCTTCATCTAATTCCAATTTGCCAGATTCGATTTTAGAAAAATCTAAAATATCATTGATTACCGACAGCAGCATTTCGCCACTGACTTGGATTGTGTGAATATACTTAGCTTGCTCAGGATTGACTTCCGTTCCTGCGAGGAGTTGAGTCATACCAATCACCCCATTGATCGGCGTGCGAATTTCATGACTCATCGTTGCCAAAAAAGCTGCCTTAGTGTGGACGGCTTCTTCAGCTTCTTCTTTAGCTTTGCGGAGTTCTTCCATTAGTTGCGATTGTCGCAATTCTGCTTGTTTTTTGGCGGTGATATCTCGAAAACACCAAATTAATCCAAAAAATTTGTTTTGTTCAGAACTGACAGGACTGGTGTAGTAGTCAAAGGTGCGATCGCCATACATCACTTCCCCTCGTCTAACCACATCAGGATCATCATAGGTAGCTTCTAATAGATTAATTAAAACCTCAGGCAAATCCGATTTGATTAAAAATGTCCCTAATGGCGAACCCTGATCAAAACTATGATCACGCCCATTCCCTAAGATTAAATCATGGGAAATATGCCACATTTCACAAAAACGTCGATTAAAACTCGCAATGCGACCTTGCTCATCGACCGCAAAAATACCATCGATCGCCGCCTCCTTTTGAGCGTGGAGCAGTAAGTTAGTTCTTTGTAAGTCTCTAAGCATTTTGATGCGATCGAAGACAGCTTGCGACAATTCATGATTTTTTTGAGCAAGGTGCATTTGCAAATGTCGCAGAGCCAGATGTAAATGCACCCGCGCAAAGACTTCAGGCATTTGCAGAGGCTTAACAATATAGTCGGCTCCACCGATCGCAAAAGCCTGAAGTTTTTCTTGAATGCTGTCGCTGGTGCTAGTAAAAATGATGGGGATATTTTCGGTGTCGGTATTAGCTTTGAGGATGCGACAAATTTCATAGCCGCTAATATCTGGCATCGATATACTGAGTAAAATCAGATCAGGATTATATATTTGGACACACAGCAAAGCTCCCGTGCTGTCAGTAGCCGTTTTGACTGTGTAGCCCTGATTTTTCAATACAGATGCTAGCTCGTGGCGAATAGCTGGATCATCGTCAACAACAATTACCGTTGATTGATCAACATCGATCACATTTGCTTGCACGACTAAATCACCTTACTCAAAATCTTTAATTAAAATCTTTAATTACTTTAATCAATTATAAGCAATCGCTCCAAATTAAATAACCAAACCAAGGCGATCGCCTTGGTTTGGATTTTGGCGCTGTCAGTTAGCGACCGCCAACCGTAATCGCGTCAACTTTGATATGCGGCTGTCCGACCGTGACATAGACGCTGCCACTGACTGAGCCGCAAAAACCTGCGGCAAGCTCTAGATCGCGAGAACTCATGGAAATTTCTTGCATGATTTCTTTAGCGTCACCGATTAGAGTTGCGCCCTTGAGTGGTTTGGTGATTTTGCCATTTTCAATCAAATAAGCTTCATCAACCGCAAAGTTAAATTGCCCCGTGGGCAAGACGCTGCCGCCGCCCATTTTTTTGCAATAGATACCCTTATCAACTGAGGCAAATAAATCTTCAAGCGCAAATTCACCCGCATCAATATAGGTGTTACGCATCCGACTGGCGGCGGCATAAGCATAGCTCTGACGACGACCGCTACCCGTGCGCGGATGTCCTGTGCGTAACTCCCCTGCGCGATCGCTAATGAAGTTTTTCAGAATTCCATTTTCGATGAGTAATGTGCGCTGAGTCGGCATTCCTTCATCATCCATATCAATTGTCCCGAAAGCTTCTTCCGATCGCCCTTCATCCCATGCAGTCAAGTTTTCGTGGGCGATCTTCTGTCCTTTCTTGTCGGCAAAAGGAGTGGTTTTGGCTTCGATGCCTGTGGTTTCGAGGAGATGACCGCAAGCTTCATGGAAGATTACACCGCCAAACTGATTTGCCATGATGATCGGATATGACCCAGACTCCACATAATCGGCATAGAGCATCTTACCTGCGGCTTCAACGATTTCATCAACAACGGGTTCATAGTTCCAATTGCGGAGATAGCTGGGATCGCTAGTACCACCAACTCGCTTACCAATGGAGGAGCGATTTGTACCATCGGCGCAAAGTAGGTTAGAGCCGATCGACTGGGTGAGCCGAATATCTCGCGCAAATGTGCCGTCACTGGCTGCTACTAAGATTTCTTGCCAATCGCGAAAATATCCCGATCGCCTTGATTGAATATGAGTTCCTTTTTTGGCGATGAGTTGATTAGCTCCAAGCAGAATATCACCCATTTCGCGCATAGGGCTACATTGAGCGATCCATGAGTCTTTGCCTTTTTTGGTGGCATAGTCTCGAAACATTTCTAGATGAATGGAGGGAATAATTGAGCTTTGAGAAGGAAGAGTTAAGCCTAAAATGGAAAGAGCGCGTTCGAGGGCTGATTTTAATCCTAAGAAACTTAGATCATTGGTGCTGACATAGCAATCGGCTTTGCCCTTGAAAGCGCGAATCCCTGCGCCTGTGGATAGGCGTGGCGAGATACTCGTAATCGTGTCATCTTCAGCGAGACAGCTAATATAATTATTTCGCTCTAAGAAGAATTCCACAAAATCCGCACCTGCGGCGCGTCCTAGCCCCAACAAAATCGACAGGGGCGCTTCCCATGTTTCATCAAAGCGATCGCCAACGATCGCATATTCTAGATTTGGTATTTCTTTGGTTAGGAGGTTATTTCTCATTTTTGATGATCACATTGAGGATCAACTAGTTGATTACTACTGCAAGTGTAGCAAACCATAAAAGTAACAGGGAGACTTGACAACCTCTCGTGCTTTGAAGATTTTGGTTTGTGATAAACATTTTAGCGATCGCTAGCAGAATTAAAATCAAAATAATTCGTTAGGCTATAATTTTGATTATTATGATTATATATTTTGCGACTTGCTAAGGGTTGTCATGTTACTTGTCGATACTAAATTTTGAGGTCTTCTATGAGCAACTTGTTTCTTTCCAAATCAAACATGGCGGATCATTTAGTAGAGCCAATGGTTGACAACAATCATTTGAGTAGAGGAATAGAAAAAGCAACAGCAAGGATGCGACTTTGTTCAGAAATTTTGCAAGCTATACTTCAGTCAGGCGAAAGTGTAGAGCAGATTTTTGGGGCGATCGCCATCAAGTTATTAGATTTTCTCCATGCTGTGCATGTGTCTATTTTTAAACTAGATAAATCAAAAAACATTGCAGGAAATATTGCCGATCGCACAATTATCAATGGTCAAACTATCGCTGAGGCGATCGCTCCATATTGTGAATATTGTTCCCAAATTAGTACTGAGGATATACTGAGCGATGAATATCATTGGGCAAAAGACGCAACGGAAAACATCATCGATCGCTATACGGCGGGGCTGACCAGATGCGAGATTAATTTGGCTGAAGTATTTGCTGAAAAGTCATATTTACTTGTGCCGATTGTTCTGCCAGATCTGGATCAAGAGCACTCTCTATGGGGATTTCTGACAGTTCGTAATTGTTCGGCAGGTAGTGATAGTCAATCTTTTCAAAGCACTTGGGATCAAGATGATGTGCTGATGTTGCAACAAGTTGCCATGCAGATAGAGCTGGTTTTGCAGAGAGAAAATCGCGAAGCTAATCTAATAGAACGTGTAGATGCTATGGAACAATCCTATACAGTTCTGTCTCACTGGACTGAACAGTTTCGATCGCTAATCGAGAAAACTCCTAATGTTTCCTATATATCTCCGATCGCCAATACTCCAGAATTTGCCTATATCAGTCCGCAACTGCAAGAACTTTTGGGCGTGCCAAGTACAGAATGGGAAGCAGGATTTTTTAATAGTTGGGCTGACTATGTGCATCCTGACGATCGCGATCGCGTTCAACAGGAAGTTGTTAAGACGATCCAAACAGGATCACCTTTTTGTTGTGAATATCGGTTTATTAGCCGCGCAGGTAAAATTATTTGGGTGCGCGACAATGCTTATCTGGGCTTAGCTTATGATGGTAAAACTCAAATTTTACGCGGTTCGGCTTTTGATATTAGCGATCGCAAAGAAAGTGAACTCAAATTTCAAGCGATTTTTAACAATACCTTCCAATTTGTCGGCTTTATGGATTTGGATGGCACTTTATTAGAAGCAAATCAAACTGCTCTAGATTTTGGTGGAATTTCTCGCAATCAAGTAATTGGCAAATCTATATGGGAAACTCACTGGTTCTCATATTCTGAAGATCTCCAAAAGCGCGTCCAGCAATCAGTCAAGGAATCCGCTCAAGGCATATTTATCCGTTATGAAGTCGATGTATTGGGTGCAGGTGGAATCTTCGTCACCATTGATTTTTCGATTCGTCCGCTCAAAGATGAATCTGGACAAGTGATATTCCTAATTCCTGAAGGAAGAGACATTAGTGAATTCAAGACGATGGAAAAAGCTTTAAGAAAGAAAGAATCGATGCTCGCAGAGGCTCAGCAAGTCGCCAAAATTGGTAATTGGGAATGGAATGTCTTGGCTGATGAGATTTCTTGGTCGCAAGAGATGTTTAATGTTTTCGGGCTAGATCCTGCCTTATCAATTCCTAACTACGAAGAACATCTAGTATTCTTTACGCTTCCATCGCAACAAAAACTGAGAGAAAAAGTCCAAGAAACCCTTAATACAGGCGAGTCCTATCATATAGAGCTAGAATTGCAAATATCGCGTCCTGATGGTTCACATCGCTATGTTGAAGCGATCGGTCATGCTGAACATGGTCATAATGGCGAGGTAACTAGACTTTATGGAACTTTACAAGATATTAGCGATCGCAAACTAATTGAACAAGCTTCAAAGCAAAGTGAATCTAGGTTAGTGGAGGCGCAGCGCATTGCCAAGCTGGGTAATTGGGAATGGGATTTTATGACTGACAAGATTATTGGATCAGATGAATTATTTTATATCCTAGATCTCGATCCCAATTCACGAAGTTTCTCCTATGAACAAATTACTCAGAGCTTTGAAAATGAAGATCGCGAACGGTTAGATCAACTTGTCCAAAGAGCGATAAACACAGGTGAGTCTTATCATACAGAATTAAGAATGCATCAACCCGATCGCTCTTATCGTTATCTTGAAGCGATCGGACATGCTGAATTTGGCAGCAATGGAGCGGTGATACGGCTCTATGGAACTCTCCAAAATATTAGCGATCGCAAACAAATTGAGTCAAAATTAACCCAAAGCAAAGCCTTATTAAAATCAACTATTGAAAATTCTCCAATTGGGATTGCCACCTTCAACTTAGAAGGTAAATTTTTAAATGTAAATCAAGCTTTTTGTAAAATATATGACTATTCAGCCGATGAACTGCTGGATATGCGAGCGAGTGACATCACCCATCCCAACTCTATCGAGAAAACTTCAACAGCATTAGATGCCCTAATCAATCACGATGCCACAAATGTACGCCTCGAAAAACAATACATTCATAAAAGTGGTCGCTTAATTGAGGCTATCAGTCTAGTTAGTTTGATCAGGGATGAACTTGGCAACCCCATCCAATTTATTGCTAATGTCGAAGATGTCACCGATCGCAAAGAGACAGAAGCAAAACTTGCCTCGGCAAAACTGGCGGAAGCCGCCAATCAAGCCAAAAGCGAGTTTCTTGCCGTCATGAGTCATGAACTTCGCACCCCGATGAATGCGGTGATTGGCATGACCGAAATTTTGTTAAATACACCACTATCTCTCGCTCAACAACAATATGTTTCGACTATTCGTCAAGGTGGCGAAATGCTGCTATCAGTGATTAGCGACATTCTCGATTTCTCACGCATTGAGTCAGGACAATTAGAAATCGAAGAACATCCATTTAACCTTGAACAATGTGTCGAAAATGTTCTCGATCTGATGACATCACGCATAGCCGAAAAATCGCTAGAACTCATAGCCCTAATTAATATTGATGTTCCTAAACAGATTATTGGCGACTATACTCGTTTACGTCAGATTTTAATCAATTTGATTAGTAATGCGATTAAATTTACCGAAGCGGGTGAGATCGTGATTACGGTGACATCTAAATTGATAGATTTAAAATCTAATGCTTACGAATTAATGTTCAATGTCCGCGATACAGGCGTTGGCATTGCGCCCGAAGCGATCGCCCGACTTTTTAAAGCATTTAGTCAAGCCGACAGCTCGATCACCCGACAATATGGCGGTACGGGGTTAGGGCTAGCCATCTCCAAGCAACTATGCGAACTCATGGGTGGCGAAATATCAGTTAAAAGTACTGTGGGCAAAGGTTCAACCTTTAGCTTCTCAATTCGCACCACGGCGATCGCCCCTGAACATATGGCGATCGCCCCTGAACATATGGCGATCGCCCCTGAACATATGGCGATCATGGGCAAACGAATTTTGCTAGTGATTACCAATCCCACCATCCGACAGGCGATCGCTTTGTATACTCAACCGTGGGAAATGAGTACCCAAATCGCCTTGTCAGCAGCAGAAGCTTTACAATGCCTCGAATTATCTAGCTTTGATGCAGTTCTAATTGATACAAAAATGGATAGAAATATGGTAGGGAATGACCCACTAGAGTTAGCCAAAGATATCCAAGATAGTTATCCTGATTTAAAATTAATTTTATTAGATTCGATAACTGCGATCGCCAGTCCTAACTTGGTTATTAGCCCCGTTAATTTCGCCGCTCAGATCGCCAAACCACTCACCTCTTCAAAACTCTATCGAGCCTTCACCAACATTTTCAGCATCTCATTCGACCTTAATTCCAACATTGATCCCATCATTGATCAGGTCAACCCATCGATCAGTAACCCTCACCAATTAGGCTCACAATTATTAGATGAAAACTTTGCTCAACTTTATCCTTTTCGCATCTTAGTTACTGAAGATAATCTAGTGAATCAGCAAATCATTTTATTGTTGCTAGAAAAACTAGGCTACGAAGCGGAAGCAGTTGATGATGGATTACAAGCAATTAAGGCTCTATCGCGTCAATCCTATGACGTAATCTTTATGGATATCCAAATGCCGATCATGGATGGATTGACTGCCACTAAAAATATTCGTGAAATGCCAGACCGCCATCCTTGGATTATTGGACTATCGGCTAATGCTTCGGTCGAATCATACAAATCAGCCTCATCGTCAGGAATGGATGATTATTTTACCAAACCATTTCAAATCGAGAACCTAATAGCGGCGCTGCAAAGAGTTCCACCACGATCCAGCCCTGAGTCTAGTTGTCAGAGCCTTGATTTAAAAACCCTCACAGTCCTAGAAGATGCAGTTGGGGCTTCTCATTTATCAGACTTAATTGCCATCTATTTAGATCACTCAGCACAGGCGATCGGCAATATGAAAGAAGCTTTTAAAAATAGAGACTTTGCGACCATGGATGCAGAAAATCATTCATTAAAAGGCGGCAGTGGTACATTTGGAGCTATTCAGTTTTTTAAGCTATGTCAAAACATGGAATCTCTATGCCATAAACTCATTAAGTCGAAGCACCCCACGAATCAAGATATAGAGAATCTCGACAATATTTTAAAAAAGCTAGAACAGGAATATAATCAGGTGGCTGAAGAATTACAATCAAGACAAAGTTAGCGCAAAGCCTTGTCTTGACTAACTGATGTTGCGTAGAACCCTCACCCCCCTCTCCCATTAAGGGCGAGGGGGAGTAAGACCAGTTTCTTGTTCCCCGCTCCCCTTTTGGGAGAGGGGGTGAGGGTCTTGGAAGCTTCCACGTAACATCAGTTAAGCAATACAAATCACACTATAGAAGGCAATATGGAACAAAATTGGTCTCAACTGCTAAAGCAGCTTATGGATAGACAGACTCTAGCAAGTGAGCAGGCTACATCTCTGATGGAAGGTTGGCTAGAAGGGGCGATCGCCCCAGAATTATCGGGAGCTATTTTGACAGCTCTGCAATTTAAAGGAGTTGAAGCTTCCGAATTAGCGGCGATGGCGCAAGTGCTGCAATCTCAAAGCGAAGGTCAAAAATTTAGCGATCGCTTTGGGCATATTGTCGATCGCTCTAAGCCATTGATTGACACTTGTGGCACGGGTGGCGATGGTATCTCTACTTTTAATATTTCCACTTCTGTCGCTTTTGTGGTGGCGGCGGCGGGAATACCTGTAGCCAAACATGGCAATCGCGCTGTGTCTAGTAAGTCTGGTTCGGCGGATGTATTAGAGGCGATCGGGATTCATCTGGCTTCGCCGATCGAGAAGATTTACGAAGCGCTGCCTGCGGTGGGAATTACCTTCCTATTTGCTCCAAATTGGCATCCGGCCATGAAGTCCGTGGGTGCAGTTCGCAAAAGTTTAGGCGTGCGGACTATTTTTAATTTGATTGGTCCATTGGTCAATCCATTACATCCCACTGCTCAAGTTTTAGGGGTTTATCACAAGAGTCTGACCCATATTTTGGCGGAAGCTTTGCGACTGCTCGATCGCCAGCAAGCGGTGGTTTTACATAGCCGCGAAGGGATGGATGAAGCGGGTTTAGGTGATTTGACTGATGTTTCTTTTTTGTGCAATGGTCAAGTAACAGAAGAGGCGATCGCCCCTCAAGAGCTAGGACTAGCTTCGGCTCCAGTTTCGAGCCTCAAGGGTGGAAATGTCCAAGAAAATGCCGAAATTTTGCGATCGGTATTGCAAGGTAAGGGCGATCGCGCTCAAACTGATTGTGTGGCGCTAAACAGTGGTCTAGCGCTGAGGATTGGCGGCGCGGCTAATACTTGGGGAGAAGGTGTGCGGCTGGCGACAGAAATTATTGAGAGCGGCACAGCATGGGAAAAAGCTGAAGCTTTGGTTGAATTTTTAAAATAAATAGAACAAAAAGAGACACGCGAAGCGTGTCTCCTTTTATTTGCTAAGTTCCAAAAGAGCGATCGCCAGCATCACCTAAGCCAGGGACAATCCACCCTTGCTCATTGACAACTTCATCAATACAACCTGAATAGACCTGTACATCAGGAAATTGTTGATTAATCAGTTGCAATGCAGGGGGCGCACATAGAGCATTAATAATCCGAATCAAAGAAGCATCAGCGCCCCTCTCGGTCAGCATTTTTAGGGTGGTGATCATCGATCCACCTGTCGCCATCATCGGCTCGACAATAAAAATGCGTGTCTGTGGCTCAAAGCGATCGGGTAAGCGATTGAGATAGCAACTAGCGGTAAGGGTTTCTTCATTACGCACCAAGCCCAAATGATAAACATTCGCCGTCGGCAATAGAGTTTGGCAACCCTCAAGCATTGATAATCCCGCCCTCAAAATCGGCACAAAAGCCAAAGGGATAGAACCATCGATTATTTGTCCTGATGCAGTTGCCAATGGAGTTTCCACATCTACTTCTTGAACGGGCAAAAACTCACGAATCGCTTCATAGGTAAGCCATTTACCCATCTCGATCATCGCTGTCCGAAATAATGGCACGGGCGTATGCTTTTCTCTGGCGATCGTGAGCCAATGCCGAATGAAGGGATGGGGAGGGACATATACGCGCAATTGAGAAGCCATTGATTTGTTCTATGAATTTTATGCAGGGGAAAGTACTGCCTACCGTCCCAAATTTTACATCGCTTTGAGTTATTACAGCAGTTGTTGATCAAACCCGCCACAAAAATGGTCGCAGGACAAAGGCCCGCAATGGGTTTTATATTCTTATTTATGGGGGGGGGTGAAAGCAAATTGCTGTAACTCACTAGGTTAGTTAATACTCCCTTCCCAGTGAAAAATTAGACGTTGCGGCGCTTCGCGCCGCTAATTCTTGGTTTTTAATGTCTAGTTTTATAGCGGGAAGGGAGTAGTATATTTTTTTGTGAAAATGGCTTAACATCAAGTTGCCTATTTTTAAGGATAGTTAAATACTTTCATGCAAAAATTATTTCTTCGCAATCTAGCGATCGCCGCCAGTCTCTCTATTGCTGCTGTTTCTTGCACCCCCAGCACTCCAACTACTTCGACTGCCCCAACTGCATCGCCCTCGACAACAAGCACGGCAACAGCTACACCATCGGCAAAGCCATCTGATGCGCCCACACCTGCTAGTACCACCTCCGCATCACCTAGCGCCGAAAAGACTCCTGACACTGTGAGAGTTGCCATTGTCAACAATAGCGGCAAGGTTTTGACAGGCATTTATATGTCTGCTCCTGACAAACAAGATTGGGGAGCAAACGAGCTTGACAAACCCCTCGCCGATCGCGAGAAAGTGGATTTTGAATGGAAACGTTCAGACTATAAAGGCAGTGATGCAGGATGTTCATTTAATGTTGGCGCTCAATATGGTGACGGCGCAATCACTGTGCTAGACCCGATTGACCTTTGTAAAACTCCTGCGATTAACTTGAAATAGAATTAATATAAAAAAGCTAGAGCGCTTTGCGCTCTAGCTTTTTTACTTGGTCTGATCGCAAATTATATTTTCTTGATTTTCTTCAATGTCAGGCGGCGACTCGATCGCCAGATTAGCTACTTTGACATGGGGCAGAGATGCGCCTTCTAGCCCCTTCATAATCCGTGCTGGAGAATAGTCTAACGTCACAAAAAGCGGATAATGATATTCACCGCGATCGCTAATAATGCTGCGGTGTTTCCAAGGTAAGAGCCAATAATATTCTTCACCGATCGCCACTTCTACTTGTCGCCAACGTTGCAATAGGGCGGCATAATCTTCGTTAGGACGATGGATAAATACAAATATTTCCTGTCCTGTTTTGACCTTCCAGTCTGGATCGCACATAATCAAGGCAAGATCGCATTGCAGTTGCACATGAGTTTGAGTTAAGTTAGCACTCGTAAACTGAACGACAGGTAAGGGAATTGAAATCAGGCTGTCACTAGGACGGCGTAAGCTGGGAATCAACTCGAAATATGGACGATATTCGCGCAAAAGGGCGATCGCTTCGAGAGGGTTGCTGTAATGACTGAGGAGTGTGTCGTATTGAAGTTGGTGATTGCTCATAGTGTGAAGGTGGGTAAATGCACGAAGAAAGTAGAGCCTCGTGAAGCATCTAGATTGGGTGATGCAATTAAAATCTTGCCATTGTGGGCGCTAATAATATAGTGAGACAAGTATAGACCCAAGCCACTGCCTTGCTTTTGATGACTGCCTTGGCTAAATCTTTGGAACAAGAATGGTTGCTCTTCTAATGGAATGCCTGAACCTGTATCGGCGATCGCGATGATGGCTTCAGGTTTATTTTGATCAGCATTATCTAGTTTTAAACTAACATGCACGCTCCCTGACTCCGTAAATTTAAGCGCATTACCAATTAAATTATTAAATACTCGCAGTAGCTCTAAGCGATCGCCTTTGACCTCATTAATATTCTTATTAATATCCTCAAGGTCGGCGGTAAGCTCAAGATTTTTGGAAATAGCGATCGGCTTAAGCTCTTGAACTACTTGCTCCAATAATTCTTTGAGATTTAACGGCTGTAAATTAATCGTTTTACTGCCAGACTCATAACGATAGACATCTAAAAGCTTGTTGACCATCTCTAGCAAATTACGATTGCTGCGCCCCATAATGGTCAGAGCTTCAGAAATCTCTGGCGAAATTTCTCCAAGTACCCCATCTTGCAACAGCCCTAACATTCGATCGGCTGCCACTAGAGGTGTGCGGAGATCGTGAGTCAGCCGCGACACAAAGTCTTGCCGTTGGCGATCAATGCGATCGCGTTCAGAAATACTATGTTTGAGCCGTAACAGCGATCGCACCCTTGCCAATAATTCATCAGCCTCGATCGGTTTACGGATAAACTCATCCGCACCGAGGTCTAAGCCTTTGACCGCATTAGCGCGATCGTAAGCGGTAATCAACAAAATCGGAATAAACGGTAAATCTGGCATCGCCCGAATGCGACGAGTCACCTCATAGCCATCCATTTTTGGCATCATCACATCAAGCAGTACCAAGTCTGGCGGCCGGGCTTCAATAATTTGCAGAGCTTCATGACCATTCGATGATGTGATAATTTCATATCCTTCTTCTTCAAGAATAGTGCGGACAAGAAACAAATTGTCTGGCACATCATCAACAATTAGTAAACGGTCAGGAGATTTCATGCAAACGCTCAAGCAAAACAGGACAAGTGCATAGATGTTGTCACGAAACCGTAATTAATGTAGTCATCCTGATGATAGAAATATAGCCGTTTTGATTTGAGTCTAAACTGGCAACTAACAAAAAATAGCACTTAGCGCTATTTTTTAGATTAGTTAAGCGCATCGCGCTATAAAGTAAAAAGAAAATTGTTTTGTTATGCCTTTAGAAAATTCCATCGTATATCCCACCCTCTTCAAGCAGGTACGCCTTCTCAACGCCGATGCGTTGTCAAATATTGCTGAAAATATTGCTGAAGACTTGACTAAAGATTTGGCGGATATATTTGCGGATGTGTTGATTGATGAAGATTGCCAAATTTATATAAATCCTGAGGCAAACCAAATTCCTAAGAACACAAATATTAGCGAGCGATCGGGACTAATTTTAGGTAATGGTGCGATCGATCTCTATAGCACCAGTGCCGAACCGGGGCATGAGTCTAGAGAAACAATCGCTGAACTGGCGCAAGGGGCAAGAAATGGCGGTTTTGCAACCGTTGGCATTTTGCCAAATACGCAACCTGCGATCGACGATATTGCGGCTCTAGAATTTTGGCGTAACGTCCAGAAAAAACATGGCGATCGCCTAAAACCTTGGGGTGCAATCACTAAAAATTTAGAAGGAAAGCAACTCACTGACATGGCAGAACTTGCCGAATTGGTGATTGGCTTTACTGATGGAAAACCATTGGCTAATCTGCTGTTAGTGCGCCGCGCTATGGAATATGTCAAACCTCTAGGCAAAGCGATCGCCCTGTTTCCCCAAAACGCTGAACTGGCAAGTGGTGGTGTCATCCGTGAAGGCAAATGGTCATTGCAATATGGGATGACAGGCTATCCCGCCGCCGCCGAAACCTCTGCGCTGGCGGCGCTAATCGAATTAGTCCGCCTCACCAAAGCCCATACCCATTTTATGAGAATTTCTACGGCTCAAAGCGTGGAACTGATTGCCCAAGCCAAAAATGATGGTTTGCCAATTACCGCCAGCACCACTTGGCTACATCTCTGTCATTGCGATCGCGATTTAGCAACCTATGATCCTAATTTGCGCCTGAGTCCGCCCCTCGGCAGTGAAAGCGATCGCCTTGCCCTAGTTGCGGGTATTAAATCTGGAGCTATTGACAGCATTGCGATCGATCATACGCCCTGCGCTTACGAAGAAAAAGTAGTCCCTTTTGAAGTTGCACCCGTGGGGGCAATCGGTTTAGAGTTTGCGTTCCCTGTTCTTTGGCAAAACTTAGTTACCACAGGATTATTAACATCTAGAGAACTATGGCAAGCGATCAGCACTAATCCTGCTAAATGTTTAGGACTGGCGATCCCAAAACTTTCGACTCTCTTTGATCCAAATCTGGAATGGCTGGTAAATGATCGGGCGATCGCCTCTCAAGCTCGAAATAGCAATTATATGGGGCGATCGCTCATCGGCAAAGTTGTATAACCTCAAATCCCAAAATAAAATAGCGGCGTGGATCATCCCTATTTTATTTTGGGGTTATAGATTTTTAGCGATTATTGTGCTTTTGAGCCGTAGTCGTAGTTGACATCACGCCATCATTATTTGGAGATGCAATTTCAGTGGGATCAAGCAGTTTAATTGTCATTTGATTGCTCTTGATCCAGCCTTGCTTTCTGAGCATTATTTCTTGAGACTTGCCAGAATTTAAGGTTTGGGGTAGTTTTTCGCGAAGACCATTCACTCTTTGCTCGGCGGCAGTTACTTCGGTCGTAAGCTCATCTAGCCGATCTTTTTGTGATGATTGGTATGGCAACAATCTGGCGATCGCGGCGATCGCCGCCAGAGATAGCGCCACATTCACCGCAATCACCACGATTGACTCAGTTGCTTTGCCTCGGCAATATTTTTCTTTTTTACGCTGCAAGCTGTGAGCAACGGCTGCGCCATAGCTATTTGCGCCAGAGTCAGAATGATTTCCACGCGTATCTATGCTCACGACTTGGTTTCGACCATACTGATTAGGCGATCGCCGCTTGGCTTTGCTTGGTACTTCTGGATAAAAACGTGGAGATAAGTCTCGCTTGGAAACCATTCGCAACCTCTAGGCTGTAAAAAATAGGTTTAGATGAATAGGACTAGTTGGAAACTAGGAATTGGAAAGAGCAGAACCTAACAAAGCGGCTAGCACTGCGGGAACGAGTGCAACTACTAATGCGGTAAAGACTTGAGTATCTGAAAGATTCATGTCATATCTCCTTATATAAACGTCTAAATGTAAATACTTATTTCGATCTTAACAATACACTGTCGCATCAAAAATTGACAAAAATAATACTAGAAGCCTCTACTCTGCACTAAATTGCATACTCCCTTCCCGCTATGAAATTACATAATCAAACATCAGAACCGTCGGGATTCGAAGCAATGAAGAAAGAAGCATCAGGGAACGGGAACCATGCGACAGCGATAAATCCGGCTTTTCCTTAAGAACCGTTGGAGCAAGCTGAAGACTCCTCCAGACCGTACCCA
>JANODY010000140.1:0-3960 GCA_031412945.1 Cyanobacteria bacterium SOY_65_metabat_81
CGCCAATTCAAGGATGAAATGCAACGGTTTCTGATGAGGCAAAGAATACTTCATAAGGGGTGCGATAGTCAAGAGATTTTCTTGGTCTGTGATTTATAAAATCTACTGCCTTCTGAAAGTCTTCTTCTTTTATGATTCTAAAGTTTGTGCTTTTGGGATAGAATTCTCTAATCAATCCATTTGTATGTTCATTCAATCCACGCTCCCATGAATGATATGGAGTAGCAAAGAAAGTCTCTATTTGCAATCTTTTAGATAGATTCTCATGTCCACAGAATTCTCTTCCATTATCAAAGGTCATTGTCTTACGGAAGTCTGGTTTTACTGGCTCAAATAGTTTTAGCGTCACTCTATTTATTTCTTCCATCGTTTTGTTTTTAGCCAAACCTGCCAGTAGGTACTTCGATGCGGGTGCATCTCAGTTTTGCAATGAGTATTTATACTTATCGCAAAACTGAGATGCACCCGATGGATAATTCTAAAGAGTAAAAGATAGAGGTGAAAGTATGACTGAATCGGAAAAGAATGAAATTCACGCTCATGTGCAAGCTATAGCAGCCATATTATACAAGGATACGGAGAGTCGAGAGCCAGAGAGATTGACAAGTCTAGAAGGTATTGAAATCGCAGTGCGGGAGCAAATGCAGCAATGTGTTAGTAAAGATGTCGGAATTTTTTTATCGAAGCAAGTACGGGGACAAAAAGTGGTAGGACAAGGACAATAAAAAGTTGCCTAGGTGAACTGACAATAACCGAGAAACAGGCTAAGAAACTAGGAATCAGGGCTGATGAGTCCGCAGTTAGAAAAATGTTGTTTACTATTGAGTGCAAACGGTTCATACGCAAGGGCGGAGGAAGATATTGAAGTATTGACTGGGGTGAAGGTATGCCACAGAGGTTAGTGCATCAGGTGGATATGCTCGAACCAATGGCAACAGAGTGGATCGAATCAATGGCGATTGATGGCGGTAAAATCAGAATTCGTACACCCGAAGGTGAACCGAGTGTGTGGCGAGACTATAAAGCTGTGAATCTTGACACTGAAGTCGTGGGAGCATTTTTTCAAGAAAATGAAGAGTTAGTCGCTTGGGTAAATCAGCAACCTTTGCCAGAAATATTTAGCTGTCTTGGTGATGGGCCTGATGGCATTTGGAATCTATTTGGCAAGATTGGCAATGAGCCGCAACGTTGTGAAACTTTAGATTGGTATCATTTGGTCGAAAATCTCTGGAAAGCCGACTTAAATGAGTCGCTAAAGCATGAGATTAAACAGTTACTATGGAACGGTGAATTAGCTCAGGTAGTGGATATAGTGCAATCATCTGAGAGTTCAGGTACTGTCAATTTCTTGGCTTATATCCAAAAACATCGACACCGCATTCCTTGCTACAATCACTTCCATGATCAATCGATTCCAATTGGTTCTGGCTCTGTTGAATCCTTAGTTAAGCAGATTGATCGGCGTGGGCAAATTTCTGGAGCGCAATGGGCTTCTAAAAATGTTCCTCAGGTTCTCAAACATCGCTGTGCCTATCTTAATGGCTTTTTCTCTCTTTCTCCCCCTAAGCATATTTACTCATTACAAAACTGAGATGCACCCGAACCGATCCTTCTATCAAGGCTCAAAGCCCTCATCGTTGGCCGTCCCGTTAGAGTCTTACCGAGAAGATGAAGTATCTTGCCGAACAATAGAAGGAATCTTGATTGTAAAAACACTACCTTCTCCCAGTTTACTTTTGACTTGAATATCACCATTATGAGATTTAACGATCGCCATTGAGATCGCTAAGCCTAAACCCGATCCACCTTTTTTACGAGAGCGATCGCTACTTACTCGATAGAAGCGATCGAAGATGTTAGGCAAATCAGTGGAACTTATCCCAATTCCATTATCCTGAATTTGGATAATCGCATGATGATCGATGAGATCGAGAGATACCTCAACTTTGCCTTGCTCAGGAGTGTAATGAATCGCATTGATCAGAACATTGAGAATTAGTCGATAGAGTTGATCTTCATTACCATTGACATAAATTGCAGATTCATTAGCAACTTTCAGTTTTAGATCGATATCTGACTTGATCGCAAGTGCGGAGACTTCTTCAACTAAATCACTAACAATTTCATTCAAACAACAAGCCTGCTTTTGTAAAGTAATTAGTTGTAAATCCATCCGCGAAAGGAGAAGTAAATCTTGAACCAGTTCTGAAAGCCGCACCGTTTGGCGATTGATTGTTTGGAGGATATCTCTTGATTCAAGTTCGGGAATTGAATCACTACTAAGAGTAGATTCAACTGTAGCTCGAATTGCTGCAAGCGGAGTCCGCAGTTCATGGGCGGCATCAGCCGTAAATTGCTGGATTTGGCGATAAGAGAAATAAACTGGTTTCATCGCTATACCTGCTAAATACCAACTTGCTATGCTAATAATCAGAAAAGCGATCGGCAAACTCACGATCAAGATCAATTTTGATTGTTCGAGATGGTGGTCATAGTCAGCAAGCGATCGCCCTACTTGCAGATATCCCCATGATTTCCCACTATTGTTTTTAAGTAAAAGTGAGATTTGATGATAGCGATTGCCCTCTCGATCCTCAATTGTTTGCCAAGCAGCCTGTCCAATCTGAGGAACAATTCCCAATGGTGGTTTTCCGACTGTGGCAATCAGGGTTCTAGAACGAGTCAAAAATAATGCATAGAAGCTATCTTGTTGGATTGCGCCTAAAATATGCCTTGTCGAAGATTCTCGATCGCATTTTTCAGCAATTACACAAAGATTAGGGAGGATTTGCTGGACGCTGGGAGAAATGCGATCGCTTTCTATTAGCAACGGTTCTAAACTATCATGCAATGTGCCAGCTACGGACTCTAACTCGCGATCGACCGCTTGCCAATGAGCCTGAGCCATCACCTGATAGATGCAAACCCCTGATATTGTCAAAATAATTCCCATCACTCCTGCGTACCAACCTGCAAGACGTAACCGCGCCCCAAAAAAGATTCGATTATGATTCATGAATTCAATCGATAACCTAACCCATAAATTGTCTCAATATCACAGCTATGTTCTGCTAATTTTTTTCGTAATAGACGAATCTGCGCTGCCACGACATTACTAGCAGGTTCGGATTGAAATTCCCATAGCCGATTCATAATCTGGTCGCGAGTAAGAATCTGATTAGGATGTTGCATAAAGTATTCTAATAACTGAAATTCTTTAGTCGTCAGCATCAGACCTTCCGATCTTTCACTCAGATTAGCGATCAAAATTGTTGACTTCCCATAATCAAGAATCAAATTCCCAACCTGTAAGATTTGCGGCTGAACTTGAGTCGGTCTCCGTAGCAATGCTCTCAGCCGAGCCATTAGTTCAACCATCCCAAACGGCTTAACGAGATAATCATCCGCCCCTGAATCCAAACCCATCACCCGATCTTCTAGCTGATCTTTCGCTGTCAACATTAATACTGGTAATGAATTACCATGCGATCGCAAGCGCTTACATATTTCCAAACCTGATAAACTTGGCAACATCCAATCAACAATCGCTAACGCATAATCCACTTCAGAACTCGTCAGATAGTTCCAAGCTTCTGCTCCATCTTGTACCCAATCAACAACATATTTCTCCTGCTTCAAACTCCGTTGTAGAGCCTTACCAAGATCCTCTTCATCTTCAACAAGCAAAATTCTCATTATTTATACAAGTCTCATATCCATTCGATTTATATACTTTCCGGGTAGTGATGCAAAGTAATGTTAAAGCTGTAAAGTAGAATAGTCAATCCTTTGCAAGGTTTTTATGAACTGTCCAAAATATGAATCGACGAAAATTATCAAATATGGAAAAACGCACTATGGCAAACCCAGATTCAAGTGTCAGGATTGCGGGCGACAGTTTGTCGATAATCCGACCAGACAACCTATTGACAAGGCTACCCGAAACTTGGTTGACAAATT
>JANODY010000141.1:0-16607 GCA_031412945.1 Cyanobacteria bacterium SOY_65_metabat_81
AATTTGTCAACCAAGTTTCGGGTAGCCTTGTCAATAGGTTGTCTGGTCGGATTATCGACAAACTGTCGCCCGCAATCCTGACACTTGAATCTGGGTTTGCCATAGTGCGTTTTTCCATATTTGATAATTTTCGTCGATTCACATTTTGGACAGTTCATAAAAACCTTGCAAAGGATTGACTATTCTACTTTATAGCTTTAACATTACTTTGCATCACTACCATCGCCGCCCGTAAAGTTCCCAGCTTTAAATCTCGACCACTCCAATCAGGAATCACCGTCGCTTTTTGCGTAACAGGATTAAACCACTTACGATGTGAACCACCACCACGCCTAGAAAGCTCCTCACATCCGAGTCTAGATAACTTCTTCGCAACTTCTCTATAGTTCATTATGCCGAAATAACAGTTTCTATCAGGGCTGGAGAATCTTGGTCAGCAAACAGCAGATTATGAGGTAATTTTTTACCTAGATCATCATAAAGTTCACGAATAGCCTCAAACGCATCGCGCACATTTACTAACACCTCATCAATAGATTCACCTTCAGTAACTAACTCTGGCAAAAGCGGAGAAGTCACCGTAAAACCACCTTCTGGCTGTGGAGTTAATAATAATGGGATTTTGTAAAGCATAGTCATAATTAGATTTGTTTAAATCTTAATTTGCAAAACTGGTATTAGGTTAGCATTTTAAGCTTAACTGGCGATCGCTATTTGAGGCTACTACAGCAACATTCAAAATTTGCTACACTGAAAAAAATAGATACATTGACCCGCCATGTATTCCACAAACCAAAACCAACAAATCTTAGAAGCGATCGGCGAACTTAGTCAGCAGGAGATCCAGATAGTTTTGCGATTTATCCAAACACTGCAACCCAAAAAGCTCTCTAGCCCAACTTCCGCACTATTCGATCCCCTAGCAAACTTTATTGGAGCTACCAATCACGGCAATCTCGCCCAACAAATTGACCAAGACCTCTATGAGTAGTAACGCTATATTCATCGATACATGGGGATGGCTTACCCTCAACGATGCAGGAGAACGCAGACATAGAGAAGTCGCAAATCTTTATCAAACCTTAATTGCAGAAAGAACACCCATCTATACCAGCACCTTCGTTCTAGATGAAACATTCACATTATTTTTTAAGCGACTCAACTCCTTTCAAGCCAAACAAGCAATGCTCCAACTATCTGAAGCATTTTCTACACAGCAGTTTGAACTAATCCAAATAGATGAGTTTCGCTTTACCCAAACTCAAATGTTGCGGTTAAAGTATCTCGACAAACCTCAAATCTCTTTCACAGACTTAACTTCAATGTTAATTATGCAAGAATTTGATATCTATCGAATTTTGACAGAAGATGCTAATTTTACCCAAGTCGGCTTAGGATTTCAACTTGAACCTAGTTCTTTTTGATCAACACAATTCCATCTTGGCGAATGTTGCGTAATAGAGGAGAATTTTCGGATTCAAACCGCGATCGCGGTAGAAAGAGACGCGAAACCAGCAAATTATGCTCTAGACAAAATTGGGCGATGAAATGACTGGTGCGGCGTAGTTCTGTACTGGAATTAACAGGATCTTGCAGCACAATCAAGATATCGATATCTGATGTAGGTAACGCTTCTCCTCTAGCTTGAGAACCAAACAAAATCAGGCGATCGAGACGAGATTGATATTCCTGCTGAAAATATTCTCGCAGAGGCGCAAGCAGGCTGAAAAGTTGTTGATGTCCTTGAGTCACGATCATAAAAGATTAGCTTCATTCTCGAAGTTGTTAGCTAACTGCTGTTCTCTCTCTTTCAGGATACTACATCGACATCCCAAATTTTTACCCTAAAAAAGTAGATATGTTGTTGATTCTCTGAAAGCTCAAATAGCGGTTAACAGTGAATATTCTGTTTTAATCAATCGTCAAGTTTTTTCATAGCGATCGCCAAGCCCGAAACCAGACCCGCTGCTAAGCCAATCATCAACATCCCTGCACAGAAACCAATGAAGGGTAAGCTAATTGCCCGCCAATAACCTTGGGATTCTTGATGCTGTTTGTTTTTGATGATATTCGCGATCGCCTGACTAATCGCTACTTCCTGTTCCTTAACCGCAGTCTCGCGCAAAGTTGCCAGAAAGTCACGGAACTTTTGGAATGTTGAGATGGAAGTTTTGATTTTAAAATATTGAGAGAATTTCTAACAAATAGAATAAAATGGAATTAGTAATTTTTTTGTATGCTGATGAGATAGATAGATAGAAGTCTCACAAATTAGTGAATGCGATAATTGAAGACTTTATTTTGAGCAGAACACACAAATCACTCAACGCCTAAAATCATTGCTTCAACTTCTTGTTTTGCTTTCTCTAAGTCTGCTTCGGCTTCTTGTCGGAGTTGTTTAGCCCGATCGCTTATTGCATCGATATGTTCGACAATTTCAAGCTGTTTATCAAGTGGGGGACAAGGAATCAATATTTTGCCTAAAGCTGCTTGATTTATTTCGGGTATAACACCGCCATTATTTTCCTTAAATATTTCTAGCTGTCCCACTTTGGTACGCAGAAAAGCTTCAGCATATTCTGGAATAACTATGTTTGTATTTAATTCCACTTTTAAAATATGAGAACTTAAAATTGCATTCTCAATTTCTGGTACGACTTTACTAACTAAGCCTAATGAGCCAGAGCGTGAGACTAAGAGACATTTTTCATTCAAAATTACTCTAGAAGGGATTTCTTCAACATCAACATATCTAGGTGAATTGTTATTGATTTCGTACTTGCCTAAATCAGTAACTCTCAGATAGCGAAAACCACTATCAGAATAATCTCTTATCTCTACTCCATTTTGGATATTAGAAGATAAATTTCGTAGTTTATGGACGGGATACTTACTTTCTAAAACTGATTCTTTTGTATTTTCAAAAATAGTTTTGTAATAGTATGAGTCAAACCTTTGTCCTGTTATTTCGCTAAGGTTTCGATAAAAAACTCGATTTTGAATGGTATTTTCTTCTGGTTCTACTAAATTAATACCTAACTCACGTAGAAGATAATCGTCTATGCTGTCAAGCGATCGCTGCGCCTCTAACTCTTTTTGTTTTTGTAAGGCATAACCAGCATCCATTTTTTCAATGATTTTTTGTTGGATCTCTATAGGAGGAACAACGATAGGGTATTTTTTTAAATTACCGATTACTACCCTTCCTCTAGTACCACCTGAGTCCAATCTCCAAAATAAACGTTGTCCAATATTTGTGTTTATATAGACAACTATATATCTGGATATACAATGATTTTCATTCACGCTTAATGCAGCTAAATCCCCCCTAATATTAGCTTCGGATATACTCTCAGGAACTAGACTAGCCGCGCCCATAGTTGCTCCTGTTTTTGCGATAACAACATCATTAGGAATTATCTTTGAACGAATTATTCTTTCATGTGCCTCTTCGGTTATAAAAATTAGATCATCTGTTTTTATCGATCCTTCTCCTCTTGTTACATCCGCAACTCGAATAAAAGGTATTCCAGACTCTACATAGTCCGAAGCTTTGATCGAACTTCCAAATGGTCCATCAACTATTCGACTACAGACATGATCTAGCACATCATTTCTATAAGGAGAGTTTTTCAAGAGAATTAAATCTTGATAATGATTTGGCTGATAATATTCAGGATCTAATCGCTCATTCAATGAACTACAGTTAATTAGAAAAATCTTGTTTTTATCTACATCAGTCGAAAGTTGAAAACTCATACTTTTTCTCCTTTGATCGCATCAATAAACCTAGCAAGCTCTACACTAATAAAATCTAACTCATTATTATTAGTCGGCTTCCCAGTTGCATCATAGCCAATATCCTCAGCGATCGCCATAAAGATCGGGTAATCATTAAGAGCTTTCTGCTTCTCCTCCGCATACTGTTCACTCAGAGCCTCTTTTAACGCATCAATGCGATCGCTATACTCAGCCGTAACTTCCTTACGCCATTCTTTATAAACTTCCGAATCCGTTAATGCTTTGCCCACAAGATTTTGAGGGTTTTCAAAACCGCGTAAATCCTTGAGATGACGCTTTTTATCATTCTCAATTTGTTCAAGTTGCTTCAAATAATCATTACTCTGCTTAATCCAATCTTGGAGATCAACTTTCGTTTTTTGAATTTTTGTAGTTTCAACTTGACTATATTTTTTCAAAAATAAAACTGAACTTTTGACACCCGCACCCGTTGCTGAGAAAGCCGTTTGCGGCATCGAAACCACCGCCACAATTCGATATTTCTCTTCAATGCCATCACGCACATACTGCAAACTAGAATTAGTCAAAATCCCATCAGGCACAACCATCGCCAAATAGCCGCCATCCACCAAAAAATTATGGCACTGCTCAATAAATAGGACTTCCGTATTTTGACTTTCTCTAACCGTATCCTTACTTTTAGGATTTAGCCAATCTTTCGCTTTCAGCGCAAATCTGTATTGGTGCATATAAGCGTGTTCAGTTTGCTTAATCTCCGAGCCAAAAGGGGGATTAGTAATAATAAAATCAAAATAGTTGTACTTAAATCCACTATTACCACTGAATTTAATCAAATCTGCACTATCCAATAATCCATCCGATGCAATTACATTTGTATGTCCATCGTCATGGATAATCATATTCATCTTCGCAACACGAGCAATCTTTTCACTAATCTCAATCCCAAATAATTTTTTGGAAGCAAAACTATGCCAATGCTCTTTGTACTGAGACGATTCATCTAAATCAGTTTTGTGATCAGGATAATACTCATCTGCTTGTCTTCTAACCTTGTCTAGAGCGTGCAGCAAAAAGCCCCCACTACCGCAAGAAGTATCGAGAACGAGGGAATTATGGCTAATCGGTAAGACATCCACTATAAATTTAACAATCGGACGAGGCGTAAAATATTGACCAAAATCCTTTCTAAAAAAAGAACCCATAAAAGTCTCAAAAGCCCGACCTTTACTATCTAAATCAGTTTTACCCAGATTGATACTTTCTAAATAACCCACCACAGTACGCAATTTTTCTGGGTTCAGGTTAATATCTTCCTTAAATACTTCAGAATCTTCCTTTCTACCTACTTCATAAAGTGCCTTGATACGATTGCTTAACTCCTCATTTTCTTTATAAGTTCGTTTTTGTGAATCTGGTTCTTCTTCCGCAAGGATACTAAAAACCTGAAAATCGTAGGGTTGTCCTTTTTTGCGTGACTTCTTCTCATCCAAAAGCTTACAAAAAATCAACTTATTCAATTCATTAAACGCATCCGAAGGATCAAGTTTACCAGCAGCCCAGAGAGATTGATGCGCTTGCTTAAATCGTCGTGTTAACTCATCTTCGGCAACAATCTCCAACTCAAATAATTTTTGTCCATTAGAAGATCCACCACCTTTTGTATATTTATATCTTGCAAGTTTATCAACACCATACTGAGGAATATCAGTAATCGTAATACGCTCTTTTGGCTTTTCTGTTGGAACTTGAAAATACTGATCCTTAATTCCCGAAGTCACCCAAACATATTTCGCCCCCTCAGCCACAGCATAGCTAAAAGCCTGTTCGACTGCTTGCGGAAATTCTAATTCTGAAATTTCCTGCTTTTTGCACTCAACAACGATATGAGGAGATAGATAAGCGTCATCATTGTAGACAATAATGTCCGCTTCCTTGATAGCAATTCCCATCGGCACAGGCACAAACAACCTCAACCGTTTTGGATCATAGCCATAGGTCAAAATCAATTTCAAAAAAGTCTCTGCCTGTACCTGCTCTTCAGGATTTGCAAAATTTCTTTTCTTTTTCTGATGAACATAAGTGATGTACTTTTGATCATCATCAAATTTGATTAAATTTTGGGCTAATCCTTGCGATATCAGAGACATTCGTACTTTTTCGAGTTAACGGCTATTTGATATAGCATAAGCTATCAAGGTACAAATGTTAATAAATTATTAGCCAAAATCTTATTTTAATCAACCGTCAAATTTTGCAGAGCGATCGCCAAAAGTGCTTGAGCTTGATCGAGAATCTCCTCCACATCTTCCTGAGAAGCAATTGAATTAGTGTCGTAGTCCGCAAGAGTACGCTGGGCTTGAGCATCAATCAGATAACGATGAAACTCCATTGGAACCTTGCCAGCATGAGCGAGATAACGCCCAAAAGCACTGATGACAGCAGCATGACTCGAAAAAGAGAGTCCTTCATTATCCAGAAGTGCCTCAGCAATATAGAACATCGCATAGTAACCACGGGAAATTGCAAAATCATGAAACCCTTGATCGCTTAAGCTTTGGGCTGCCTCTATACTACGTTCAGCTTTGTCCAGTAGAGCTTTTTGTTCTGGAGTCATAGCACAATTCCATCTTGGCGAATATTGCGTAATAGAGGAGAATTTTCCGTTTCAAACCGCGATCGCGGTAGAAAGAGACGCGAAACCAGTAAATTATGCTCTAGACAAAATTGGGCGATGAAATGACTGGTGCGGCGTAGCTCCGTACTGGAATTAACAGGATCTTGCAGCACAATCAAGATATCGATATCTGATGTCGGTAACGCTTCTCCTCTAGCTTGAGAACCAAACAAAATAAGGCGATCGAGACGAGTTTGATACTCATGCTGAAAATATTCTCGCAGAGGCGCAAGCAGGGTAAAAAGTTGTTGATGTCCTTGAGTCACGATCATAAAAGATTAACTTCATTCTCGAAGTTGTTAGCTAACTGCTGTTCTCTCTCTTTTAGGATACTACACTCTCACAAAACTTTGCTAAACGTTCTGCGAGATAAGTATATCTATGCCGATCGCTGACTTGTCTGACCGCCAGCCCGATCGCCTTCGACTCACCAACAATAATCGCAAGCTTTCGCGCACGAGTCAGCCCAGTGTAGAACAGATTACGAGAAAGCATCAGAAAATGCTGCATAAATAGAGGCATGATCACCATAGGATACTCGCTACCCTGCGCCTTATGAATCGTCGTCGCTCTAGCGAGAGCAATCTCATTAAGATCGGCATAATCATATGTCACTTGCTGATCGCCAAATACAACCGTGACTTCCCGCTCCTCCAAATCGACACCCGTAATCGTACCAATGTCACCATTAAAAACCTCACGGTTATAGTCATTCACCTGCTGCATAATGCGATCGCCCAAACGAAAGATTGTATTCCCATACTTGATTTCGGGCTTCATCGCATCGGGAGGATTGAGTAATTGTTGCAGTACACCATTGAGATTGCGCGTACCGACATCACCTCTAGTCATCGGACAGAGAACCTGCATATCTTGCTGAGGGTCAAATCCCAGACTCGGTAACAACTCCGTAATAATGTCACAAATACCCTGCTGACCCGCTTCAGCATTGGGCATTTCTAGCCAGAGGCAATCGGATTGAGGCTGATTAGAGACTTTTTCCATCTGCGGAAACTTACCCGTATTGATACGGTGAGCATTCTGGATAATTTGACTTGCCTGAGCTTGCCGAAATACCTCAGTGAGCGTGATTACAGGGACTTGCTGAGAATCAATTAAATCTTTGAGAACATTGCCCGCACCGACACTGGGAAGTTGATCGGTATCGCCGACAAGAAGAAGTTGAGCGCCTAAGGGAATTGCTTTCACCAGAGAAAAAGCAAGAAATAGATCCAGCATCGATGCTTCATCAATACCGATCGCTTGAGCGGTCAGAGGATATTCCTGATTGCGTTTAAAGCCCATTGATTTCGGGTCAAACTCTAGAAAACGGTGAATTGTCTTAGCTTCACAGCCTGTGACTTCCTGTAATCGTTGAGCCGCCCGACCCGTCGGCGAAGCAAGGGCAATCTCCTTACCCATCGCTTTCCAGAGCGCGACAATTGTGCGGGTGGTGGTAGTTTTACCTGTCCCCGGTCCACCTGTGAGAATAAGCACGGATGAATTTGCCGCCATCTCCACGGCTTCCCGTTGTTTGGGCGAGAGTTGGATATTTCTTTGGGTGGTGTAGCGATCGATCCAAGCATTGACTCGTTCAGGATCTGGGTTGTGTTTGTGTTGCAATAATTGATAAACCCGTTCAGCAAGATTTTGTTCAGTATGGAAGTAAGTAGGTTTATAGCAGATGAACTCTCCTTCTAAGCCTTGCATCACTAAGCGATCGTTAACGGAGAGATGGAGAACAATTTTAGAGATAGTTTCAGGATCTGGTTGATAGTCTTCGAGGGCAAGCAGTTTGATGGCTTTCTCTTCTAGTTCAGGGCGCGGTAAATAGCAATGCCCATCTTCAGCAGCTTCACCTAAACAGTGAAAAATTCCCGCAATGCTGCGAAACTCAGAACTAACTTCAATGCCAATATTGCGAGCAATCTGATCGGCAGTAAAGAAACCAATACCATAGATATCTGTCGCCAGTTGATAAGGATTTTCGGTAACAGTCTGAATGGAATCATTACCATAGTTCTTAAAAATCTTGACTGCATAGGTGGTGGATACTCCATGTCCTTGCAGGAATACCATGACCTCCTTAATCGCCTTTTGCGTTTCCCAAGCAGTCTTAATCATCTTCACCCGTTTCTTGGCAATGCCAGGAACTTCAATCAGACGATCAATCTCATTCTCAATGATGTCAAGGGTATCCAAGCCAAAATGAGCGACGATGCGTTTAGCGGTGACTGGTCCCACGCCTTTAATCAAACCACTGCCAAGATATTTCTCAATTCCTGTAATCGTGGCGGGTTTAGTTTCACGGTATTGAGTGACTTGGAATTGGTCGCCAAATTTAGGATGCGATCGCCATGTGCCTTCTAGGGCAAGGGTCTGTCCTGCTTGGATATTGGCAAAGTTACCGACTACGGTGATTAGGTCTTGAGCCTTGGGTACTTTTAGCCGCGCTACGGTATAGCCTGTCTCTTCGGAGTGAAAGGTGAGGCGTTCGATGATGCCTTGGAGGTAGTCGGTGTTGTCAGGCATAAGCCAAATTACATTCTTTTAAGCAGTTCATCATATTCATTATGCGTACCAATCCAGTACCAGTAAATGTGGTCAGATTCCCAAAGCCCTAAAGCGCGATAATTTAGACTAATTCGGACAGAATAGATTGGTTGTCTTTGACTTACTCGTTTAAATTGGAGGCTGTTATGATATGGATCTGTTTGCCAAAGCGCATAGGCTTTGGCTGCTTGTTCTTGGACTGATTTTGGAAGTTGTTCCAGTTGTTTGCGAAAGGAGTTGGTTACGCTAGATTTCATGGCTAGGATGGGAAAACTTCTTTAATGGGAACTGTTTGGCTGTTTGCAATTTCTTGACGTACCATTTCTGCCATGAAATCCCATTGATCGTTGGTGGTATTTGTAAAGCGGATTTGCCATTCTTGTTCGTCTCGTATTTCATTTAGAAAACGACTAGCGATCGCATCTTGTTGTTCTGGAGCGAGTTGTTCGATTTCAGCGATCGCTTGTTGCAGGAGTGTAGTCATATTTTTCACCGATGATAAATATCGTAATATTATACATCTTCGTAATTTCATACCAATGAAGCGATCGCCTCTAATCCCACAACGTCACAAATCGCTGCGAATATTAGCTAAAATGTTGTGGTGCTACAATTGATTGGCGATCGCTCAAATTAACCAACGCAAACTATTATGTTACAGACAATCCAAGGAATGTATCGGAACGGTAAAGTCGAGTTAGCGGAAATCCCCCAAGATATTACGGAGAGCCAAGTTTTTGTGACTTTCTTTAAGCCTCAGTCAGCCAGTCTCGCTAGTCAGTTTATGTCGTTTGGGATGTTTTCAGGTTCTCAACAATCGACTGAAGCTGATTTTAGAGATGCTGAGTTTAATGGTGATTGTGAATATTAGCTCATTCGCTTTAGGTGTGAAATTAGCGTGTCAGTCGTCCAGCATGGACAACCACAACCAAGAAAATCATTGTCTTGTGTCCAGATCGCAGCATCTAGATGTAGTGCTAGAGCTACGGTATGCCAATCATCAGGATCTCTAGGTATCCGTTCTTTAGCTTCTATTTCTAAATAACCATATTCGATTTGAGGAACGGTGATAATACGAGTTTCTAGTGGTTCAGAAGCTGCTTGCGTTAAATCTGCTCCTTCTGCTTTACTCAATTTACCTGTAGTTATCATGTGGCGTATACGCTTCTGGATTTCGTAATTAGTCTCTTCTATAACCTTGTCGGCTGCGTATATCAACAGTTGTTGGTTACGCAATAGCTGTCGTCCGCGCTGACGAAGTAATTCGGCAATTAGGATGTTTGCGTCAATAATCAATATCATCATGATCCCTGATTGACAAAAGCTTCTACTAGTTCATCTTCGGTCATGCCAGTTTCTAATAGAACTTTCTCAACTACGCGATCGAGAGAGTCTATGGTGCTAGTATCAATGTTATTTCGGGTAACTCTTTGGGTTTCGGTGATTTCTTGACCTAGCAATTTCCATAGTTTGATTTTATGTTCAATATTGAGGGTGGTGACGGCTTCGGCTAGTAGTTCAAAGGGGATGTTAATTTGGGCGGTGGCAGTTGTCATAATATTTCAATCCAGTTGTATTTTTAATTTTATTCACAGAAGCCTTCTAAGATTTGCTCTAATCTTCCGCATTCGTCAAAGGTGCAATTAATTTCAATGCCAAATGCAAATTTTAGAATTGTCATAGGTATTGATTGATCATGCTTTTGGAGTTGGTACAACATCTTCACAATAATTATTAAACAAACTGTTGAAATCAAGCTTATGAGTTACTAAATAAGAACTCATAGTTGAATCAGTGATATCACCAATATTATGTTTCAAGAATTCTTTGAAAAATGACTGGATATTTTTTTTCAACTCATTTAACTTATTGCGCCGCATTACTTTTACTTCATGTGTAAAATTTCCATAATAAGATAACTTTCTAGTTGGATGAATTAAAATCCGATTCACTCTGACAGTATCTCCATATTCTTCTTCAAACCAACCACAATGGGAGTTCATTTGACCAGCTTCAGTTTTTGAGATTTCTGGACGATCAAGACTCACCTCACTCTTACACTCATAAAAGATGTATTCATTTCTCACACCACACCATAAATTGTCAGGAACTTTTTTATACTCTTTATCTGGTCTTTGACTCACGAAACCAAGCATCACGCCAATTTCTTTAACTGCTTGCTCAAATTTATCTGCTTCCACGCTAAACGAAAAATCATTTAAAATATTATCTATGGTTAACAACAATTCTTCATTACTTTTTAGGTTGTTAATCCAATTCCGAATATTTCTAATTCTGTTGTCCTCAATAATAGTGATTTTTTGGTATGAAATCCCAGACTTTGGTTTCAGCAAAAAGTGATTGGAGGAAAATGCATTTTTTTGAATGTCATTTGATTCAGTTTTACTGAGGTTATACTTCATTCGAGCAAGCATTTGTAGATACCATCCTCTCTCTTGAGGTTTTGAATTGAATTTGTCTGCAATTCTCTGTACTTTCTCGCATGACTGTTGGTAGTTACCAAAGAAAAAAGACTTCTCTGCTTCTCTTTCATCTCGTAAATCAATCATTATGCTACTTTCGGTATTATTTTGATCAATTTTTTCCATTTCCTCCTTGTAAAATTCTTTCCACCCCTCATCTCTTTTTATAACTTGTCCTAGTAGTTCAATAACTATTGTAAAGTCGCTAACTTCAGAAACAGGGCTGTCTTCTTTAGCAAATTCTACAATCTTTTTACCTATTTCAATTTGTTGCTGAGTTTGTGCAGAAAAGTACTTATTTGTAGAACTACTTTTGACAAATTTAACCAAGTCAGAGCCAATCAAAATAATTGCACTATAATCTTTCTCTCCTCGTACACTTCTTCCCAATCCCTGTTCTATTTTTTGTGCAATCTTAATATTTGTAATATCACTGTCTGGTCTTGAAGATTCTTCATATTTATCGCTGAGTGAATTGAAGAATGGTTTAGAGTCAATAATTAATATTCGACATGCTTCATCTGGCAAATCAATCCCATCATAACGATTGGCAAATACAATAGCTTCTTCAAATTTTTTGTTTTTTAGGTCTCTAATTATTTCATTAATATTATCTCTAGTAACAACTTTACAGCCGAACTTTTCGTAATCATCTGTCTGTTTATATGAAGGGGTGATCGCAGCAGTCCCAAAACTTCTTTTGTCATTTTTGGTTACTAGTTTCTGAATTATTAGATTTCTATCTAATTCTTCATTGATCAGAGAAGGAATGATAATCATTTTTTCTCCTGACCACTTTAAAGCTGAATTTGTGATAGGGTTCTGTACTGATTCAACGTCAAAGTCTAATCCTAAAATAAAAAATGAATCGTCTTGAGTCGTTGCGGACATCAAAATCCTGTTTTTTGCATTATGAAAAAATCCATATTTGTGGATTGGAATAAAATATGGAACAATCTCCAAATTCTTGCCAGATATAAATGCTTGGCATTTATCAATACTGTCCTTAATCAATGACCAAGCATATTTTACTTCGTCAGAAGATTCTCGGTGTTTTGCAATACAAGAAACAACTTGATCCTGTTTATCAAACCAAGACCAATAGGAAATAGGAAGAAAAGTACTATACTCTCCACTCTGTATATCAATAAAAGTTCCTTCACCTTGAGATTTTAGATCTTCCTCAAATAATGCAATAAGTTCTTTATATATTAGATGATCATTTTTCGTTTTAATACAGAATGAGTCTTTTATCGAGTCAATACAGGCGTGTGAATCGTCTAATATGATTGAGCCAATCTGAAGAGAGCTAGAATCAATTCCTAATTTTGAAAACCCATGAAATACTTTTTGGACATAAGTGATAAGAATTTTTTCGCTATTCAAGAAAGATTCTGGAAGATTACGATCTTCAAATTTACAAAAGGGAATGCCAAATCTTTCAGCTTCAATGCATGTTTGTTCAAACAAGTAAATATTAGGGCAAACATAAATGCAAGGACCTTCTTTTGAGTTTAATTTTGAATTAAGTATTAGTAGACCGATTAGGGTTTTCCCTTCACATGTATGTAATTTAATTATGTTGTTCTTCTTATCCTTGCGCTTTTCATACCACTCATTAAGTACAAAAAGCTGAGAAGGTCTCAAAGGACCAACTTCACTTTTCCGATCAAGAGATTCATATATTTCTGCTGGATTTGTCTTCTTCTGCACTGAAGTCATACCTAGCCTTTTCTTGAAATCAACCATTTTCAACTCCTTATTACTGTTCTTTTTCTTAAAACAAAAATTTCTTTCGTTAATTATACAGTGATTTATCCAACCTTAGTGATATAGCGACCTAAATTTAAGGTGTTAAGATCTACGGTTAGATGATCGCTGAAAACTTAATCTCAACCTTCTGATTGAGAGCGCCAGCAATTTTCTGTAACATTGACAGCGAATGCCCATCATAATCAGCATCCTCAAGCCTAGCGATCGCCGATTGTTTTGTACCAACGCGATCGGCAAGTTGTTTCTGCGTCAAACCCCTAGCAGTCCTTGCCTCATAGATAAGTTGAGCCACGATAGCATTAAGCGAAGCCTCCCTAATCAAATTCTCCATTTCAGAATCATCTCTAGTCAAACAATCAATGATTTTAAGTGCATCACTAGTCTTAGCCATTATCTAAATCCTCTTCATAAGTATGGATACTTGGATTCTTCTCAAATAGACGCTTACGCCTAATCGCCCTATCAATATCAGCGATCGGCACTTGATCTGTATCTTTAGTAATGGCATGAGCAAGAATTGCGATATTTTGACCATCAAAAAAATACAGGATGCGATACTGAACATGAATGTGCTTAGCGCGAAGTTCATAGATTCCATCACGCAGATAATCTGCTGCGGGGCGGCGTAGTTCATAACCTGTACTCGCAGGCTGCTGAATCCTAGCTACACAATTTGCATAACCTTTGCGGTCTTGCTTGAGTAGGACTTTCAACCACTCTAAAACAGGAGCAGCACCACCTTCATCTTGATAGAAAATAACTTGCGCTTTCGGCACACCCGTCACTAAGATAATTTTACTATATTAAATCACAATATTGTTATATTTGATCGCTCTTAATTTGCCGAAAACGAAAACACTGATTTATATAGGGTAATATATAGCTAATAAACGATTGAGATTCCTATGGAGGTGCAAAATGAACCAAAAACGAATTACAGATCTAACCATAGACGATCTCAAAGCCGTGATTACTGAAGTAGTAGTTACGCAGCTACAGCAATGGTTTGGCAAACCAAACTCATCTATTACCACAGTCAACCCAGAGCCAACCATCCCCACCAATCAGCCCTACGTTAATGCTGAAGGCGTTTACATATTGCCAACAAGGACACCCGAAGAAATTGCAGCAAGAGCAAAAGCATTGATCGATCTTTTCGATGAATGGGATCTCCGAGATGATGCTGATGAACAGCGAGAGACATGGGAATACTTGCAACAGGCTCTAGGCGAAGAATCGATAACTGAACGTCCACTCTCACTCACCGCATGATTGTTTTACTTGACTCAGCCCCACTCGGCATCCTATCAAACCCCAACTCCACCCCCGCAACCCTAGAATGCCGCTATTGGTCAGAGAGATTAGTTGCCAAGGGTTATAGATTAATTGTTCCTGAAATTACCGACTACGAAGTTAGGCGCGAATTACTAAGAGCCAATAAACTAGCAGGTATCAGGCGTTTAGATCAGCTAAAAGATAGATTGGAATATTTACCCCTGACCACAGCAACGATGCAAAAAGCTGCGGAATTTTGGGCAGAAGCAAGACAAACAGGTAAACCAACAGCCAGTCCAGAAGCACTAGATGGAGATGTCATCCTTGCTGCACAAGCATCACTAATTGCCGAATCACAAGGCGATCGCATTGTCGTAGTCGCCACAACAAACGTAGGACATTTGGAAAGATTTATAAACGCCAAATACTGGCAAGCGATCGCCTAAGTTATCGAAATAGATGTAGGTCTATTTCAAGCATCCTCAAGCAATTCGCGATCGCTGTTAAAATACACACATGGAAAGCAGTGTTCTAAAATTACACAGTTTTAACTAAAGGTGAAACCATGACCGCTACAGCCATTAAACCCATAACCCTAGAAGAATTTCTAGAGCTATCGGAGACAAAACCCGCTTCTGAATTTATTGATGGACAAATCATCCAGAAACCTATGCCCCAAGGAGAACATAGTCTATTACAAGGTGCGCTTTGTCAAAGCGTCAATCAGGTTGCCAAATCTCAAAAAATTGCGATCGCTTTTCCAGAATTGCGATGTGTTTTTGGTGGTAGGGCGATCGTTCCAGACATAGCAGTATTTCGATGGGAACGCATCCCCAGATTAGCATCAGGACGAATTGCAAACCGTTTTGAAATCTATCCCGATTGGGTAATTGAAATTCTCTCTCCCGATCAGAGTTACAAACAAGTATTAGGAAAACTATTACATTGCGCTAAATATGGCACAGAGATCGGATGGCTAATTGATGCCGAAGACGAGAATATTTTGATTGTAGATAGCGATCGCCGCGTAATCGAACTAAAAGATAGCGATCGGCTACCTGTTCTCAGTGGGATTGATTTAGAACTAACAGTTCAACAGGTATTTGGATTACTAAGTTTGTAAGAACTGTATCAATCTCAAGTTAAAAAACAGCCCAACCACTCAATCAAGAAATGCACCTGCTTATCCTCAAGCAGCAGAGCCAGACTAGTGATCGTGATTCGCTACATTGGATAAATCTGTGAAGCTTTTGGGATTAGTGGGGTCAAACTCTCTGATTTTCTCGACAGTGCCGCGATTACAGCTTAGACGAACGGGTAGATTTCGATTAACTGGAAACACCTCAAAGCTAAATTCTTTGCGGCTCCATTGTTTTGATTCTTTGACTTCTGCATATCCCAATCTTGCCAGAGCTTCAGCAAGTAATTTAACTGATTGCGAATCGCCGATATTGAGATAGATGCTATGTTTTTGGAATGCTTGAGTGGATAATAGATGGGGCTGTAGCGCGTTAATGGTGGTGGCGATCGCTAAGTTATGCTGTGGTTTGGCAAGCAGTTCTGCTAATATCTCAATCCTTGTCCATGCGGTTTCTAAATCGATTTGGGCTGGTTCGTAGGGAAATGTATCAAGGGGTTGATATAGATAGACTCGCCATGACATTGACTGGAGTTGTAAGGCCCATCGGGTTGCTTCTTCGACGGTGGCGGTGACGATGAGTAATGGTTTGGTTTGTTGTTGACATAGGTGGGTAGTAACCAGTCCTTTTCCTAAGCGTGATAGTCCTGATAGGGATATGCTTTTGGCTGTTTTGAGTTTCTCGCCTATTTTTGTGGCGATCGGCGATCGGGCTATGTTCTCTAGGACTGCTGTGAAGGTCATGGGTATAGTCATGAATAGACTAATTCAGGTTCATTGATAAGGCGTAATATAGCTGTAGTCACTACAATTATCGCGGTTTTCAAGATAGTGAGGACAGAATTAAATGAGAACGGTCATGGCATCACAATGAGAAAACCATCCCAAAAGATCCTTCTTGGTGACGGTATTAAATGCATCAGTGATAGCTTGATCTAGTTCTTGACGA
>JANODY010000142.1:0-14823 GCA_031412945.1 Cyanobacteria bacterium SOY_65_metabat_81
AACGCCTTTTTCTGTCCTTTGACAAGTTGCGCTTTACCTTTTCTGCTATCTCTTGGCAATTTCCTATCTTGACTGCTAAGAAGTCTGCTTTTTCTCCTTACCTCCTCATTGCCACCTAATTGCTTTTTCAGTAAGCCCTACTTACCTCTGGCAAATCAACTAAAAGTTCGATCGCATCAAACAACTCTGGCTTAATCATTTTCGACTCCGAATATATGCGGTCACAAACCCTGCAATATTCTCATTAGGTTTAACAATCCATCCCATCCGCACAATTTCTTGCTGCTCAAATTCTACTCCATCGATCAACATATCAACTTGGTATGTCTGCCCATATTCATCACAAACACCTAACTTAGCTTCCAATTCCATTACTTTATCCCGAATTTGAGTTAAAAGTAATTGATAATTTTGCTGTGTAAATCCGAGATACTCTCTAAACATGAGTGCTTTATCTGCTCCTTTTAAACTTTTTGGATTAAGAGCATAGCTAGTTAATTTTTGAGGATCAATCAAAATTTCTGCAACTATTTCTTTTAGTTTCATATCTTCTATAGACAGCGATCGGCTTCTAATGAATGCTGATGGTGAGAATCGTAAATTTTATCCCAAACATTCTCTAGAAGTTGATTAGCCTTTCTAATCAATTCCAACTTCTCCTTACGGCTTAAATTCTTTTTTCGAGAAGGATTTTTAGCGCCATCAGATTTCTTACTAGTACTACTTTGTTTCTCCTGACCAACTTTTTCAGCTACAGCCATATTACTACTCAGCCTCAAATCAACGTTATCTGGGATTATAGATCATAAAATAAAGATGATTAACCCTATTGAAAAAAATATGGCTGAAACAGTTGTTTTGCAAATACCAGAAGCATTGTACCAACGCCTAGCGATCGCAATACTATACAACTCACTTATTACTAGACAACTGAAGTGATTGTATGAAATAAATTCAATTCTTTACGCGCAATAAAAAACAAAATTCTCTACACCAACTAGTTGGGCGACATGAAAAGCCGAAGTAATCGCACCTTCATGTAATCCATCGCCCAGATAAGAACCTGCGTGATAGGTATTGTTCTCTCCATTAGTGGCGATCACTTCATCACGATACTTAAACGCTTCAGTCGTATACAATGGCGTGTGATGCTTTTGGATATGAATAATGCGATCGCGATTAATTATCTCTTCCAATTGATAAGATAAAAAATATTTCTGTAATAAAGCGATATTACAAAGCTGATTGAGGCAACTGTTATAGCCCCAACCCTTATCGGTTTGAAAAAAGTCAAATTCTGTAGGCTGTTTGATGCCATAGCGATCGTACATAGAACTATCCTCATGGACAATGCTATTCACATAATTTGCTCTCCATCCTGCAAACCTTCTGAATTCTGATTCAGTCGGATCGGCTAATAATGACAGCACTTGGTCAGGTGGTGTCGCAAATACGACCTTATCGAATCCTTCAACTTTGCCCTGCGATCGCACAATTTTGACTGCATTAGCACTTCTGAAAATATGGTCAATCTCTTCATTGAGAACAACATCGCCTTTAAATCTTGCCAAGATTTTTTCAATATAGGAATACACGCCGCCTTTGATTCTAAACCATTTGACCGCCACATCGTCTCGTAGAACTGGCATCGCTAATTCTGCGGGAAAGTCATCAATCATTTCCATCGGCATCGAGTAGCTATACATGACCAGTAACTTTAGCCAAGTATTGCGATCGCAAGCGCTTTTCAAGTATTGCGACAGAGGATGATTGTCGAACTCTTTTGCGCCTGCAAATTTAATTTTGAGCAACAATCCTACGGAACTGGCATAGATTGTATCAAGATGCAGATACTCAATCAGGCGACGGATACCTGTGAAGTTCTTATGGATTGCGACTCCCGACAGATAGTGACTACCATTTTTAAAAAACATGGCAGAGCCGATATCAACGGGTTCGAGTTCCACGCCCAGTTCTTCCATCAGTTGCATAAAGTTATGAAACACCGATGGAAATTCGATTACTCCACATTCGAGAACTTCCTGACAATCGGATTGGTTCGGCTGCACATTTTGATTCAATGTCCGAATATGTCCGCCTAAACTAGACTGTCGCTCAAAAACAGTGACTTGATGTCCTTGCTTATCGAGTAGGTAGGCTGTGACAAGGCCACTAGCACCGCCGCCAATTATTGCGATTTTCATAATAGAATTCTCAATTTATAAAATAGATATCGAAAAGATCCCCCAGAGTTTGCCATGAGCGCACTAAAGGTCAATGGTGATAAACCACTGCCAACTATCATGTAATCGGTTTTCATATTGAGCGATCCGTTAACTTATTGCCTTACTCTGACAGGTGCTTGTTTTGTTTTCTGCATGAGTTGGTTGATTACGACACAAAACGCAATCGGAAATCGACAGATTTAAGCTGAAGCAACTTGATAAGCTGTAGACGTATTTTTTATAAAGTCACCAGAGCTGCAATCCTAAAAGAACCAACTAAGTTCTGTAGCATTAAGAATAAAAAATTGACAAATTACGTCAAAGAAGATTGCGTATATAATGTAACTGTATTAAGCTGTGTAAACTGCTATGATATTGTTGATACATTGTAAGTATAAAAACTTAGCACTAAAATGAAAACTTCACTGGCAAAATCTAAATGGTTATCCCCTAAAGGAGTTGGAGCAACTATTGTCTCCCGCATAGCAGCTATTTCCCTGCTTTTTGCGGTTGTTGGGTGCGAAACCCCCAATCAAACTGTGACGACCTCTTCTCCAGTACCTATTGCATCGACTGCCCCAGTGCCAGTTATTGCGAATGTGTCGATGCGGCTGCCGATTCCAGTGGTGGATACTGCTTTTTCTCCTTATTACATAGCAGTCGATAAGGGAATATTTGCTAAGCACGGGCTGAATGTGAAGATTCAACCAGGTACGCCAGAGCTTAATCCTGTAAAAATGCTTGCTCAGGGTACGGATCAATTTGCGGTGCTGGGTGGACCTGAAATTTTGTTTTCGGCTAGATCGAAAGGCGCACAGATTGTGGGAACGGCTCTTCTGCACAAAGATGCTAACTTTGTAACACTTTTGACTTTGAAGAAGTCGCAAATTACTAAACTCTCTGAGCTAGAAGGAAAGAAAGTTGGATTTTCCTTTGGTCACATTTCTACGGATGTTTTGCGGATGACATTCAAGAAAGAGAACGTTAATGTTCAAGAATCTGATGTGGGCTTTGACTACGGACAGTTTATCGCTGGTAAACTTGACGCTCAGTGGGCTTTTCGGACTACGGCTGGGTTGGCTTTACCAGCTAAGGGCGTTGAGGTAAACTTCATTAATCCTTCTGACTATGGCATTGTGACGCAGGGTCATGTGCTGGTCACTAGTGAAAAGATGATTAAAGAGAATCCCAAGGTTGTCCAAGCTTTTAATGCTGCTGTGTTAGAAGCGATCGCCTATTCTTTGGCAAATCCTCAAGAGGCGATCGCGGCGGCAACCAAGCGCGATCCTAATTTCAAGAAAGAAGTTGGCGAAAAACAGCTTGAGGTTTACAATCCTGCGATTAAGAAGAATTCTCGCATTGGTGATATTGCTGAGGCAGATATGATCAAGACTAAGGAGCAGATGCTTTCGGTGGGATTGATTCCCGCAGATTTTGATGTGAAGTCGGCATATACAACCCAATTTGTCGAACAACATTACAAGGGTAAATAGTAAATGCTTACAGGTTCTGAGCAAAAGTTGGCTGCTGTGAATACCGATTATTTCCTTGATGTAGATCGCGTCAGTCATTACTACAGTCGTGGTTTTGGCTTTACCCAATCCCTAAACGATATTTCATTCAACCTGCGTTCGGGTGAGATTCTTTCGATTGTTGGCTCTAGTGGATGTGGTAAATCAACGCTGTTACGCATTGTGGCGGGGTTGATTGCGCCATCAGAAGGTAAAGTTGCGATTGAAGCGAAAAGTCCGATGCGATATCGGACTGAGACTGGGATTGGCTTTGCTTTTCAAAAGCCTGTTCTCTTTCCTTGGAAAACGGTGCTAGAGAATATTTTACTTCCTGTGGAAATTCGTTCTGGCAAAGTGGACAATATCGAACGGGTGAGAGCATTGAGTCTCTTAGAAATGCTCGGTATTTCTGGTTTTGAAGATAGCTATCCCAGTCAGCTTTCGGGCGGGATGTTACAACGAGCCGCGATCGCCCGTGCTTTGATGAACCAGCCCAGACTTTTGCTACTAGATGAACCTTTTAGCGCCCTTGATGAAATTACCCGTGAAAATCTTTGGATTGATTTTAGTGAAGTCTGGCGATCGCAAAAGCTTACGGTGCTGTTGGTGACTCATAGCATTCGTGAGGCGGTGTTTCTATCCGATCGCGTTTTGGTGATGTCGCCCCGTCCTGGACAGGTTAAGGCTGAATTTGCGATTCCTTTGCCACAGGAGCGAACTCGCGCTGTTACTATTTCTAAGGAGTTTGTGGAGCTATGCGAAGAAGTCAGAGGAAAACTAGAATGAGTCTTAAATCTATCGCCGCATGGCAGAGACTAGCGACTCCTTTAATTGCTTTGGCGGTTTTCCTATCAGGTTGGGAAATTTTGGTGCGATCGCTGTCGGTATCACCATTGATATTACCGCCACCATCGGCTGTTGCTAATGTCTTAATAAATCAATTCGGAAGTTTGTTAACTCAATCGGGAGTTACACTTTTAGAATCGGTTTTAGGATTTTTGTTGGGTTGTGTTGCCGCTTTTTCCTTAGCGACTTTATTTGTATTTTCTCGTATTGCCGAACAAGCGCTTTATCCCTATGCGATCGCGCTAAAAGCAATTCCTTTAGTGGCGCTTGCACCGATTGTGGTGGTCTGGTTTGGCACAGGGCTTGGCTCTAAAGTATTTCTAGCGGCGGTGATTGCGTTCTTTCCAATTTTGGTAAATGCGATTGATGGTTTGAAAGCGATCGAGCCTGAAGCTTTAGAACTATTAACTATGCTTTCGGCTTCAAAGTGGCAAGTTTTTACTAAATTAAGGATCTACACAGCTTTACCTTCTATATTTGCGGGTATGAAAGTTGCTAGTTCCTTTGCTGTTGTCGGTGCAGTGGTTGCCGAATTTGTTGGTTCCGATCAAGGGATTGGATTCGTGATTAAGTCTTCTTCCTATTATCTAAATACGGATGTGACCTTCGCCGCAATTATTGTCAGCGCTCTCATCGGGTTAATATTCTTTTGGATTATTTCCTTTTTGGAAACCAAAATCATCTTCTGGCGACAACTTGAATCAGACGTTCAAAAAAGAAGTAAACAGAGAGCAATCAAGCTCAAGACAAGACATACGGAGCATGGCGGTAATTACTCTGCTCCTTTCCTAGGACTCAATTTACAACTGACTCAAGGAGTTTTCTGTGCTACCTATGGCGATGGTAGTAATTTTATAGGAGAGTGCTTATTAGATGAAGTTAAAGAAGATGACGTTGTATTAGACATGGGAACAGGATCAGGTGCATTGGCAATTATAGCTGCCCGAAATGGTGCTTCCGTTGTTGCTGTAGATGTATCATCGACTGCTGTTGCCTGTGCCAAGAAAAATGTTGATAGCTATGGATTATCGAAGAAAATAGATGTCCGCCAAAGCGATTTGTTTGATTCAATTCTCCCCCATGAGAAATTCTCGTTGATTGTTTTTAATCCTCCATTTATGAATGGCACTCCAAATAGTTTGTTGGAAATAGCTATGTATGACGAAAAATACAGTAACCTGTCAAAGTTTTTTGAACTATTTCCGAACTATTTGACTCCAGACGGCAGACTATTGATTGTTTTCTCTCAAGCGGGGGATTTAAGATTTTTAGAAAAGCTGATGCGTTCTTCAAACTGTCGCTCTAAGCTGATAAGAGAAAAAATAGTAGAAGAAAGCAACTTGAAATTAGTAGTTTACGAACTTAAAAAATCTTTCTCTGTCCCTTTCGTTAAACTTACTAGAAGATAACAATGTCAAGAGTTTTAATTTCTAATTGTAGTTCTAGTTTATTAGAAAATTCAAGTGAGTTTCATATTCATGTTGACGCGCATCAACTTACATCTGAATTTGAGAATTTACTCTTGCAAAGTCTAAATTTTTGTAATACTGATTTTGCAGGGCATCCCGAAGGCGTATTACATTTTGAAACGCCTAGACATTTAACTTTTAAAACTAAGGATGCTAAGACTTTCAAAACAGTTTTCGATGCGATCGCTGCTTATCTCAAAGAAAATACTGAAGCAATTACAGGCTATGTTGAAGGCGAGTATATTCCCCTTGACATTGACATCGAAGAGAAGTCTTTCGATCCTAATATTCCTGTTCCTTGCCAATTTGAGCTTACCAATTTAGCGGCTGGCTCTTTCCGTGAAGATGAAATTCATATCACCTTAGATCGCGATCGCTCTGACCCAAGATTGATCGACAATTTACGCAGTATGGGCTTTTTCTCAGCCTATATGGACAAGTCTTTTGGAACTGTGGAAATTCTCACTGCCCAAGGAACGCGCCAGATCGTGCAGCAGCTTTTAGCCCAAGTACTAAATTACTTAAAATCGGCAGGTGGGGCGATCCATTGCACTGTTAAAGAAGAGCGTATTTTGCGTTGGTGGCTGAGTGCGCCAGATATCAAATTGCCTCCCGTGATTAAAGCTATCAATTAAAGAAAGCATCGCTACCCAAAATTTACTTTTCGTGACCACAAAAAAAGAGCTTTGCTTAGCAAAGCTCTTTTTTAATGTGCATCTAAGAATCTTTGGTATTGCTTTTAGTGCCTTTAGCCTTAGTTACCGTAGATAAATTTATTTCTTGAGCCAACACATCATAAATATCTTGCTCAATATATAGCCATCCAGCCGAGCGAATACTGGCTAAGCCCTCAGTCTCTGGACTATTGGTAGATATAGGAAGTTGTATTCCTGAAACTTTCATCACTCCGTACCTTTCAGCATTTGGACGATGTTCGTGTTCTGGCTCAATATTGTAAAGCACGACATAATCAGAAGGCAGTAAGAACCAAAAGTTTGAGTTCTTTTTAGTGAAATCTTCCTTGATTTGCTGCTGGAGTGTAATTCTAAATTCGGCTAAATCGCGATCGAGAACCGATCGCTCTTCCCGTCCACGGCTTCTAATCGCTTGCCGATACCATTCACCCTCAAGCAAAAGCCGCAAGTCTTCTACCCAATCTTGTACCATTTCAAGCGCGTTTTCGTTTTCCCGTGGCAGGGCATAGTTTTCTGGCGCTGGATAGAGAAATCTATAGCTAAACCCAACTGCAAGATTTTTAATCACTGCCGCAATCACGCGATCGTCAGTAAGCGCTGCGGGGGCTTGCCAACCTGAAACAATCGTAATTGTATTTTTAATCGATTTATTTGAGCTAGTGTTACTAACAAGCTCAGATTGCCGCTTTTCGACTGGTATCCAAGGCAAGAGCAGGCGATCGCAGATATCGTTTGGATTTAACATCTGCAAGTCTTCAAAAGCTTCGACTAATTTAATTAAAGATTTACTTTCGGGAAGTTCTCCATCACGCAAATCTCTCATTCTTTGAATCTGTCTGTCAGATAAATCTGAGCTTTTGGCAATAACTTCTTTAATAAACTCAGTCAGCTTAAAGGTACTAGCGGGCTGCTTTAGCCTGATCCATGTGTCAATGTATTTACCCCATGTTGTGGTCATTTTCTTATCCGCACGAAGTGTATCTCATATACAACTATTATATGTTTATATGTCAATTTTTTCTTTTGAGCTTAGGTGGTATTATTGCAAGAATAGCTAGTTAGCCAAATATTTGAGGTTTTAGACAAAATTGTCAATTACCGTAAATTAAAATCAGTGATACTGCAATAAACTTGACAATATATATTGTATGTAATAGTATTGTTATAGTTTAAATGTGTAAGTGTCCAAAGGATTAACAAGAAATGTCATTTCAGCGATTTTTAGGTGCTTTGGCACTGATTCATCCTGATTTAGGTCATTTATGAGCCTGGAACCCTCTAACTTCGTTCTCTCCTTGGACGGTTACATTTAAGTAAACAAACTCTCTAGTCATCGAACCTTAGAATTTGTTTATTTAAACTATGACAAATTCTTTAGCCATGCAAGCTTAGAATTTTTTAGTTTACTTTGTATATCGTGTTTTTGTTTGTATTTTGAAACAAGAATAAGTGATAGCTCCTTGAATAAAGTGCTGTCTTCAATACTTTAGAATCAGGTGAAAGCTGCTTCTAGGATTGTTCTTGTTTTATTAGTCTTAGCAAGCATTGTCGTAATTACGTTTGTCCTTCAAGCGAAAGAAACGATCAACTTCTACCTAGTTGAGAAAGTCTGTTATTTCGATAATAGAAAGTTAAAAGTTTGCCAACAAAAAAGCAAGTAAATGTTGGTAGCATATACTTGCTTAGAGTGGTTATTGAACAATTTCTTAATGCTTAGAGGTTGATTTTATAATCATCGTAGTTGAGTAAGCGATTTCAATTGCACATCTAGGATCGATGTTTTGGGTGTAAGTCCCAATGGTTAATCCTAGTAGAACAATTAAACCTAGTACTCTCGAAACCTTATCTTCCATTTTTACTCCTTAAAACTATAATTTTTGTGAACATCTAAGAAAAAGCCAGTTGCGTGAGCAGAACTTAGAATGTCCACAATTTTATCATGATTTTCTTAAAAGTCATGAATTTTTTTACTATCAAAAAAAATTCTAATTAAATTCATAAATATTTACAGTGGATAGCGAAAGCGCTCTTACAGATTTGTAAGGGCGCTTTCGCTTTATCAATACTAATATCTTAGGATTCAATCTATTGTTATAGAAAGACTTGGCTGACCTTCTTCTACTTTATGGGGATAAATTAAGAAGTCTATAGCTAGATTCAAGATGTACTAATTTAGAGACAATCAATCAACCAAGATATTGCAAACAAGTCAAAATAAACGTTTAACGGCAAACAAGATTCTGGCATATTACAATATGCAAACCGTTTAAATATCTTGCGTTTTTTGTATAACGTGTTATATTTTGAAAGTAATGAATAGAGCAAACAGTTTTATTCATTACTTTCAAAATTTTTTATCGCTCCGAATCTATTTTTTATCTTTTTTTATTTAGTTTTCAAGCTAGAATATTAAAATTTTGTCTGTTTATTATTAGTTTTAGTGTTAAAACTATCAGTTAAATAAAAAACTTTATATATTTATTCATGCCCCACCTAAAAAATGACTATTTTAAGCCTCCTCCAGACACAAACTTTCCGATCGCCGATCTAAGCACATCTTCATCACCGATCGCCGTCAAACTCAAATACTCTGAAATATCCACAGGGAAAGGCGTTAGCGATCTCGTTACTTCCATTTCTCCTCGCAAAGCCCAAATCTTAAAATTTCCCGATATACCCTTTACATCAGAAATTCTCGTGGGCGAAGAAGTCAGTATCAAAGCGATCGCCCCCTATCCCGTGAATATTCTCGTAAAAGTCTTACATGGCGAAGTCAAACTTTGCCACCATCTTCAACAAAATCCAGATATCGAAATATTAATCTCAAATGAGATTGCTCCCATTTGCTTTTTTACAGAAATTCTAACAGTTGAATCTATCTCTAAATATTACGCGATTGTTGCGATCGCCGCTTTCCGCAATCCTTGATTACTTTTCAATGATTTTAAGGAGATCAGTTCAATGAGTTACGAACCAGACCGAGACGCATTTAGAGAAGAACGCTCTATTAATAAGCTTAAAAACAGCGATCGCCATAGATACAGCAAAGTTTTTAGACATACTTGTCGAGCTTGTGCGATTTATTTGATGCTCTGGGCGATCGCTGTTACAGCCCTCTTAGTTGGCGCTCTATTTGACTTCTTTCAAGCTATCTTAAGTTTAGTCTTATCACTAACGCCAAATCTTCTAAAGTTAGGGTGTATCCTCACAGTTGCTGTTATTATTGCTGTTATTTATGAAGGCGTTCGCGAGGATATTAGGCGAGATGATTGAATAAGCGATCCCCGACTTTTTCTAGGCAAGCAAAGACAATTTACAAATTCACAAAAAAAGTCGGGGATCTAAACCTTTTCTTTTTCAACTGGATTTTGGAATTTCGCCCAAAATTACATCGCCTGACAGTCGTTGATATAGCAAGGCTCCTGTCCAAATCGTGGGCGCAAACCCAGGGTAGCCAGATGAAGCATTACAAAAATAGAAATGATGGAGTGAAGTTTCGTGATTCAATCTACCTAGACCCATATTGCGTGGTGTTAGGCTAGAGCCATAGGAATTACCGTTCGGACACCAGCAAAAACGCTCGTTTGTGGTCGGGCTACCCGTAATATGGAAGACCAGATGCTTTCTAAAGTTCGGCACATATTTTGCTTCCACAACATCAAGAATCGAATCAAAAATCTCCTGCTTTTTGTGGTTATAAGCCTTGCGATCGCCTCCTTCTAATTTCTTGAAATAGTCATAATTAGCAACTGTGAGAAATTCCACAATTTGGCTATCCTCTGGGCAGTCTAGACTTGCCTCGGTAAGTAATGTGGGCGTGGTAATTGCAAAACTAGGATTAGAGAAATCATGGCGATCGTACATTTGCGCGAAAGCTTCATTGAGATTGTCATGCCCCGTATGGAAGAGATTCCATTTCCCAAATCCATAGTTTCTCAGGTCGATATCCTTGACGACACAATAAGCCATATAGTTAGATGCCGAATATGTATAATCGAGTTTTCGGCGCACCGTTTTCGAGAATTGGGATTCGCCGATCATCTTCGCGGCTTTTTTGGGATCGATATTGCAAATCACCGTATCGCCTGTAAACTCCTCGGTTTGGTGATTCTGGAGATTCATCGCCTGAACTCCTGTCACAGTTCTATTGCTAACACTAAAATTCATAACTTCATGATTAAGCAATACCTGTCCGCCGTGAGATTCGATGACTTTGACCAGTGAATTAATCACATGCTGAAAATGCTGCGTGGGATAGAACGCACCCGCTTGGTAGCCTCGGAACAATACTACCCATGCATAGAAAGACAATTGATTGGGCGGCAACAAAAAATCTAGCCATTGCAGGGCTAGTAAGGTTTGAGCGCCTTGGGGAAGTTGAAACTTATCAAATACATCTTGCAGTGTGCTATTCAGATGCTGAACCGTAGAAAACACCTCAAGCGGATGTTTGATTAGTTCCATCGGATTAATTGGCGGCGATAGTTTCTTTAATCCCTCGCCAGTTTTCTCTACTTCGTTAATGAACTGACGAAGGCGATCGCTTGATTCTGGAAACAGGCTAGATAGTCGCTGGATTAGCTCTTCTGGCTCTGAGGGAATATCGGTCGCATATTCAGGGCTTCGCATATGATCAAAGCCTTGCGGGTCGTAACGCTCAAAGGTGACTTCATGTTCTAAACCGAGTTTTTTTAGTACTCGATTAACGGTTTGTCCTTCGCCGCAATCCCAAACATAGTGAAATTGGGCATTAAATTTATATTTTTTTGCCATCGTAAAGGTATGTCCAAAGCCACCAGCATGTTCGTGCGCTTCGAGGATTTGGACAGTTTTGCCAGAGTTTGCCATTAGCGCACCAAAGGTCAATGCTGATAGACCACTGCCAACGATCAAGTAATCTGTTTTCATATTGAGCAATCCGCGAACTTATGACATTACTTTGACAGGCACTTGTATTGTTTTCTGAATGAGTTGGTTGAGTACGATATAAAACGCAATCGGAAATTGATAAATTAAGCGAACGGGCTTTGCGTTGGAGTGTCCTTAACCCTTGCATAACATAAATCTGTGGCGGCGATCGCTTTAGGCGGTTCGCCGTAAACAACTAAAATTGTCTCTGCTATTGACATAGCAAGCAGTCTTTAGCCTCGAATTACAACAATCTCTCGCCCTGCGGGACTAATGACATTCTCAGTAGTCGTGCGATCGCTAAGAGGCGGCAACCCAGAACGGCGATCGAATATCACCAACCAACCCGTATCCAAACTCAACCCCGATAAATACTTATCGATCTGCGGCAAACCTTCCTTAAGCGGATCAGGTCTTTTATCAGCCCATACCTTCAATTCCATCGCCAAAGTTACCTTGCCATAACGCAAACAGATATCCATTCTTCCCGAACCAATTGCATATTCCCTCTCCAATGTGCCACCACCATTAACAACACGGTGTAGAAAAGCCATCAGCACCAGATGCGGCGCAATCTCTGGATAGGGCGTGCTTCCAAACAAAGGTTCCCCATGTTGCCGCCAGAATAATAAGAACGCTTCCAATAAGCGATCGGGCAAAAATTCACCTTGCTCACTAAGCCAGGTTGGTTGAAGATACCCAATAGAAGCAGCAGTTACATAGGCAAGCACTCTAGGAAGCACTTCCTGATAAATAGGATTAGCGATCGCCAAACCATTTTCGTTAGTACAAAGCCCTAAATCTAAAACGTAGCGAATATCATCCTGTGGCACATCTGGCAGTTCCTGTCCTGCGAGAATAGGCTGAATCACTGCTCTGACTCGATCTTCTCTTAGTCTTTCCGCAAGACTATCCAGATGCGTATCCTGTCTCTTAATCAAGATTTCCTTCGCTTGATTCACTAACTCAGCAGTAATAGGAATAGATGGATCTTTCGTAATATATTCCACAATTTCCTTAGCGATCGCATTGACCAACCAAGGCTGTCCCTGCGTCAAGTGAAAAGCTAAATCAACAGCTTCGGACGCAAATATCTGTCCTGTGGCTTCCGTATGTTGCTGATAGAGATTTCTCACATCTTCAAGAGTAAAGTTACTCAAAGTAAAGGAACGCACTTTGATATTAAAAGGACTCGAAGTATTTAGGCGATCGCTTCCTCCAGAAGCATATTTATAATCCCGCACATCACGCATCCCCACCAAAGCAACTGACTGCGGAAATCCCTGCGGACGGCGAGGAAATCCATCTCTCAACTGTCGCAATACAGTCATCAAAGTTTGATTTTGTAAAGAATCTATTTCATCAATGAATATTACCAATGGTCTTGGTGAAGCCTCCGACCATACCTTTAAAAAATTACCAATACGCTGTGGCGGCTGATTTACATTGTAGGTTGGTGGTTTCAGTTCGTCTGGCAACCAGAAATCTGCCGCATCTCGCCATGCTGCTAAAATGATATCTTCTGCTTTTTCTGGTTCATTAGGGAAAGTTGCCCCGACTTCTGCCGATACCATTACCGATGTATATTCACCACTAGTGGTGAGTTCTTGCGCGAGGGTCAGCATTGCTGTAGTTTTACCCGTCTGACGTGGCGCATGGATCACAAAATAATTTTCTTGAGCAATTAATTGTTTGATTTCAGGCAAGCGCTCAGTCGCTGACAACATGTAGTGAATATCAGCTTTACAAGGACCAGCAGTATTAAACCATTTTTGCATAACGACAGTTAACTAACGGGCAGGGATACCCCTTCAATATATAACAACGCGCCAAGAAAAGCCCTGAAATCCAGAAAACACGTCAACCCCACTAAGTATAAACACTTATTCACACAAATTTAATGACATATAATTGACACTTATTTGCTCTAAGATAAATCTGTGACGAATTGGGATTTCGATCTTAAAAATAATCGTTTTTTGCGTCGTCTAGCACTACTTGGAGATAGGGGTTGCTAATGGCGGGCGATCTCACTTTGTATGCGCGGTGATGCCGATAGGAAGTTAATTGTTAATTCAGATGATGCTGCTATGTCGATTCCAGAGCCAATTTTAGTTGTTTTCAGTGAACCGCCCAAAGCGATCGCCACTACAGACTTACGCCAAGCGAGGGTTGATGAATTTTTAGCATCAAGATCTTTACAGCCGAAGAGTCGTAAGGCTTATCAAGCGGACTTGCGAACATTTATGGATTGGTGTGATCTGGCTTGGGTGGATGTGAGTCGGCGCAAAGTGACACAGTTTAAAACTTTTTTGCTGAAGGAGCGTGAGTTGGCGCTGAGTTCGGTGAATCGGGTATTGCGGACTCTGAAATCTTTTTATCGATGGATGTTGCTATCAGAATATGTGGTTGCCGATCCGACGATTGGCATTCAGCAAGAACGATTGCCTGACCCTGTGGCTAAGGATTTGGAGGATGAGGAGGTGTTGCGAATTTATGAGGCGATTTCGTTAGGTAAGGTGGCGTTTCGCGATCGGGCTTTGTTTTCGGTGTTGTTGCATGGCTTGAGAGCCGAGGAGGTCTGTCGCCTCAATGTTGAGGATTATGTCAATGGAGAATTGGTGATTAAGGAGGCGAAGTGGGATAGTAAGGGCGAAGTGCCTTTGACGAAGTTGGGTATTCAGGATTTGGATGCTTATTTGGATTGGAGGAGGGAGAAAGAAGGGGAGTTATTGCCTGATAGTGCTTTGTTTGTGTCTTGTTCTAATCGCAGTCAAGGTAAGCGGTTGAGCTATTGGGGGATTCGGCATGTGATGGATGATTTGGCGGAGAAGACTGGGATTGATTTGCATTCGCATCGGGGTAGGCATACGTTTGCGACGAATTTGATTGTGAAGTATGAGTTAGATCCTTCTTTGGCGATGGAGTTGACTCGACATCGGGATGTCAAGAGTTTTAGGCGTTATACCAATCGTAAGAATAAGATTGCGGCGAAACGGGCTTTTTTGAAGGCGGCAGAAAAGTTGGAATAAGCTAATCGGCATTTAAGTTGCAAGAAATATTAATATAGAACAACAGACTTACTGAGAATAATAAAATGCCAGCACGGAACTTTTTAAACGAAGACCAAGTAAAAAGATTGCAAAATGAATTACGAACAAGTGAATTG
>JANODY010000143.1:0-43765 GCA_031412945.1 Cyanobacteria bacterium SOY_65_metabat_81
CCAAAAGCCACACCAACAGTCACGCCCACACCTACGCCAACAGTCACACCTACACCTGCTAAGCTTGCTCCCGATCAAGCAGTTCGAGATTATTACAGCATGATCAACGATCGCCAGTTTCAGAATGCATGGCAAGATCTCACGCCAAGATTTCAAAGCGATCAGGCTAAAGGATATGGCAGCTTTACCGATTGGTGGCGGACGGTAGATAAAGTTTTAGTGAGCAGAGTGCGTGTGGTCAATGCTGAAAAAAATTTTGCGATCGTGGATATCGAACTGACGTATCAACAAGGTAAAAAAACTTCTTCCGAAAGCCTACGCATAAATTTAGTCTGGAATGCCTCCTCTGAAAAATGGCAAATAAATGAAACCAATCGGCAATAATTTTCGAGAGGCGCACCCTCTGGGTGCGCCTCTCGAAACTAAAAAAAAGCCTCGCAACGCGAGGCTTTTGCTGTTTTAGCTTTTATTTGTCAATTTTAAAAGAGGTAACAAAGCGATCGACATCGGCAGGAGAAAACTTATCTTTAGCTCCTAACGCAAATATTTGATAGATTCGACTATCAGCAAGGCAAAACCTTCCTTTCATCGACACGTCTGTTGATTGAACTTTACCGATCGCTTCAAAATCACGGCATTGAACATTGTCAAGTAAATATTCTTGCTCCGACTTGATTTCTCCTTTAATATTCTCAACTAAACTTTTTACTGAAGTTGTCAGCCCCTTCTGCACATCCGCAGGACTAGCCACCTTTTCAGGAAAATCTGCATAAGCAATAAAATATCCCGAATCATTAGCTTCAGCAGTTATGGTACTCAGCTTGACTGTTCCCTGCTCTTGAGATTGTTCTTTGGGCTTGCTAGGCATTTGGATGCTAAATTTGCCCGCCGATGATTTGTAATCTTGCCAATCGATAGGATTACTGGCGATCGCTTTAACATCGGTTTTTGCCTCAGTTTTGACAGATGTGATGTTAGCGTCTTTGGGCTTATCGGATGGCTTTATCGAGGATGGCGCAGGAGGTGGATTATCAGTTACGCTCGGAGACGGTGTGCAAGCGATGACTGTATATATGACTAAACCAGCAGCAGCAGCAAGGGAAATATACTTTTTCATAGAAATAAATAGAAGTAATAAGTTAAATGAAAAATGAGCGTCGAAATAAGTCTTACGATTTTTTACTCATGGCGACCCCAACCTCTGATAATTTCGGCGATCGCCGCGATTGAGGCGGAAGCAATAATTAGTAACACACTAAGAGCATTTAACTCAGGAGTTACACCGCCACTGCGTAATGATGAAAAAATAGCGACGGGTAAGGTAGTCGCGCCAACGCCTGCGGTGAAGTAAGCAATTACAAAGTCATCCATACTGAGAATGAAGGCCAGCAGGCAACCTGACAAGATGCTAGGTAAAAGCTGTGGCAAAAGCACTCGCAAAAAAGCTTGTACGGGCGTAGCTCCAAGATCAAGGGCGGCTTCTTCGAGCTTCGGATCGACAGTAGCAAGGCGACTGGACACCACCACCGCCACATAGGCTAAGCAAAAAACAATGTGGGCGATCACAATTGTGCCAAGGCTAAGGGGCAACTTGATGGCGGCAAAAAATACGAGGGTTGCCACAGCGATCGCAATGTCAGGCACGATCAAGGGTAAGTAGGTGATGCCCCTATATAAACCTTTGGCTGGAAAATAATATCGAGCTAAGCCCACTGCGGTGAGAGTGCCTAACACTGCCGAAACGGAAACGGCGACTAGGGCGACACTAAGGCTATTTTGTAAAGCAGCTAGCAAGATCGGATTTTGGAGAAATTTGGCGTACCACTCCCAAGTAAAGCCAGTCCATTGAGATGGGGATGGCGATTTGTTAAAGCTAAAAATAGTAAGAACGGTAAGCGGCAAGTACATATAAAAGAAGGCCAGCACTGTGTACCAAGTTTGCCAACGCTTGATCGGGGCGATATTTATTTCATTAGCCATCACTAACCACCCTGCGATCGCCATATCTAATTAGCAATACAATCGCGATCGTCACCGCTAAGACTAACACCATACTAATTGCCGAGCCAAAACCACGATTGCTACTTGCTCCCAAAAATTGCAACTCAATAATTGAGGCGATCGTGCGACTGCCAGGACCACCTAGTAGTTGAGGGTTGATATAATCACTAAAACTAGAAATAGCTACCAGTGCCGATCCTGCAATAATTCCTGAAGATACTTGAGGAACTGTGACTTGCCAAAAAGTTTGTTTAGCATTTGCCCCAAGATCGGCGGCGGCTTCTAGTAAGCGTAAATCGAGACGTTCTAGAGAAGTAAATAGGACTAAAACCATGTAAGGCAAGTAGGTGTAAACCATGCCAATAATTACGCCTTCGGCTTTATTTAACACATTGATTCCTGACAAACCAATTAAATTAAGAAAACTATTTAAAACTCCAGTTGGTCGCAAAATGGTAATCCATGCATAGGATCGCAGCAGTGATGAAGTCCACAGTGGCAACACAAATAGTAATAACAAGATATTGCGCCAACGTTTGGGGGCAATCACCGCTAACCAATAGGCGACAGGAAAGCCCAATAACAGGCAAAATCCAGTTGTGATCACCGCATAAAGCAGCGATCGCCAGACTACGGTTAAATAAATGAAGTTACCACCAACGTACTCAAAAACTCGCTGGTAGTTATCTAGTCCAAACTCAGTCTTGCCAAGGGGGACAAGGCTCTGCACAAAAATAAAAATTGTCGGAATAATCAAAAATGTGATTAGCCAAAAACCGCTTGGAAAAAGTAAAGCGAATGGCTCAAGCCATTTGATCCGACGAGATGGTCGCTGGCTAGAGTCAGAGTTGCTATCTACGATCATCGTTTTTAGAAGTAGTTTTTAGAAGTAAAGAACTCTTGAGTCAACACCTTGCGATCGCAAATAGCGAGATACAGATTCGGCAGAGTCACGGCTCTGATAAGCACCTGCATGAATATAAGTACCACGCCCAGAATTTGAGAAAAAGGCATTAGGCACATACTGGCGCACTCGTGACAGCAAAAACTGATTGCTTGATTTGGCAGGTACGGCGGCAATATACCTAAAGTTAGGATTTTGGCTTGCTTGTGGCAATAGCGCGTCTTCGCCCAATCCATTATTCAATCCTGCGCTCAATCCAGCATTTTGGCTAAAACCATCATAATTACTAGCGGCGATCGTTGACGGCGCAATAAATCCTGTCTGTGGTTGCACATAAGCAGTTGGTTGGATATAACCTGATTGCAAACAGCCTGCTTGCGTTGCTGCTTGCACACAAGTGCCTGTTTGTGCTGACTGCACATAACTAGTCGGTTGAATATAACCTGACTGCTGTGCATAGCCAGTTTGAACAATTTGAGTTTGGGGTACAACCGTCTGGGTGACAATTTGGCGCGTTTCAGGCACTATTACTTGCTGCCAACGGGGGACAAGCACCTGCTGAGTTTGAATTTGAGGGACAACAGTATTTGTTGTAATCTGTTGGTATTGTGGCTGAGCGCAGCTAGAGACTCCGTTGACGAATGCGCCTTGCAAACATTGATTGCTGGTATAAGCGATGCTCTGTTGAGGCGCTGAGCTAAAAATTTGGGGCTGCGATTCTGGCTGAACGCTCACGGGCTGTTGTGCCGATGTTTGTTGAATCACAACTGATTGAGGTGTCGAAGGCAAGTTATTTACTGATGTGAGTTCAGTAAAAGGAACGGGTACGTTACTTTCCTTGCCGCCTGTCGCTTTAAATTGCTTTTGCGGAGTCAGCCCAGAATTTGCCAGAGCGATCGCTAAGCTATCAGCACTAGCCTCGGAATTAAATGTACCCGCCTGAACTACAGGCTGATCATTAATCTTTGTAGCAAAAGCGGTGGGTGAGACGGTGCGAACTCTTTGTAATGTTGCGGAATCGTTCCCTAATACAAAGACCACAAAACGAGCCTCTGCGGCTTGCCCGATCGCCAATGATGCGATCGTAGAGGCGATCGCCCCAGTGCCAAAAATACTAAACCTTTTAATCCAATTCATAGAAGTACATCCCCACACTTGAATGTAATGATGGCTAAGTTTAACTTAACTAGAAAAAAAGATGTTTTTTCTAGTTAAAATTATTTGATTTATTTAAGCATTCGAGTATAGCGATCGCCAGTAAATTTTTGTGAGAATAATTTTTGATCATAAGTGACGCAGGAGTGTCAACATAGTCTTTTTCTAATATAGGAAATCTTGTGGAAAAAATTAAGACTGGTTTAAATATCGCAATTTTTGTCTTTTTGGCAGGTTTTATCGGCTTAGAAGTTTGGAATTTGATATCACACTTCTTAAAATCGTAAACACAAAATAAAGGCGGCGCGATGCGCCGCTTCTATTTTGTGTTCTTAAGTTTTGGTTGTCACGCTGCGGATTTCAGAATAAAACTTTGACGACTGCACACGGCGATCGCTAGTCTGCTCACCTTGTAGCCAAGTTGCCACCCGAAATCGTAAATTAGGATTGCCATACCAAATACGTTCAACGATCGCCCCTTGATTAACCGTTGTTTGAATGGTAAGCGACTCGTCTATGCCAAATTCATAGCTGCCTTTGCTCTGTCCTGTCAAAAATTCACCTTTTTGGGGCGCAGCAAGATCATTAGGGATAGCAACTATGACAGCACTACCCTTAGGCTTATTACTGCTCAAAGATTCTTCTTCCCACGACATTTGCATGGGATGCATGGCGGTTTGAGGATCAACGCCATGTTGTTGACAAATAGTAATTAAGTTAGGATCGTCAAGGCTTAAGGAGGCAATCTCAATTACAGAGCGAATGTCACTATCATTTCCCTGCCCAAATTGATGATTGCTGCGTTGCGATCGCCAACGACCGACAAATAGTTCAAGAAATTGATGAATATCCATTAATGACAAATTAATAACAAATCAAATAATTATAGACAAAGTAAAGGGGCGCTTTGCGCCCCTCTACTTTGTTTGTCTTACAGAGAGACGCTGTAAAACTTAGCGACGGTAAGGAACAAGGCGCTCATAATCGAGATTTTGAGTAGATACAGGGCTTTGAGTACCAGCAGGAGTGCTAATACTACGCGCCATGTTCAAGAACAAAGATGGATCGCCAATTTTTGGCGTTCTGTCGGTTGCCACATAGCTGCGAACAGTATTTTGCCAAATGAGTTGAGGGAAGCCCAATTGTGCGCGATGGTAAGCATCGTAGCGAGGAGACTTGAGATTGAAAGGCATTTCGCCAATTCTTTGGCTAGGAAGAACCCGACGGCGCTGATAAGGCAAAATGTCATCGCCAAAAGCTTCAAGATATTCGTCGCTATTGAGCAAATCATCAATAAAACCTTCAATACCCTTAGTCATGACCACAGCAGACCAAGCGATCTTTTCGCGTTCGCTATAGACATCACGACCAAGAACCCTCTGAACAGTTTGTTCAACAAAGCGGTAGTTGTTGTTTTTGTCGTAAAAGCTAGTTTTGTAGGTGTTGGAAAGAATTAGTCCACGCACGAACTGTCTGACCGAGATGTTGCCAGAACGTAGTTGAGATTCTAGGGTGACTTCGCGATCGCTAGCAAAAGCATGAAAGAAAATTTGACGATAGGCAGCTTCAATTAACTCATCTAGATCAGAACCAGAAAGCAAGTTTGCAGTGGTGTAAATGCGCGGTGTGTTGTCACTCCCCACTGTAAAACCAGCTACGCGAGAATTTTGCGATGCTGGAGCGTAATTCAACAAAGGAATTGCCACGTTTAAATCTCCAAATAATATTATTGAAAAGTTTTAAAAATAATTATTTCTAAACTGCTAGTGATTTTCAGGTTGTCTATATCAACATCAAAATCAGAATACAATTTAGTTTAGAGCTATATCAGCCAAATATAATTACGGGAGGCTAACCTCTAGTCAATGATAGGATAGGCGAAATTAGGTAGTTCTAATTGCTTCATATAAGTTTACCTTTATCGACAGTTGGTCAAGCAAAATATCATCCATTACTCACTCCTAAATTCTGCTATATTTCATAGTTACTAAGTTATATTAAATGTTGTTTGAATATTGTAAATTTGCCGATCGCTTCTGGACATGGCGTGGTTATAAAATTGGTTATTGTGTTGAGGGACTAGATAAAAACCTCGACAAACCTGCGATTGTGCTGATTCATGGCTTTGGCGCTTCGGTGGGACATTGGCGCAAGAATATCCCCGTGTTAGCCCAACATGCCAGAGTTTATGCGATCGACTTAGTTGGCTTTGGATCTTCAGAGCAGCCAAAACCGAGTGAGCTTGCCTATACTTTTGAAACTTGGGGGCAACAGGTTGCCGATTTTGTGCGCGAGGTGGTGGGCGATCGCGCCATTTTAGTCGGTAACTCGATTGGCGCAGTTGTCGCCATGCAAGCGGCGATTTATGCCCCTGAGTTGATTGCTAAAACAGTATTAATCAACTGCTCATTGCGACTATTACAAGAACAAAATCAACTGGATATGCCTTGGTATAAGCGTGTCGGCGTGAAGGCTGTACAGAATGTTTTGGGTAATCGGGCGATCGCCAAATTATTTTTTGACCAAGTGCGTAATCCGCGATCGGTAAAACAGATTTTGTCGCAAGCTTATATCAACAAAGAAGCCGTTACCGATGAGCTAGTCGAGATCTTAATCAAACCTGCCCAAAACCCTAATGCTGTTGATGTGTTTATGGCTTTTGTGCGCTACTCCCAAGGTCCAAGACCTGAGGACTTGTTAGCCATTCTGCCCTGTGAGGCGATCGTGCTGTGGGGCGATCGCGATCCTTGGGAACCAATTGAGCTAGGGCGCAAATCCTTTACCAGATTTGATTGCGTTAAAGAATTCATCGACCTACCAAACGCGGGGCATTGTCCACAAGATGAAGTTCCAGAGTTAGTTAATCCAATCCTAATAAGAATTTTTTTAGCAACACTTGTTCCCAAATCTTAATAAAGAAATTGGTTTTCAATGCAAACTTAACTGCACCTTTAACATTTCTTAACCTTGTGTTGACGGATGCAGTTTAGTATCAGACTTGTCTAGCTTAAATGCCTAAGTCAACCGTAACAGATATAATCGCAGTAAGATTTTTATGATGTCCAAAAAGAATATCAATCGTCATGTTGTAACTTTTGTAGCAGGCGTTACGCTAGCCGCAATCCTAGCATCCTGTGGTGGAACCGAAACCCCAACCACCACTAGTGCAACTACCCCCGCAGCGACAAAAACAACAACAGCCGCAGCGACAAAGGAACCAGCAAAAGCACCTTCTAACTTAACTGGCAACATCACCATTGATGGATCTAGCACAGTTGCTCCAATCAGCAAAGCTGTTGCTGAAGACTTCGCAAAATCAAATCCTGGTGTAAAGGTTCCTGTTGGTACAAGTGGTACTGGCGGTGGATTTAAGAAATTCTGTTCTGGCGATATCGATATTGCTAATGCTTCTCGTCCAATCAAAAAGGCAGAAGCTGAAGATTGCAAGAAGAACGGTGTAGAGTTTGTTGAACTACCTGTTGCTGTTGACGGTCTGACTGTAGTAGTCAACAAAGAAAATACTTGGGCAAAGTGCCTTACTATTGCCGAACTCAACACCATGTGGAGTCCAGACTCAGAAGGCAAAATCACATCTTGGGATCAAGTTCGCCCTGATTTCCCCAAAGAAACAATTGCCCTCTTTGGTGCAGGTGCTGACTCTGGCACATTTGACTACTTTACCGAAGCCGTCAATAAAAAATCCAAAGTAATCCGTAAAGATTATCAACCTAGCGAAGATGACAACATCACCGTTAAGGGCGTTCAAGGTGGCAAGGGTGCAATGGGCTTCTTTGGTGTTTCTTACTATGAAGAAAACGCTAAGAAGTTGACTGCTGTTGAAGTTGATGGTGGTAAGGGTTGCGTTGCGCCTACTGCTGAGAATATTAACTCTGGCAAATACGCTCCCTTGTCTCGTCCTCTGTTTATCTATGTCAGCAAGAAATCTCTAGCACGTCCTGAAGTAAAGGCTTTTGCTGATTATTACTTCAAAGATCTTAAGGTCGTCAAAGAAGTTGGTTATGTACCACTTCCTAGTGACGCTGTACCTAAGATCCTTGAGCGTTTGAGTGCTGCTAAGACAGGTTCAACCTTCATGGATGCTCCTGCTGGCGTTTCTGTAGCTGAATTGCTTGCAAAAGACTTGAAATAATTTCGAGTTAGTTTTGAGTGAAGCCCTCTTAGTATCTATGAGGGCTTCCGCTTTTGATGTACTTGATGAGAAAAATTTATGACAAGTCCTGCAACTCCACCTCAAGTCGAAGACCTTGATCTTTATCAACGACGCGATCGCAATATCCGTGAAAGTGCGATTGGCTATGTGTTGCTTTTTTGTGCTTGCGTGTCGGTGCTGACGACCGTAGCGATCGTCTATGTACTTGCCTCAGAAACGGTTAGTTTTTTCGGTAAAGCTAGTATTGGCGAGTTTCTATTTGGCAAAACCCTAGAAAATGGTAGCTATAGCTGTAGCTGGACACCACAATTTGCCGAGAAGGGTTTTTGTGTATGGCCAACAGTTAACGGCACTTTGATGGTGGCGTTAATTGCGATGTTGGTCGCCACTCCATTGGGTTTGGCAACAGCCGTATATCTTGCAGAATATGCTTCACCCAAATTGGGGAAATTTTTGCGCCCCGTAATTGAACTGCTCGCTGGCGTACCAACTGTTGTGTATGGCTACTTTGCGCTCACAGTTGTTACCCCATTCTTAAACAAAATTATTCCTGGATTACAAGGGTTTAATGCTCTTAGTGCAGGTTTGATTATGGGGATCATGATTGTCCCCACGATCGCTTCGATCAGTACAGATGCAATGGTTGCAGTGCCAACTTCACTGCGCGAAGCCGCCTATGGGCTTGGCTCTACCAAAAAAGAAGTTGCCACAAACGTTGTGCTTCCCGCCGCATTATCAGGTATTTGTGCGGCAATCATTTTGGGTATATCCCGCGCCGTTGGTGAGACGATGATTGTGGCGATCGCGGCCGGTCAGCGTCCAGTTCTAACATTTGATCCTAGACAAACCGTTGGTACGATGACCGCTTACATCGCTCAAGTTGCAAAGGGTGACTCACGAGTCGGCAGTGTTGAATATCAAGCTCTCTTCGCCGTTGGGATGATGCTATTTCTGATCACACTCCTTCTTAACATTATCAGTAAGCTAATTAGCAATCGCTTCAAAGAAACCTATGAGTAACGGGATCGACATATTAGATACGATCGATGGACAGCCTAGCGATTCCAAGTTTGAACCCAAACTAGAATCAAGACAGCTATGGGGCAAAATATTTGCAGCTTTTTGTATTTTTGCCACATCTCTTGGTCTGATTGTCCTTGCATTTTTGATTTATCAAGTCGTTAGTGACGGTTCTAGCCGCCTTAACTTAGATTTGTTTAAGCTATATCCATCGCGCCGTCCTTTAGAGTCGGGTTATAGAGCCGCAATACTTGGCTCCATTGCCATGCTTTCCTATGTATTGGTTTTGGTCATCCCGCTTGGAGTTTGCTCAGCCATTTATCTAGAAGAGTATGCCAAAAAAAATTGGTTTACAGATTTAATTGAATTAAATATCTATAACCTCGCTGGTATCCCATCGATCATTTATGGACTTTTGGGATTGGGGCTATTTGTTCGTGGTATTTATGGCGGTCGCGCTGTCATCGTTACTGGGATTTTGACGATTACTTTGCTAATTTTACCGCCAGTAATTGTTATTGCTAGAGAAGCCATCCGCGCCGTTCCGCAATCAGTCCGTCAAGCTTCTTATGGAGTTGGTGCGACTAAGTGGCAAACAATTCGCTATCATGTCTTGCCATCCGCATTCCCCGGGATTTTGACGGCTGTAATCATCTCTACATCTAGAGGCATTGGCGAAACTGCGCCCATTGTTGTCCTTGGTGCGGGTACAGTTCTATTTGACCCTAAAGCTTCGCCTATTAATTTCGGAGCTTTGTTCAGTGGTAGGATGGGAGATGTATTTACCGATACACTATGGTCAAACGATAACTTCTTCTCAGTTCTGCCATATCAAATCTATGAATGGGTTGGCGATCCTAAGCCAGAGTTTCAAGTGCTTGCCTCTGCGGGTATCGTTGTGCTGATGGTCTTGGTTTTAGGGATGAATTTAGTGGCGATATTTTTAAGAAGTCGGGCTAATTAAGTCAGTGTGTGTGATGAAGGATAAATATAACGAAGTTGGGGTTTCAAAATGAATTTAAGTAGTACTAAATCTACAAATCAGGCGATTTTAAAGGTAGAAGACGTTAATGTTTTTTATAACTCAAACTTTCCCGCAGTCTCAGGCGTTAACTTAGAAGTATTCAAAAATCAGATTACCGCTTTCATTGGACCTTCGGGTTGTGGTAAAAGTACGATTTTGAGATGCTTTAATCGTCTTAACGATTTGATTGAAGGCGCAAAAGTTAGAGGTGTAATTACTTTTAACGGGCATAATCTTTACGATCCGAAGATTGATCCTGTAGCGGTGCGTCGTCATATTGGCATGGTGTTCCAGCGTCCTAACCCATTCCCAAAGTCGATTTATGAAAATATCGCCTTCGGTCCTCGCATCAATGGGTTTAAGGGATCTAAAAACGATATGGATGACTTAGTTGAAAAGTCATTGCGATCGGCGGCGATTTGGGAAGAGGTCAAAGATAAGCTCAAAGAAAGTGGTCTAGCCCTTTCGGGTGGTCAACAACAGCGTTTGTGTATTGCCCGTGCGATCGCCGTCGAGCCACAGGTAATCTTGATGGACGAGCCTTGCTCGGCTCTTGACCCAATCTCCACGCTTCGTATTGAGGAGTTAATGCAAGAGCTAAAGCAGAAGTTTACGCTAGTGATTGTGACTCACAATATGCAACAAGCTTCGCGATCGGCTGACATGACTGCGTTCTTCAACACAGAACTCAGTGAAACTGGCAAACGTACAGGTAAGTTGGTCGAGATCGATCGCACTTCGGTTATTTTTAGCAGTCCTAAAGAAACTGCGACTGAAGAGTACATTAGCGGTAGATTTGGTTAATTCTAAACTCAAAAAAAAAAGGCACTCCCATTGGGAGTGCCTTTTTTTTCGTTATATATGCGCTGCCCGTTTGTACGCTTCATCCAACACTTCGCTGAGCGTTGGGTGAGCATGGACAATTGTGGCTAATTTCTGTACGGTTTGGCGATCGCGAATTGCCGCAGAAGCCTCATGGATCAGGTCAGCCGCATGGATACCAATAATATGTACGCCCAAAAGTTCACCCGTATCTTCACGGTAAACAATCTTGGCGAGTCCTTCAGTTTCGCCTTCGGCGATCGCCTTCGAGTTTCCCTTAAAGTAAGACTTAGCCGTAGCCACCTTAAAGTTTTCAGCCAGCCCCTTTTCCTTAGCCTGTGGCTCTGTCAAGCCGACAAAACTCACTTCAGGATGGGTAAATGCCGCCGCAGGGATACTTTGATAATCAACAGTTGCAGGGCGATCGCACATATTTTCGACAGCCACAATTCCCTGTGCTGAAGCTGCGTGAGCCAACATCATCTTGCCAGTGGCATCACCGATCGCCCATAAATGCGGAACTGAAGTTGCCATAGTGTCATCCACATCAATAAAGCCGCGTTGATTGGGCGCAATCCCCACATTTTCTAAGCCGAGATCCTTCGTTAGGGGAATCCGACCAGTCGCGACTAAACAAGCATCGACTTCCAGAACTTCAATTATCTTCTTCGTCTTCGCGTCCGTAAGCTCAATCTTGACGGGAGAGCCTGCGGTGATTTTGGTAGCAAATACGCCAGTTCTGGTTTCGATATCGCGAGGCTTCAGCAATATGCGCTCAGCAATCTTGGCAATGTCTGGATCAAACCCCGGCATCAATACATCCAAAGCTTCGATCATCGTTACTTCTGAACCAAGAGCCGTATACACATCAGCAAATTCCAGTCCGATATAGCCACTACCGATGATCGCAATCCATTGGGGCAAGGTTTCTAGACGCACGGCTTGATCGCTGGTAAATACCGTTTTGCCATCGAGTTGCACGCCCCGTGGCACAAACGGCTCAGAACCTGTGGCGATAATGATATCTTTGGCACTATAAATCTTGTCGCCCACACTCACAGACTGCACCGCCGCCACTTTTCCGCGACCTTCCAAAATATCTACGCCTAATCGTTTGAGGCTATTGGTCAAGTCACCACGCAATTTTAAGACTAAGTTATCAGCATGAAGAGCGATCGCCCCGCGATCGAAATTTACTTCCCCGACCTCAATTCCCAAAGCCTTCAGATGAGATTTTGCCTTCATTTCGCGGACTCGACCTGAAGCCGCTAGCAAAGCTTTGGAAGGGATACAGCCGCGATTGACACAAGTTCCGCCCATTACGCCATCTTCGACGATCGCCGTTTTTAAACCACTTGCCACAGCATGAAGGGCAGCCCCATGTCCGCCCACACCCGCACCAATGATGATCAAATCGTAATCAAACTTTTGCGACACCTAATCTTTCTCCAGTAGAATCTACCTACTATTTTTGCACCGTTTGGGGATCATTTTAGGTCATCAAACCGAAAGCTGAGTAGCAGCGCATCATGCTTTTCGGTTTTGAAAGTGACTATAGCTATATTTGCGATGACCGTACTGACTCAACTGCCACGATTAATGACATAATGAGTAGGAAAACTTATGGTAAGACTGATACTGCTATGTCAGACGGAAAAGGATTTGGCTTTGGTTTAGGCAAAATGAAAGAAGCCTTCCAAAAAGCTCAGCAAATTCAAGAAGGCGCTAAAAAGCTTCAAGAAGAATTAGATGAATTGCGTCTAACTGGCGAATCGGGTGGTGGCTTAGTGAAAATCACTCTGAGTGGTAACCAAGAACCTCAAAGCGTAGAAATTGCTCCTGAAGCTTTGAATGAAGGTGCAGAAGTTTTGTCGGATCTCGTACTCGCAGCTCTCAAAGATGCTTACCAACTTTCGACTGGCACAATGAAGCAAAAAATGGAAGATCTTACTGGCGGCTTAGGTTTGCCAGCAGGTTTCTAAATAGTTTCTAAATAATGGAAGAAGGCGCTTTTTGCATTCTTCCGTTGCTAACAATAATTTTCTAAATCCACAAAAATAGGTTAAATCCTTATTCTTGTGGACTAATAATAACTGGTGTCTTTATGATAAATAATCCCGCATTGCGTGTACAGCGCCGTAATCAGCCAGCAGCAATTATCCCCACCGAGCAGCAAGTCTCAATTCTTGACTGGTTAGAATCGACAGGTCGCTTAATTGCAAGAGAGGGTACTGAGTCTACCTTAAAGTTTGATGACGAAGCAGAAGAACTTAGCGAATTGATGCTTGGTGATGATCATAGCTATGCTGATGATGATGAAGACGACAATGATGATGATGTTGATTAATATCAAGAAAGTGGATTAACCCCACTCTCTTAATATTGATTAGGAATATGTTTATGCCCAAAAAACAAAAATTTCCTCATCTGGTCGGCTCAAAATGGACGGCTATGCAAGAAACCTTTGGTTGGCGACACTTTGTGGTAGTCAATCGTAAAAACGAAGGCGAGTTGGTATTTGCCGAAATCAAGGCGGCATGCGATGATTCGGTCAGATTTTGGCTAAATGCTAAGGCTTTGAAACGACCGTCTCTATGGTCGTCCGGATGGAAAACGTTGAATGAGATGAAAAAGCCTGCTTAGCAGGCTTTTTCTGTTTTAAGCTGAATTCTAAGCTGACGTAACATAAGCCTTGATGTCCATCAGCTTTAAGAAGCGATCGAAATTAAAGTACTTAGCCATCATGTCGCAAATAGTCGTCACTTTCACCCCTTCATGAAGGCGAACTTGACCTAGGCAAGCATCAATAACACTGACCGTGCTAAGGGTGTCTTTGTTCACAGAAAGAACTGGTACACCCAACTCCATCGCTTTGTGAGCAACATCATCACTAATGAAAGGGCGACCTGTCAGAATTAGGCAATTAGTTGAAGTTTCAAGAGCGGCAAACTGAAGATCGATGCGACTGCTGCCTGTAATTACGGCTTTGTTAAAGGACTTGCGAAAGTAGCTTTGGGCGGAGTTGACATCCATTGCGCCAATTTTTAGCTCTTCGACCATGACTTTGCCCAAGTCAACATTTTCAGGAGCGCAGAGTATGGTTGCGCCAAGTTGTTCGATGATTTCCGATACACTGACACTGCGTAAAGTGCGATTTTCGGGCATGAGCGCAAATACGGGAACACCTTGTTTTTCGAGGTAAGGATGTAATATTTCGATCGCTGTCTCGTACTGCTCTTCAGGAATGTCGTTAATCACAACGCCCAATAAGCGATCGCCAAATCGTCGTTTTGCCATCAAGATGTGGTCAGCGACTAGCAGCGATCCAAAACGCATGACTAATAAAATGGGTGAGTCGAGATGATTTGCCATTTCTTCTAACGAAAGCCCAAAGATAGCCCCTTCAGCCGTGTTGGCAGGTGCTTCTAAAAGTACAAGGTCGCCTGTCGTTATTTTTTTATATTCTTCCAACTTGTGACTGTAATCAGCCGTATCTTCACCCGATAGACGACGTTGGAGCGCAGCGCGATCGAGATTGAGTAAGGTAGGGCGCAAAAGCTCTTGGGGTAGATTTAAGGCTTGCTTAATAAATTCCACATCAGCTTCAGTCCGTTCGGCTGATTCGGGTAATTCTTTGGTCGTAAAAGTGCCGATCGGTTTACCGTAGCCAATTGCGTAACCTTTGGCTTGCAAATGATATGTTAGACCTAAAATTGTTGCTGACTTTCCACTGCCTGATCTGGTGGAACCAATTAGCAAATGCTTAACCTGTGGCACGTCTTGCCCTCTAAATTTATTACAAACTTTACAGAATTGCATTAAAACCCAAATCCTGTTTGGTTATTGTAACTGATGAACTGTTACTCTTTGTTATCGAAAAATTGCATCACTAACTCGACAAGACTCAGATACTTGTTGGGGATCATGCACGCGCAAAATATCAGCTCCACCCGCGATACAGGCGCTACAGGCGGCGATTGTCCCAAATAGGCGATCGCGGGGATCGGGGCGATCGCAAAGTTTGCCAATAAAGCTTTTGCGCGATACTCCTAATAACAATGGGGCTTTAATTGATTTAAAAGTGCTTAAATTTTTTAAGATTTGGAGATTATGTTCGAGGGTTTTACCAAAGCCAATTCCGGGATCGATCGCAATTAAATTTTGAGAAATCCCGCAAGCCTTTGCCACAGAAATGGCATCGTTCAAAAATTGTTGAATGTCTGGAATCACATCGCGATAATGAGGGTTTTGTTGCATGGTGCGCGGTTCACCTTGCATATGCATCAAAAAAATTGGTACTTGCAACTTGCCGATAAGGGGCAACATATCAGGGTCAAATCGACCTGCGGATACATCGTTGACCATATCTGCGCCTGCGGCGATCGCCATTTTTGCCACACTTGCTTTGACGGTATCAACCGAGATCGGTAAATTGGGATAGGCTATGCGAACGGCTTCAACAATTGGCAAAAGGCGATCGCTTTCTTCTTGGGCGCTCACAGGTTGAGCATTGGGTTTTGTCGATTCACCACCGATATCCAGCATGTCAATGTATGGAAATATTTGCTCAACTTGTTTTAGCGCCGCATCGCGTGAGTTAAATTGACCGCCATCGCTAAAACTATCAGGTGTAACATTTAATACGCCCATGAGATAGGTGCGATCGCCCCAAATAAATTGGCGATCGCGAATTAGCCAATGTTTTTCAGTAAAAATCATAGTTGTGCTTAGTTTTAATGTGTGCATAGTAAAAAGGACGCTTTGCGTCCTTTTTAAATCAAATTTTCAGTTAAATTTCTGCAAGGACTTGAGCAGGATGGGGTTCGGCTTTGACGGCAAGATAAATTTTTTCAATATTACCCTCTGGGTCAATTACAAAGGTATTACGAAAGATACCCATATATTCTTTACCCATCATTTGTTTTTTGCCATAGCTCTCATAGGCTGTGGCAACTTGAGCATCAACATCGCATAGCAACGGGAAAGGTAAATCAAATTTTTCGACAAATTTTTGATGTGACTTAGCATCATCGGTGCTTACCCCAAGAATTACGGTGTTTTTGGCTTGAAATTGGGCGTAGTTATCGCGAAAACCACAAGCTTCTTTGGTGCATCCTGATGTATTGTCGCGGGGATAAAAATATAAAACAACACGCTGACCTTTGAGGCTTGAGAGAGTCACGATATTTCCGTGAGTGTCAGGCACGCTAAATTCGGGGGCGCGATCGCCAATATTTAAAGCCATAAATATTCTTTTTAATCTTTAACTAATTATTGATGATTTGCTTAAAGAATATATCAATAAAGTATTCTTCGCTTGATCGACAACTAATTTAAAGCTCGTAAAAATTAGTGACAGTACAAAGTGCCGCCTTGATTTTGATGGAACAAAAAACTATTTAGATTGTCATTGTCGCTAGGAATCTTTATAGATCATGACGCATTGAGCATCAGTATATTTATGTGCCATGATCTAAAAGACATCTCGTAAACCAAGCACCACCACAAGCTGGGAAATAAATGACGATGAATATTTTTTATAGAAGTTTTCAAAAGACTTCGCTATGTCTTCTCGCCGCCACGCTCACTTCAGCCTCTTTTTTAGCCAACTTCGAGGCGATCGCCTCGCCATCTGCCCCACAAATAGTTGCACAAGTCCCACAGGATTGGCAAACAGGGGTCAAGCTGTTGCAACTACTTGACAATTCTGGGAATCTTTCCAGTATTGGCATATTATTTGACATTGCCAACAAGCCTTCGACAACCTATGCCAATGCTGTTTATCAGCTTTATGTGAGGCGATCGGGCGAATGGCGCGAAGTTTATACCAATTCAGGCGCACGATTGCTCACCAAAAATGCAGGGCGACAGTTTGCTCCCGTTGAAGTGATTCCGCTAAATTTATTAACCGAAAGAATCTCTCTTGATGATCTTTACAATGGCGATTTAAAGGCGATCACCAGCGTTCGCTACGATCTTCCCAACGGAGTAAAAGATGCAAGGTTTGTGATTGAAGAGGTTCAATCTTTTGCTTCAATTGTGAGAGCCAATTCATCTGAAATAACCTCTGGACGTATTGCTTCTATATACACAAACTCTTCCAATAATTCTTCTAACAGTTCTTCCAATAACTCTTCTAACAATTCAGAACTATCCGATCGCGATTTAGGTATCTCGAATAGCTCTCAACAGGTCTATCAAAACAATACTTATCAAAACAACACCTATCAAACAAGTCCTCAAACTGCGGTTATCCAGACCACGAACGTCCAAACCACCAATGTCCAGACCGTGACACCGATGAAACCACTCATCGTTTCTAGAAATGATGAAGACGATGAAGACGATGACTATGATGGTGACAATAATCGTAGGGGCGATCGCAAAGATCGCAAAGATCGTGATGGTGTGGAGCTATCCAAAAAAAATCCGCATCGTGGACATTTTAGCCTAGCCGTTTTGCAGTCTCAACCCCGCTTGTCTGAAGTAATTGCGCGTATATCGATCAAGTCTAAGCGCTCCAAAGGATTTCTTGAAGAACGATTTGTCGGTGATTATCGCTTCGCTATTAACCAACGGGCTACTTTTGTGCGTGGACTTAACGCAGGCGATCGCTTGATTGTGCGGTTGTTCGATTTACAAAACCGTCCCTTGGGCTATAGCGAAGTCCAATTGCTCAAAAAGTTCTCAACCATTAGTCTGATTTTACCTAGCGATCCATCAGCCTACGGTACGTTGAGAACTGTATCAGGGCTTGATTCTCAGCGCATTGGTCGTATCGATCGCGATGTCAAAGTCTATGATTACTTTACCCAAATCCAAACTACAAATGTAATCACCGAGACAGTTGCACGGTTTTTCACCACCTCGCAAGGCATTCCCCTTAATCTATTTAACATCGCGGGTTTACCCCAAGCCCCTTATCAATCTAGCTACACCAATGCTTTTACCAAGGGCGAGGAAGTATTGCGCGATCGCGCCATCAGCGTATTTACCAGAGCGATGCCTGCTGCCATGCAAGTTTTACCTGGACAATTAACCCCGCTAATTCCTGTGATTAATTCGCAGACTACATTTGATGTAGTTCGGAAGATTTTAGATTACAAAGATTTACGTTCCAATGGGATTCCTAACTTTTTCTAAATATAGCGATCGACATTCTTGAAAGTAAAAGGCAGCGCATCGCGCTGCCTTTTACTTTTTTGGTTAATTAGGATTAGCGATCGCAGGTGGCATAATCACTTTTGTTGCCAATCCTAAGCTTCTTAATAAATTAATCGCCCACCAAGTTACATCAACTTCCCACCAACGCCATCCAGCTTTAGCTACATGTGGAAAAGCGTGGTGATTATTGTGCCAACCTTCGCCATAGGTGGCGATCGCCGCCCACCAAAGATTACGCGAATTATCATTGGTTTCAAACGTGCGATATCCCCACATATGTGTAACCGAGTTGATAAACCAAGTACTATGCCACAGCAAGACCGATCGCACACACATTCCCCAGATCACAAAAGACCAACCGCCTAGCAAATATAACGAAACTCCTAAAGGAATTTGTAGCAATAGATAATATCGATCTAACCATAGATAGAAACCATCGCGAGCCATTTCAGGGGCATATTTGCGGTACTTAATCGGATCAAAAAACTCTGGTTTAGGATAGAACAGCCACAACATATGACTCCACCAAAATCCCTTACGAGCCGAATACGGATCTTTCTCCACATCTTCAGTATGGGCATGATGTAACCGATGTCCCGCCACCCAAAATATCGGACCACCTTGCACGGCTGCGGCTCCAACTAGGGCGATCGCATATTCCAACCATTTAGGGACTTGAAAACTACGATGACTAAGCAAACGATGATAGCCTAAACAAATACCAATACTTCCTAAAAACCAATGGAGTAAAAGCGTAACTCCCAAAGCTGACCACGAGAAAAGCCAAGGAGCTAATAGGGCTAAAGCGTGAAAGATAGTAAAAAAGACTATCGGTGCCCAACTTAGCCTTACAGGATCAGAAATATTGGTAGTAGATTGAGTCATAATTTTTGAAAATAATCTGCTCATAGTTTGTAACTGTTGTTGATAAAGATTTATCAATGAATTATCGAAGAAATGCAAGTTACTCGTTAATTTATTAGTTTACGGATGGAGACACTTGGATAGTTCCTTGCCAAGTGCTACAAGCTTGCTGAAACTCATAATTTGAATCACTTGCTACAACACAAGCTTCATTAGGACTAGAGCAATCTTTGCAATCAATATTGGACTCAATATTGTGATGACAGTGGCTAATCAGTGGCAAGAGTTCATCACGCAAGATTTGCAATTGTTGAATTGTCTCTTCGATCGCCCTTATTTTTTTGAGAAGGCAATCATGTACGGTTTGACAAGTTGGCGATCGCCCATCCTTAGCCGCCAAAATTTCTCTGATGTCTTCTAAACTCAATCCCATAGATTTGGTGTGAGTAATAAAAGACAACCGATCGACATCCTCTTGGCTAAATAAGCGATAGCCCGATTCAGTCCTATGAGGAGCAGGAATTAATCCAATCCGCTCATAGAAATAGAGTGTTTGAGGATTTAGACCCAGCTTGCGAGAGACTTCACCAACTTGCAGCATTGCCATCTTTGATTTCTAAAGATATTTAAATTCAACAGTTACAAGCTTAGACCCTATACCATGATATAAGGTCAAGTACTTCAGTAATATTTCTGTATTATGGTATAAAAGCAAAAGAGAATCGTGGCATTTCGCACCGCGACTCTCTTTTAAGTTACCGATTTTCAAGTGAGCGTTGTGCAAATAATTTTGTAAAAGCTTTGCAGAGCAATTACCAAAATTATTTGCTTTTATAACTTTTCGCGCTTGTTGATATCTTTAGCCATATTTAAGAAAATATCCATACCCGAATCTACGCGAGTATTAATTTTCTTCGGCTCAAACGTTGGTGGAACAATTGTCTCATCAGTTTGATTCTTGGCTGCTACAGCTTCTGAATCTTCCATCTTCTCCGTTGCCGTAAAAACTCCCACAATGTCAGCACCTTTGACACCATTAACCGTTGGGAAAGTCTTTCTCACCGCTTTGGGTGTCCGCATATAGTCAATATCGCCAAAGGTCTTAGCAGAATCTTGATCGAGAAAGTAAGCCGATTCTTTATTGTCAGAATCATCTTTTTTATCTTTTTTGCCAAATAAGCCGAAGAGTGCCATAAATTTTATATGAGTTTTTAACAATTACAAAAAGCATACAATACGCTTACATCTCGCACAATTTAGTCTTGAGATGCAAGCGAACGGCGACTTTAATCGCCTTATGCTTATTATATGGCGCTTTAAGGATAATCAGCACTTAAAAAACAGTACTTTCGATTACAAAAAGCCGAATCTTGATATTGAAATCTAGAGAGGCGCTTGGGTTTTCAATTATTATGGGAGTGTTGCAGGAAATCGAGTCTTCAATTCTTAAAATAATCGTTTGATATCAACATGCTACATTACATGACTTGTAAAATAAGAATTTCATTCTAATCGCATTTTTTATTTTAGTGAAGTAAGTAGTTGTCTCTTACTATATTGCGCCCGCTTAAAAAGTGATATAAATCAGATTAAATGATGTGTTTTTAAAATACTCTTAGACAAATAGTTGATTTGATTGTTGTTCCGCAGAACGAAGATTTTTATTAAATCCGATTTCCACTTTACAAAGAGAATGGATTTGGGGTCAGTCTTTTTTATACATCAGTCTTTTTTATACAATTGATGCGTAAGCAAATAATTAAGCCTTCTTACTTGGTAGCTTCTGCCTAAAGAATTGATTAAGCGCATGCCATTCCATCATTTTATGCTTGTTACTACCGCGCAGGAATATATAAGTATGTCGCAGTTCTATAATCAACGAAAATTTGAATCTAATGCTGAACAGCACATTGATATGAGTGCGGGTAGTATTGACAAAGCACAACAACAAATTTACAACTTTTTTCTCCGAATTATTAAATATTCTCAAGCCGAAGAAGTTTTAAATCAATTTGACAAATTATTTATTAGATATGTAGAAACTGACAATACTAATGTGTATCAAGCATTAGGTGAAATTATATTTTACAATAAAGAAGATGAATTCAGAAATACTATTCTGCGCTGTTTTCATATTCTTAATAATAATTGGACAATCAATGGAAATATTAATGCTTGTCAACAATTAATTAATCTTTTTCTGTCAGATTCGATAGGTATTCCAACTCGAATTACTAAATTAAGAACGTTACGAAAATGGTTGCAAAATTTTGCTAAAAGCCAAGAATATGACAACTTGCGATCGCTTTCAGGCAAAGACAGAATAAGTAAAAATTACCATGGTTGGGCTGACAGATTTTCTTCTTATTTATTAACCGCAGAATATATTGATCTAACTAAATCTCCAGAACAGCGTGAATATGCCGAAGCTTTATCTCGACAACTCAAGAAACAATTTAAGTTTGATCTTGCCATGTATACAGCCCATCTTAGCTCTTCTTCTTCTCCTAACCCTAACCATGAAAATCCGACTACATTAGGAAGTCGGGTACTGCTTTTGATCAAACATGTATTGAATAAAAATAATAATAACAACTTTAAAAATGCTGCAAAAAACTTCTATAAACAAATTCACGATCTAACTTTCTTGGAGTTTAAAAAAATATTTATTCGCTATTTAAACATTTCTCAAAATAATTCAGTAAATTCTGAAGTTATGCACATATCATTAGTAAAAAAGTTAAGGTGTTTTCAAGAAAATCAAGACAATCAAGAAATGACACTTGGATTGCTTCATGTAACTTGCAACAGCATTTTACAACATATTTTACTAAAGGGACACCATCAACCTTCTCAACTTCTAAAATCTTCGCTAGAGTCTAATAACTTTCTAAATCTTGTAATTCTTTTACTCAAAATCATCCTGCTCTTTCCTAATAGCCGTCTGTATCTGGAAAGATATATTGCAGAATTAATCAAATTCTATAGTTCTTACGATGAAACAGAATGTAGTTCTTTCATTAATTTTCTTGATGTTTTAAATGTCACATTAGCAATCTTTGAAGAAGATACAGACTATAGTTTAATTAAAATGAATAATGGTGAAAATGATTTGACTACGATGAACCTAGAGAATTATCGTGTTTTTTCACAGGCAAAAATCCTTCCAAATTTGGTTAGTCAGTCAACTAATCAGCCAGTGGCTAATCAGTCATTAGAGGTACTATAGCAATCCTAAATTATTTGTGGCTTCGACTCCACTCAGCCATCAGTCCACGCTGGCTGAGCGCGATGTCCTGAGCTTGTCGAAGGGAAGTCGAAGCCTCTCACAACTCATTTAGGATTGCTATAGCTACCACAATAACGTTAGACAAATTTCGCTCCTAATATCGCTCGGCTTCGCGAAAACGGGGGTAGTTCATTTTTTATAACTATTTACTATTTATTTGGTGAAATTAATGTCACGATCGCCCTTTAGAAATTCAAATAGCAATTTAAATAAAAGCCCAAAATATTGGCTTAGTATTTTAGGAACAGTGGCGATCGCCACAGGTTGCTCAAAATCGCTCTCTAACTTATTTAGTGCCGCCAGTAATCCCGATCAAATCCGCTTAGGTACATTTAATGTCGAGAATTTTGATGGATTAAATGTTGAAAAAACTAACGCGGTGAGCCAGATTATTGAACGCAATTTTGATGCGATCGGCTTACAAGAGGTTAGCCCACTCGCGGCTGAAAAGCTGAAAGAGAAGCTGAATAAATCCAGTCAATCGGGTAAACAATGGGACTTTATCTTAGGAGAAACAGGTAATAAACAGAGAGTAAGTTTGTTCTATCGCCAAGATTTAATCACCGCCCAAAAGCTAACTGAATGGCGACAGGTTAATATCACAGGAACTTTACGATCGCCTTTGGTGACTTATCTCAAGACTGGCAAAAAAGATGGTAAGAGCTTTGATTTTACTTTGGTTGTCTTGCATCAAAAAGGCGGCGGTGGCAATGAAGCCGATCGCATTCGTCAAAATCAAAGCGATCGCCTCCGTCAAGAAGTTGATAAGTATCAACAAAATTCTCAATCTGATCCTGATTTAATTCTGTTAGGAGATTTTAATAGTCCTACATGGGCTGACCAAAATCGGGGCTTACGGGATGCACCACTCACATTTTTGACCAAGGCGATCGAAACTGATGCTCAAGAAAATTGTTTAAAAAAGCGCGGTCAACCCAAAACAGCCGATGGTCGCCCCCGCTTTTCTAATCGTGGCACGGGTTGTGTGATCGATCATATCGCTATTTCTAAAGCTCCCAAAGGTGCAGAAGCCGAATATATTCCTCAATCAATTTTGATTCTTGATCCTCAAAAAGATTTAGGTTTTGACAGCGATCGCACCTATTTTGATCAAGTCTCTGACCATCTCCCCGTTCGCGCCATTTTTCACACCAGTCAATAAGCTCGCCAAAAAAGTCTGAAGCCGTTCGCTACGCGGACGGCTTGATATTATGCTTAATCCCAATCATCGCTTAGCGATGAATTCACATCACGCCGTAACAAGTCATCAATATCTTGCCAATTAATCAAACTAGCCTGAGTATCTTGGACTAGTTGCCCGTGGTGCAGACAAATTAGGCGATCGCACCATGATTGAACCAGATCAAGTTGATGATTGATCATCACCACGGTAACAGGTGGCGATAATTCGGTGAGGTTGGTCAAAGTGTCTAGAAGTAAATGCGACAAGCCGCGATCTAAAGCTGAAGTTGGCTCATCTAGTAATAATATTTCTGGTTCCATCACTAAAGCTCTGGCGATCGCCACCCATTGTCTTTGACCGAGAGATAGCTCTAGTTCGGCCCGATTTAATAATTGGCGATCGAGCTGTAACTTGTCTATCCATTTTTGCGATCGCGAATCAATTTCACTCTGCGTAAAATTTTGCAATTTCAAAGGATAGGCGATCGCTTCACTCACTGTCATCCCCAATAAGCTTGGTTCTTGAGGCACAAGCAACACCCGCCGCCGCAGACTTTGGATCGGAATTTCTTGAATGTTTTTGCCATTTAGCCAAATCTGTCCTGCGGATGGATCGACTAGGCGATTGAGCAATCGCAAAAAAGTCGTTTTGCCTGATCCTGTTGCGCCAATTAATGCAGTCTGGCTACCCCTAGCGATCGTCACCGAAATATCTGTCAAAAGTGTGCGAAATTTAGTTTGGTAGCTGACCTGATTGGTCGCGATCGCCACATGGTCAGATCTGATATCGGATGTTTCTGAAACCTTTTGCATAATATAACGGTCTTAGCGATTACTTTTTGATTAACGATACGATTAGCAGTGCGATCGAAGTGAATAATATAGCTATCAGTTGAGACGCAGCCTTTACTTTACTCAACCTTTGCCCAAACTCAATTTAAGGAAAATAATCAACTATGTTTTTATGGGACTTATTGCAGAGTTATTTACAAGATTTTCCAAAAAATGTCTTGAAGCAGCCTCAACAGAAAAAAAGAGTAGCCTTTTTCTTCACAGGTTTATGTATTTTCGCCTTGGTTGCACCGCAAATAGCTCCTGTATCCGCACAAGCAACTCAAGCAACTATTCAAGAAATCCTTGATGGCAATCAAGTCTTTATCCAAAACAGACAAGCCTCAATCAACGATGTAGCCGGTCAAAAACAACAAGTTCGCACAGGTAATTCTAGAACTGCGCTTTTATTTAATACGGGTGCAGTGGCGCGACTATCGGCTAACTCAGTGCTTAGAATTGGGCAATGCGCTCGGTTGCAGCGCGGCACAATTTTGATCAATGGCGCGGTTAATGCTTGCTCGTCTGGGATTACCACAGGAGTTCGTGGCACAACTTATTTATTAGAAGTGGATGAGTCTGGCAATCAGCAGGTCAAAGTTTTGGAAGGTGAAGTTGTTGTCAAACGTAACGCAAATCCCATAATTGATGAGGATAGTCAACCTAATAAGCCATCGGATGCCAAGCCTAATCTCATCTCTCCATCGGGTTCACCCAAGGTTAAGCAGTTTACTGCACCACCAGTTATCGATCGCCAGATCGACTTTCCCCAAGACAATCCTCAAAAAGCGCGTCCATTAGAGCCTCTAAATGTTGATCCAGTAAATAACAAGCCAATTCTCCAAGTCGAACAGACTTCAAAACAACCTGATGAAGTTGTGCTGAAATCGGGTGAAAAGCTCGAAATCGATCCCAGAGGAGCTTTGGGAATTATCCAACAACTGAGTGAAAATGAATTTGTGGAATTACTCAAAGGGACTTTATTTCAGGGGTTTACCAATCAAATCCCTAGTATAGATAAAGTTCGCAATGTATTTAATGGACTATTCCCAAATGTAAATTTCCCAATTTCGATTCCAAGTATTCCAACCCCAAGTATTCCTAGGTTTCCTTTCTAATCAAGCCATTCAAAACAACAGAGAAAAGGCGGCGCATCGCGCCGCCTTTTACTTTTTGGGTTTTGATTTGTCCTAAAACAAGGGACTATGGCTATATCTTTTTTTTAGTTCTTCAGGATTTTGAGATGCATCGAACTTGTTTGTTCTATCAAGGCGATCGCCCGATCCCTTACCTAACCGCATGGCAATGGCAAAAGGAATTAGTTGAAGAGCGCAAACAAGCCAGACGTAATGGACAAGATTTACCTGATGTGTTATTACTAGTCCAACATCCTGCGGTTTATACGTTGGGACAGGGTTCGAGCTTAGATTTTTTAAAATTTGATCCAGAAGATCCAAATATTGAATGTCATCGCATCGAGCGCGGCGGCGAAGTTACTCATCATGCGATCGGGCAGTTAGTAGCTTATCCAATTTTAAATCTTGACTATCATCAACATGATTTGCATTGGTATTTGCGCCAACTTGAAGAAGTGATTATTCAAGTTTTGGCTAGTTATGGTGTAGTGGCGCAGCGTATTCAAGGTTTAACAGGCGTTTGGATCAATAATGCGGAACAAAACCAAAAAAACGCCCTGAAAAACGCCTTAAAGATTGCCCAAGTCGGCATCAAGGTCAGTCAATGGATTACTATGCATGGCTTCGCGCTGAATGTATGCATGGATTTATCTGGATTCGATCGCATTGTCCCCTGTGGTCTCGCCGATTGCCAAGTTTGCAATCTTAACCAATTTGTAACTGATGTTAAATTTGAGCAGGTAAAACAGGCGATCGCCCAAACTTTTGGCGATGTATTTAATCTAGAAATGCAGACAATGCGATCGCTCCTCTAAACTAATTTTGGAAACTAATTTTGGAATTTGCCGCCTCTACTGCAAAATACTGTTACTAAAAAAGACTGTCATGTTACAAAATGTTGTTCGACTCTTCACTAAAACTGATTATTTACTGCGCGAGACTTTCTTAGGGCTGCGGCGTGGTGGCTGGATGAATTGGGCGGCGATTAGCACCGTGGCAGTCTTATTGTTTTTATTTGGGGCAAGCTTACAAATTTCGTGGCAACTAGAAAATGTGCTGGGTCAGCTAGGTAGTCAGTTAGAGATTTCGGTTTATCTTGACGAAAATACAGTGGGAGAGTCGATGCAATCGCGGTTGCTGTTAGTTGATGGAGTCGCCTCAGCAAAGCTAATCCCCAAAGAAGATGCTTGGCAAAATCTAATGAAAGATTTGGGTAAAAATGACTTGGGACAAGCTACTCAACAACTTGGCGGCAATCCATTAGTTGATGAGTTTAAAGTCAGGGCAGTATCAAGCGATCGCGTACCTGATATTGCCAAACGCATTTCTGGCTTAAAAGGCATTAATGAAGTCTGGTATACCAATGAAGTCGTGGAGCGTATCGGGCAGTTGCGCCGCGCTGTGAGTAATAGTAGTGTGGCGATCGTGGCGATTTTTACCGTGATTGCGATCGCCGTAATTACGACCACAATTCGGTTGATTGTGTTGGCTCGGCGGCGTGAAATCGAAGTGATGCAACTGGTGGGCGCGACGGCAGTATGGATTTATTTTCCCTTTGTGTTGCAAGGTGTGGTGTTTGGCATCGCGGGGGCGGGTACGGCTTATTTGATGTTGATGCTCTGTCTAAATCTATTAGGTGGGGCGATCGTCAACCAACCAGAATTAATTAAGTCATTAACTTTAGGTCTGACGACCGATTTGCGAGTGCAGTATCTTTTGCCTTTGATATTAGTTACCTTCGGCTCAGTGATCGGCGTATTGGGTAGTCTACTCGCGGTGCGACGCTTCTCCTTTAACTCGTAAAAATTCGCCAAATCGCGATCGCCTCTTGAGTGGCGGCAACAGGTTAGAATCATCGGTAGTAATAATCACATAAACCGTTGGATTGGTTGGGTAGTCACACACCATTAAAATAAAAACAATAGATAATCGATAAACTCGATCATGAAAATTAAAATTAAAAATCTTGGAGTTTTAAAGCAAGCTGAGTTTACATTAGGTGATTTAACGATAATTTGCGGCAGCAACAACTCTGGCAAAACCTATGCAACTTATGCATTGTTTGGTTTTTTATCCTCATGGCAAGAGATTTTACAAATCAAAATTGATCCTGATAAATTAAGTCAATTACTTGCTGACGGCGTAGCTTTAATTGATATAAAACAGTATATTGAAGATGCTAAGCAGATTGTTTCTAAAGCATCTCAAGATTACACTCGTCAGCTATCTAATGTCTTTGCGACCTCTGCTGAAAGATTTGCAGATAGTGAATTTCAAATAGATCTTGATATTCAAAACATTAACTTAGACCAGAAATTTGAACGGATAATGCGAACTGCTAATAATGCAGAACTTTTTTCTTTTACTAAAAAGGAAGGTAGTACAGAATTATTTATTACTTTATTAGCCGAGAAAGAACAAGTAAAAATCCCTAACGAAATTATTTATCATTTAATTGCTGATGCGATCAAATATATTGTTTTTGCACAGATTATTCCTAACCCTTTTATCGCCAGTAGTGAAAGAACTGGAGCAGTAATTTTTCGCAAGGAATTAGATTTTGACCGTCATAGAATATTAGAAGAAATCGGTAAAGCGGGAAAAAAGATTGATCGAGCTGAACTCTTTTTAAAAGATTACGAAGATTATGCTTTGCCAATCAAAAAAAATGTGGAATTTATTAATGAGCTTCGTTTTCAAGATATTAGTAAAAAGAGCAGCTTTATCCTGCAAGAACATGCTGATGTGTTAAGTGACTTTGCCGATATTATCGGTGGTGCATACACAATTACGCCAAATGACGAGCTTTACTATGTGCCGAAAGGTAAAAAAGTTAAGCTTTCTATTGATGAAAGTTCTAGTGCTGTACGTTCTTTGCTTGATATCGGTTTTTACCTTAGACATGAAGCACAAAAAGGAGATTTGCTCATGGTAGATGAGCCAGAACTAAATTTACATCCTGAAAATCAGCGCCGTGTTGCCCGCCTTTTTGCCCGTCTAGTTAATCTTGGCATTAAGATTTTTATCACTACTCATAGTGATTATATTGTCAAAGAATTAAATACCCTGATCATGCTCAATCATGACAAACCGCATCTCAAACGTATTCAAAAACAGGAAGGATATAAAACAGAAGAGTTAGTTTCTGCCGACCAAATAAAGGTTTATATTGCAGAAGAAACACTTATTAAACTAGACGGTAATCAAAAGAAAACCAAATGTCAGACACTGACGCTAGCAAAGATTGATTCAGAGATGGGAATTGAAGCGCGTAGTTTTGACATAACTATCGACACCATGAATAGGATTCAAGAAGCGATCATCTGGAGTGAAGATTAATGTCTGATATCGCAATTCTTAAGGAGATGATCAGAGATATTTCTACGGTGACATTAGTTCCTAGTCAAACCAGAAATAAGGTAATTCTTACAGAACCGCAGCCACCCAAATATTCTGTAACTATTGACGGAATGCCAGATGAAGAAAATGTAATAGTTATTAAAGCTGATGATTTTAAGTCTCCATCCACAATTTTTCGTGGTGATCATGGAGAATGCAAACGAGCTGATTTTGTGATCATCGCGGATACAGGCAAGAAAAAAGTCATCCTCTGCATCGAACTGAAGGCAGGACAAAGTGGGAGAGCATATGAGATTTTGCAACAGCTTGAAGGGGCAAGATGTTTTGCTGAATATTGTAAAGAAATTGGTAAATCGTTTTGGAAGCAACCCGAATTTCTCACTGATTATGAATATCGCTTTGTGAGCATTAAGAATATTGGTATCAAAAAACAGCGCTCAATTATTGAGTCTAGTAGTAATGCTGTCTCAAAAACGCCTTTTTCAATAAAGAACGGCTTACGGTTCCAGTTTAATGATTTGATTCAATGCAGGAAATAATCTCGTCTTTAATTCAGATGACGCTTCTCCTTTAACTCATAAAAATTCGCCAAATGGCGATCGCATCTTGCTTTCCCTTAACTAATACTGGTTCGCAGGGCAACGCATCACGCACTTGAAAAGCAATATTAGAATTAACAATCTCTGAATATACTGACTCAGAAATCGTGATCGCCCCTGCGGGAGTTGTGCCTTCCAATCGTTTTGCCGTATTCACCACATCACCGATCGCCGTATAAGTACGCACATCGCGGCTACCAAATAACCCCTCAATCACATTACCGCGATGGACAGCACAGCCAACGCCCAAATTATGAGGAGCGAGAATTTGTTGCGCGGCATCTTGCATGGCTCTAGCGGCAGCTATACCCTGATTGGGCGTAGCATAAATTGCCATAATTTCGTCAGCCGTAAAACTAATCCGCAGTGGTTGATAGGCGGCGGCGGCAGGTTCGACATGCCCGTAATAATCATTTAATACATTTGCCACCACATTTGGATCGGTTTCTTCGCACCAATTTGTAAACTTACGAATATCCATAAACAAGATCGTGCGATCGCGCCTTTGGAAATTGAGCGCCTTTGGATCAGAGACAGCCGCATTAACCACATGCGTCCCCATGCCCCACTCCGCCAAATTTCTTAAAGTTTGGGCTGTGGTTTGCAGTTGAGAGCGTTGCAGGGTCGTTTGCAAACTCAAGAAGCCGAGCAATGAACCAACAAAACCAAGACTAAAAATTAGATAGAGATGGGTTGTTTTAGTTGAAAACTCACTCGCCTGTTGCCATGAGCCTAACTTCAAACTGGTTACTGCATAAAAAGCAACTACCATTAGACTCCGCACAATGCTTTCTAATGGCAAAATCCAAGCAGTTAATGACTTGCTCCCGCGATCGCGCACTTCTTGCAAAATCGCAATAATCAAAGAAAAAATCCAGAAAGTAATATGACTTGGCGCAGTAAAAAATGTGACTCCGTCAATCTGTACGTCAATGATCGTGTACAAAGAAACACCGATCAAATTCCCCCAAAATTTAGCAGCCCTTGGTCGAGATAAATACCAAGCTTGTAAAAGCATCACCCCAATCAATACATAATCGGTCGGATTGGTTAGGTAATACCACACCCCATTTAAGGTGATGTCAGACATAGTTTTAAGGATTAAAAAATGTCCGCTATTTCCAAATAACTCGCTCCAAAAAGCCGTCCAGCGATCGCCATGAATTTGGGTGTTGATCAGATCGCGAATCGGCGGTTTACTTTGCTGAAACATGATTTTAATTATAAAGAAATTTTATAGATTGCGTCTCTCTATAGAATCTTTATGATAGTTCTGATCAGATTGGCGATCGCGCCCCTTGTCATTCTCTGATTCCTTGCGCTGTAAATCTTGACTAGATTCTTGTCTAATTATTTCAAGAGAGTGCTGAGACAATTTTTCTGCCTGAGCAGGAAGTAGCGCGGGCAGAACAGTTGCCAAGCAAACCAGTCCAACCCAACCCAAAATTCTCTGTGAGTTCATAATTTTATCCTTATTAGTGAAGCTAATGTTTGGATTATGTCGAAACAAAGTAAAGAACTCGGAAAGAGCCTAAGTTTTGACGATGACTTTGGTTGTGGTATGATTTTATCTAGTAAGGGTATGTAGCTCAGTTGGATAGAGCATCAGGTTCCGGTCCTGAGGGTCGGGGGTTCGAGTCCCTCCATGCTCGTAATTAGCTGATAATAGAAGCAAAGCCTGTCACGCATTGCGCGGGAAGTTTTACTAATAAATAAACTGAATTTCTAACCTATGGAACGTGGATTATTGTGGTTACCTTTGCTGGTGGTGTTCTTTTGGCTAGCTTGGGCAGGCTGGAATGAGTACCAGAAAATCGAGGCATATAAGCGCTGGGCGGAGCAGTTTGAACGTCACAAATATGATATTTACGCTGTCTTAGGTCAAAAAGGCGATCGCCTAACATGGGGAAAGCCCACACGCAAAGAGCCCTTAGATATTCAAACTATAACTTTTCAAGAAATTGCGCGGATTCGGTTTCGGATTGACAGTAAGTTCTTTGACGAAAAAGATGCCGAATTTCCATTAAAAGCCCAGAAAATTTCATTAGAACTGGTGCTAAAAACTGGCGAAATGCCGAGTATTAGATTTACAGATATAGATATTGCGGCGGGTTGGTATCGCTTTTTAAGCGATTATTTGCAAGCCCAAGTTAATTGACTCACTTTATAAGGTAAAGGACAAATGCAAACTTACTTTTTGATTGCTAAAAATTAATTGACTAATCAATTAGCCAAAAGCTAATTTTAAACCACTACAATCAGTCTTTTCAAAATTAGTTAAATTCGCGATCGCTTCAAAAAAAAACTATGACAGCCCCAGAACAGCCCTTATTTGAGACTTATGCTCTTGGAGCCGCAACCTTTGATCTAAGTGGGCTTCCCAAGGAATATTACACGCTAGTTGATGGCAGTAAAAGTATAATTTGGGTACAGCCAATTTTCCAAGCTTTGGGGCTAAAGTCATTGCTAGCCGCTTCTTTGCCAGTTGAAAACTTTACCCATGCGGTAATTTATGGCAAAGACTATACGGCGGTGGTGATTAAACAAACTGGAAATTATTTGGCTTTACTAATTAATCCGCAGAGCGAAATTGTTGACGATAATTTTTTGAATTGGGCGCAATGTTTTGATGCGACTTCCTTAAAACACAATCCTAAGTTTCAAGTGATATAAACCTGTATTCGTAGTTACTTGTTTTCGCGAAAACCAAGAAGCGCCCCCCACTCTGGTTTTATATTTGGTACGTTATAGCGCTTTGCGCTCTACTTAAAATGGCTATAATGAATCCCAAAGTTAGTTGTGATCATGAATTCTCAAAATCGGTTGAAACCAAACATTTGTTAGTGATGGCAATCACACCCATTGGGGAGCTAATGGTCATTGGTTTTGTTGGTAATGATTCAATTTTGGCAAGACAAATTAAACCTGTTTTGTGAGTTTGCACCATTGTTCCTCTATTAACTGCGTTGCAAAACGCTGGGCAAGGTTTTTGGTGAGTCAAGGTAAAACCAAAGCGGTGAATTTTGCCACATGGTTAGGAACTTCTGTTTTATTAACTGTTGCTTTTGTAAGTATTCAAAATCATCTCTGTGGGGCGATCGGTATGGTAGCAGCGATGTCAACAGAATTAGGTTGCTTAGCTTGGCAGTTGAGAAGAAAGTAGTCCAAAGAAAAGTTTAAATCCATGCCAGTTCTCGAAGCAATACCAAGTCCATCAAAAAAAGTCGTCTGGTCATTGATCAATCCGACCATTTTGAGGTGTGGAGACTTGGAGTTCCCTCGTTGGGGCTAGACTTTAAGGCGGTTTTTAGGAATAAATCGCCCCAAACCTATTAAGCGATCGTGCCAAGTCACACAATCCCGAATATCTTCTGGCAAAAGGCTTGCCATGTAATGCAATTCATGATCAGAAAGCGGCGATCGCCCACAGAAAAAAGGATGTCGAGGTTGGCTACTGCAATAGCCAAAAAAGATGGCGGAGCGATCAAATTTAGTTGGTGGCTTGCCGCGATGATAATATCGCGCCGTATCTACAAAAATTACGGTTCCAGCTCTGCCCGTAAAGCTTTTATGCCAGTTATCTTGCATGTGTTCGGGTAACATTTGCTGAATTTCGTCATGCAATGCCGTTTTGAAACGGCGCACAGATTTAGCCTTGAAATTCTTGTATAGCAATTGATTAGCTGCGGGAGTCACACATTCAAATGGACCGCCATCTTCATTTACATCATTGATATAAATGCCAATTTTGATCATTTGCCAGTCTTCTTTATCGCGATGCCATTTGCGCGGTCCAGCCTCTTTGCCATCTGGAAGGCTGTAATAATAAGATAAGCCATCATAAGCAACGGGTAACTTGAGATAGTTTTCAATAATGCGTAGCAGCTTCGCATCTGCGCCCCATCGGAATAATTCTGGGTAACGCATGATCTGTTCAGCATTAATATTTAGGGTGTGTTTACCGATATTCAAAGGCTTTTGGGCATTGTTTTTGAGTTCTTGAGAGATGTTTTGAGCAGCCTTAAAAAAGCGATCGCTATCAGGAATTGCCAAATCATCCAAATTGGTAATTGATACCCCATCCTCTTCTAGTTCTTGGACTATTTTGGATTCTTCAGGATACAAACTGCTTAGTAAAGGTTGATATGCTTGGATCGATGCTTGATAGCGTGGATATAGAATTTGCTGCTCGACTATCTGAAGATTGCTCACAAATAAAGCTATGTCTGAGGGCAGACTAAATGCACGCTGTCTTAGCTTGTCAATATTTTGATAAGCCTGAGATAAGACTGTTTGATTCATCAAAAAAGCCTCTGAAAGAATTTTTAGACTAGCCAGTTTAAAATCTCACGATTGACGCGCTCAGGGTTTTCATCATGGGCGCAATGTCCCATGCCTTCCAAATATATTAATGCACCATTTTGGGCATACTGAATTAATCGTTTTCCTTCTGATGGTGGAATTAAGCGATCGCGGCTTCCCCACAAAATTAGTAATGGAACTTGTAATTGAGATAAGGCTTCAGTCAAACTTGGTGAGTAATTGGGTTGATTGAGACTGCGATTTAGTCTGACAAAGGCTTCGGCAGCTTGGCGATCGCGGGCTGGTTTGGCGATGATCTCCACTAATTGATCATCAACTCGATGGCGATCGCTATAGACAAGGCCTTTAAGCACTAAGCGAATTGTGAAAGGTTGTCTAACTAAATAAAATAGCGGTCTGATCAATAATGCAGACACGATCGCCTTGACAGTTCGTTCAAGCGGCTGTAAGGCTTTGGGAACAAGGTCATTAAAAGCTTGAATGTCAGGCAAGCTAATCGTCACCACGCCTGAAGCTATCTCTGGATGGTGGCTGGCGGCGATCGCCGCAACCAATGCCCCGATTGAGTTCCCAATGATCACCATTGGCACTTTGATAAATTCGTTCCAAAACTGAAAAACCTGTTCTACCCATAAATAAATAGAGTAGTGCGTAGCTGGTTTTTCTGATCCCCCAAATCCAATTAAGTCGATGGCATATACAGTATGGTTTTCCGCTAAAGCGGGAATATTGTCGCGCCAGTGATCGATCGCCGCCCCAAATCCATGAATTAATAAAATTGGTGGTTTGGTAATATCAGGATTATGCGATCGGCAAAACCCATAATGCGATCGCCATCCGCGAAAGTTGCAGTCACGATATTGTAATTTCGTTGCTTTGTGCATAACAAATTCGTATGTGCCGATTATCTGGGTTGCGAGATAGTTCTCTTGATATCTTACCTTTATTTTGGCGAAATCTCAGTCACGGTACTCGCTGAGAGTGTCAATTGAAGATTCTAGGTTTTATGGTAAAAAGTAATCCCAACTCGATTTATGTGATCGACTAAATCGGGATTATCAATATCTTTAAAAATTGATATATCGAAAGAATAAGGTAAGTACAAATCATCGATATCTGACTCAAGACAACCTAATTGGGAATAATTAAGTTCATCACCAATTAAAGTTAAATCAATGTCTGATCCATTGTGATAATTTCCCTTAGCTCTTGAACCATATAATAAAACTTTTTCAATCTTAAGATGCTTTACAAACACAGACATAATTTGCTTAATGGTTGATTCATTGAGTCCAAATCTCCTTATAGTTTCATCAGTTTCATCAGTTTGCATCATCACTTAACTCTTGAATTTTCTGACGTAACGTTAAAAACAAATCAAAAAATCTTGTCTGAATATTTGTGACGATCGCCTCGGCTGTAGATTCGTTATAAGTATGTACTGTTTGATTGCGATCCTTGATCATATCCATCCAAGTTTCACCGTCTTTAATCAAACCTAACTTAAAAGCCGCCCTTACCGCATCCTTAGATCCAGTAATGCTTTGCACTCCTTGATCTTGCAAATAATCTTTTAATAGATTCCATGCTAATTCATGAGTATATTCAAAAGCTTGAATTAAGCCCTGTTTTTCAAGTTCATTAAGCTCACCTCGATCAATAAACTTTGTCAACTGGATCAATGCTTTTTTATAGTTAGAGAATCTCTGTTTCCAACGAATATCGGAATCCATTTTTATAATACCTTTTATTAAAACTTATTTTAATGTGACGGATATCGAAGATTTAATTGTAGGATAAATCATCGCTGTTTAGTGTTAGAAAAAAGGCGATCGCGCTGCAAACCATTTCTTAAAGTCAAAACAGTAAGTAGCTCGGCGTAACATATACAAAACGTGGCAATTCCCACCACGCGGGAGGTTTCAGGCAATAGAGTTTAAGGAATCTTGTAGAATAGTGACATACCAAAAGTTGATAAATATGTAAATAAAGTATGCGAATGTCTTTAGAAAATCTATTAGCAGAATTATCGGAAATTGAATCAATTACGAACCCTACGCAAGTAGCCAGACTTTCAGAAGATTACGCTCATTTTAGTCCCGTGCTTGTTCCTTTACTAGCTGGCAAAGTTGGTGATGTTGTTGTCCGTCCTCGCAATGAAAGCCAAGTATTAAAAATCGCTAGAACTTGTGTGAAATATAAAGTTCCGCTCACGGTGCGCGGTAGTGGCACGGGCAATTATGGACAATGTACTCCCCTTCAAGGTGGGGTAATCTTAGAAACTGTGCGACTACAAGAAATTAAATGGATTAAGGCGGGATTGGCTTGTGTCGAAACTGGCGTAAAACTAGCAGCCCTTGACAAAAAAGCTCAAGAAATTGGTTGGGAATCGCGAATGATTCCGTCAATGGTAAGAACTGCGACAGTGGGCGGATTTATTGCAGGCGGTAGTGGCGGAATTGGCTCAGTGTTGTATGGACAATTGCGCGATCGCGGAAACTTGAGAGCCGTGAGGGTCGTGACCCTCGAAGACGAGCCGAAAGTGATCGAATTGCGGGGAGATGATGTCCAAAAAGTTAATCATGCTTATGGAACTAATGGCATTATTACCGAATTAGAAGTTCCTCTTGCTCCCGCTTATGGATGGTCAGAATATATTATTAGTTTCTCTGATTTTATGACTGCGGCTAGATTTGGACAAGCCCTCGGCAATAGCGATGGCATTATCAAAAAGATGATCAGCGTTCACGCCGCGCCAATCCCCAATTATTTCACCGCTTTACAAGGCGCTATTCCCACAAATTCTCATTGTGTGTTGGTGCTAATTGCAGAGAGCGATCGCGAACCTTTTCAGCAACTTGTCCAAGAATTTAAGGGCGTAATTTGTTATGACAAAAATGCTCAAGAAGCGAGTAAAGGTATTAGCCTAGTTGAGTTTTCATGGAATCATACGACACTTCATGCTCGCGCTATTGATCCCACTCTCACTTATCTCCAGAGCCTATTTTTAAATGATCCCAAATTGATTTTATTACAGCAAATGTATGAGTATTTTGGTGATGAAGTGATCATGCATTTAGAATTTATTCGGGTGAATGGAGTCGTGATTCCTGCGGCGATTCAGCTAGTACGCTTTACAACTGGCGATCGCCTGAATGAGATTATTGAATATCACGAATCCCAAGGTGTATTTATTGCCAATCCCCACACCTACATCCTCGAAGATGGTGGCATGAAAACAATTGATTATGACCAACTAAACTTCAAGCGCCAAGTCGATCCTTACGGATTAATGAATCCCAATAAGATGAGAGCGTGGCAAAACCAATAAACATGGTTGCTCTTTTTGTGCTTGTTGTCTCGTTTGAGTCTAATTTACTATATTTGCTCTCCCCGAAACACCTATAGAGCCTTGTTTTTAACCTTGATTTCTATCTGGGGCGGGGCTGCTTGAGTTGTTGCTGGGAATGGAGGAGTTGCTATGGGTGCGCCTGTGGGCGTAATTAATGGAGGCGTTGATGGAATTGCTGTGGGAGTTGCCATCTCGTTTAATCCAAGTTTTAATTGATAGGGCGTTTCAGAAGTTCCTCCAATATCTCTAAGTTGAACTGCATATATCCCATCTGAAGAAATTGGAATATTCGCGATCGCCACATTAGCTGCGTCAGGCAGGGCGATACCTTGAGCATTTAGCACAGACATAGATATGCCATTACTTGTAATCGCGGCATTGAGAAACTGTCCAGACTTGGCTTGGACTGTATAAGTGTGCGTTGCATTACCCAAAATTTTATTAGAAATAAGCACAGATCCCTTATTTGCTTCTAAACTTACAGCTTGGTTGATTGATTCACCCGAAGTGGGGCTGGGCGTAGACTCAACTGTGAGTGTTCTCGGAATGGGAGGTGCTGGATTATTAACGGCGGGGTTATTAATAATGATGTCTTGTTGCTTACGCATCATTGATGGCAAAGCAAAAGCCGCGACAACGGCGACCACAGCTAAGAGTCCGCCAAATAGAAATAGAACTCCTGAGTTTGAGCTATCTGAAGCGGAGGTTGATACCGATCGCCGAGGTGGTGAGTTATCAGACCTAGATGTTGCCGTAGTCAGTGCTGACTGACTTAAAATTGTGGACCTAACGATTTTGCTAGTTGTGGCTTGACGCTCGACTTCGGACATGGTCGCAAACGTGGTAATACCTTGATTAACCTCTCGAACTGACTGATAGCGCTGGGTATAGTGATAGCGAACCATTCGAGTTAATACCATCGCTAAGCCATTACTAACCTTGGCCTTATCCCGCCAGACTAATTCACCTGTGGCCGGATCGGTGGGTAATTCGGTGGGGCTGAACCCTGTGAGCGCCTTAATAACCACCATACCCAACGCATAAATATCACTACTGTAAGCAGGTCGTCCCGCACATTGCTCGCTAGGCATATAACCCGGTGTGCCGATGGTTACGGTAAATCTCGATTCCCCTTTGTCGTCTTCAGTTAGTTTGGTATTAGCATCTTCCATCGCTCGAACTGCCCCAAAGTCAATCAATACGATTTTGCGATCTTTCTTCCGTCTAATTAAGTTATCTGGCTTAATGTCCCGATGAATCACTCCTTCTGAATGCACAAATTCCAAAACTTCAAGAACATCTTTAAGGATTTTGAGTACTTCCACTTCGCTGAGTTGCTTGTCTCTAGAGGGCGCGTCAATGTTTTCGAGTTCGGCGAGCAGTTTATCTTGAGGTTCATTATCTAGATCTGAGACTTCAGGTAAAGGCGCTTTCATCTCATCATGTAGCGATCGCCCTTCGACAAATTCTTGCACTAAAAAGAATTGTTTGTCTTCTTCAAAATAGGCGAGTAACTGCGGAATCTGATCATGTCTACCCAGTTTTTCTAGAGTTTCGGCTTCAGTATTAAATAATCGTCTTGCCTCGCGAATAAAATTAGGATCATCACTACAAGGCTTAAGTTGTTTGACAACGCAGGGCGGCGACCCCGGACGACGCATATCCCTCGCGATAAATGTATGTCCAAAGCCCCCTTGACCGATCTTTTTGATCAGTTTGTAACGTCCATCTAATACTTTGGCAGCCATGGCGATCGATCCTCTCTAGTTAGTTAAAGTCTAGCGTCAGTTCGAGCAAAACAGATCGAGCAAAACAGAACAAGATGATCGATGCTTGTTAAAGATTAACTTCTGTAAAGAAACAACTTCTTGCGCCCGTGTGACAAGCGATGCCCCCGATCTGCACGATCTTAACCAAAATAACATCGCGATCGCAGTCATAATATAGCTTTTTTAGTTTTTGGATATGCCCAGAGGTTGCGCCTTTGTGCCACAACTCTTGACGCGATCGACTCCAATAATGAACTTCACCTGTGGCGATGGTGAGGGCGATCGCCTGTCGATTCATCCAAGCCATCATTAAAACTGTGCCATCTTGATCATCTTGGGCGATCGCCGCAATTAATCCTTTTTCATCATATTTGAGACTTTCAATCCAATTATCTGACATATTTTTTGGGAACTTTTAAATTTACACTTTACGGCTATTATCAGCCTTGTTAGAACATAAACCCAAATAATATGAAGCGGCGCGATGCGCCGCAACGCCTAATTTTTCACTGGGAAGGGAGTATTTGGGTTTTAAGATTGGTGACAACTATAAATTTATACTTGTGAATCAGATTTAAAGCTGAACTCTGTGCCATTGAGGATGCGCTCGATATTTGATCGATGCAGCCAAATTACAAATATGCAGCCAACGGTCACAAATATAGAATAGGTCACATTTGTTTGCAATGTCCACATCAAGATCGGTGCGGCGGCGGCGGCACAAATTGAGCTAATCGATACGGTGCGCCAGATTGCCATAGTTGCTAACCAAAGGCTAAAAGCGGCGATCGCCGCCACCCAGTTCAACATACACAAAATTCCTACCCCTGTCGCCACCGACTTACCGCCTTTAAACCCTAACCAAACTGGGCGACTGTGACCGATGAGAGCCAGCATCCCCGCGCCAATCACAAACAGCGACAGATGATCACTAATTGGCGATCGCCCATCCCCAAAAATTATGGCTGAGTTAGCCTGTAGATATTCCTGTAAATAAGCAGCAGACTGCATCAAATAAATGGCGATCGCCCCTTTAGTAAAGTCGATCGCAAATACACTAATTCCCGCAAACTTGCCAACATTTCGCCAGATATTAGTCGCTCCTGTCGATCCTGAGCCATGTTCACGAATATCAATTCCAGCCACCCGTCCAACCAGATAGCCTGTGGGAAAAGATCCTAAAAAATAAGCGATCGCAAGCAATAGATAGGGAAACCACATAAGTTGTATTCCATAGGGTAGGAGCAGGGCGCGATGCGTCCTCTATATACTTTATGGGTTTTAGGCGATCGCCACAACACAAATATCAAAAAAACATCAAAAAAAAGCTCGCTAAGCGAGCCTCTTTTAATATTTTTAATATATTTAATATTTTTTAGTCGATAGAAATTGATTGTGGTCCGTCATTGCCATTTTTGTTAGCTGAGGGCGCGGTCATGGGCGTTGCGCCCTGCTGTTCTAACCAACCCTTTAAAGGATCTTGTTGGATATCGAGCTTGAGAAAGCCCGAAACGAGTCCACCAAAAAATGCAACGGGTTGCCCTAAGAACTCATTGAGAATCGGTTTTAGCTCGTCCATAAATGCAAAAATATAGTTTGGGTTTAGTGAGTGAAATGTTAGGAATTATTAGAAAGTGAAGCCAAAATTAGGTCGCACCTATGGCAATTGTATCTCCAAAAACCAGAAAGTAGATCGGGTTAGGATTGAAAATTTAATAAAACCCAAAATTGTTTTGGGTTTTATCTGCACAGATTATTAAATTTTCATAGCTAATTGTTATAATTACCAAGCATATCTGGCAATTTCTAGCCATATCATAGTTAAATCGATCAATGCACTCTTATGAATTAACTAAGAGTGGCTAATCTAGAGAACATTTTCGATGACCACGCTAAACCCCTCTACTCTTCGTCGCCTCAAAAAACTCAAGCAGTCAAATGCGGTTTGGGAGGGCGATCGCCGCGCTTTACCCGCCAAGATTCGCCAAACTCAAGACTCTTCCAACATTATTCCACTTCATGCCCATGATGAAGAGTCTAAGCCCCACTGTCTTTTGTGGGTAGATGGCTCAATGGGAATTGTGCGATCGATGGACGTAATTGATTCATCGGTGGGGCAGGAAGCTTTTGTCCGCGCTTTGTTGCAAGCGATCGAACATCCTCAAAGTCCAGCCCAACCGTCGCTGCCCCAAAAGATTTTAGTGTGCGATCGCGAACTTCAGTTTTATTTGCGCGGAGTCTTGCAAGACTTAGGAATTTCGGTCGAATATGTCGAGTATTTGCCATTAGTTGACGAAGTATTTTCACATATTGTCGAAAGTGTTACTGAAAATCCGCCGATTGTTCCAGAGCGATTTGCCGCCGATTTGGCCAAGCAATCGGAATTATTATGGAAAAATGCACCTTGGGATGCTCTTTGGGATCATCAGGTAATTTCGATCAAGCTCGATCATTGGGATCTGGACACGGTTTATGCGATCGTCATGGGCAAGATGGGGTTAGAGCATGGTGTCATTTTCTATCGTACCGAAGCCTCATTAGTTACATTTCGGCAACGAATTGTTTTGGGTAATTCTGACGATGAAATTGAAGAGACATTTCTACATCAAGACTGTTTGTTTAATTTGTTTGAAGGCTCTGATATGGAGATGGAAGAAGATTTTCTATCTTACGCAATGCGACATAAATCCCGCACCTTGTCCGTCGCCGCCCCACCAAAACCAATTTATGGAGCTTTACATCCCCTCGAAGGTGGTAGACCCTATCTATATGATGAAGAAGCGATCGCCTTGACTGTAGCCCTAGACGCTCTAAATCAGTTTTGGAAACAGCATCATAAGCGCTTGAGTGTTGGTTTTGGTAATTTGTCGGGTACTTACACCGTTTATGCGCCAGTTTTAGATAGCGATGCCGAAGAAACCATTAAGGTTTTGGTCAAGACTATGCCCGATCTTGCTGAGGAGTTGCATAAATTAGTCGAAGAAGAAGATGATGATGACGAAGATGATGATGATGAACCATTAATTTGTGAAGGACTTTGGCCAGAAAAAGCCCTAATCAACATGCTGACATTGCCTTGGACTCAAGCCGAGCTTTTACGCGGAAATTCGATCCATCATCAACTTTCGGACAAATTCCCCGCGATTATGGCTAAGCCTAAAGGCGAAGGATTTCCAACGTTGATGATTCAGACTTCACGCCCCAAGGCCTTAGAATTGATTGAACAAATCAAGAGTTTTGATGGTATTAAGGCGTTGTGCTTTAATCCTGCCGAAGATTTTTTCGACAATCCTTGTCAACTTGGCTTGGTGGTGATGGGTAATGATGACTTGCACCTATTTGGCGAATTTGACAAACAAGCGCTCAACGATGAACATTTCAAGCGCTGGAAACAACGCTGCAAAAGCACTAAAAACCATGTCTGTGTGATCATCGCCATGGGACTCACGGGTGCTTCACGCGGTAAGCCTTCGCCACAACATATTTTGGGCTATTACGAAATTAAACTGATTGACGATAAAGACCTCGGTTTAGGGCTGTTAGTAGCCGAACCTGATTTTGATTTTTAACCGAAATAGCGTGCAGAACATGCCATATCTAATCTTTTACTTTTGCCCTGCCATATGTCTCAAGAAATTGTTTACCGCATCCTTGATGCTAACCTCGATCGCGCCCGTGAAGCCGTCCGCACCATTGAAGAATGGTGTCGTTTTGGTTTAGAAGATGTGGCACTGTGCGATCGCTGCAAACAAATACGTCAAGAACTCGCGCAATGGCACAGAGAAGAATTTCGTCGCGCCCGTAATACGCCTGACGACCCTGCCACAGGGCTGAGTCATGCTAATGAGTCTCATCGTGCTGATGTGCAAGCAGTTTTAAGAGCCAATATGGGGCGGTTACAAGAGGCTCTGAGGGTTTTAGAAGAGTATGGCAAAGTTGTCGATCCCAGCATGGGCGAAGCGATGAAGCAGATGCGCTATCAGGTCTATACTCTCGAAAGTCAATTACTTGTCCACGACCTCAGCAATATTGGACAGATGCGCCGCCAAAAGCTGCAAGCAGCCAGTTTATATCTGGTGACCATGCCCGTTGATAATATTGTCGCCGTTGTCGAGTCAGCATTGCAAGGCGGCGTGCAGATTGTCCAGCATCGTCAAAAAGACGGCGAAGATAATATGCGATTGGCGATCGCCCAGCAACTTTGCGAAATTTGTCATAAATACGATGCTTTATTCATAATCAATGACCGCGTTGATATCGCGATCGCCGTGGGAGCTGATGGTATCCATGTCGGACAAACAGATTTGCCCGTATCCGCAGTCCGTCAAATTTTGAACATGAATGGCGGCGATGCCTCGCAATACATCATCGGGCAGTCCACCACTAACCCTCAAGAATTAGAAATTGCCCTAAATAATCAAGTCGATTATGTCGGTGTGGGTCCTGTCCATGCCACACCCACTAAGCCCAACAAAGCTGCATCGGGGCATGAATATGTAAAGTATGCCGCCGAGCATCTAGATAAAACTCATGACATGCCTTGGTTCGCGATCGGTGGACTTGATGAACATAATCTCAGGGAGGCGATCGCGGCGGGTGCAAAACGGGTTGCCGTGGTTCGCGCCATCATGCAAGCCGAACATCCCGATCGCATAGCCAAACAAATGCGATCAGTCTTATAAAAAGCTCAAAAGCGAGTGGCGGGGGGTTGGGCCGCCACACGCGTTTTTGGGTTTTATTTTTATGCAAAAAAGGTTAATTAATAGGGGTGGTAGTATAAATGTTACATATTAATGCAA
>JANODY010000144.1:0-67971 GCA_031412945.1 Cyanobacteria bacterium SOY_65_metabat_81
ACTCGTCAAGAACTAGATCAAGCTATCACTGATGCATTTAATACCGTCACCAAGAAGGATCTTTTGGGATGGTTTTCTCATTGTGATGCCATGACCGTTCTCATTTAATTCTGTCCTCACTATCTTGAAAACCGCGATAGCTGGTAAACGTATGGGAATGGATGATCCGCGAGGCAAATTAGTATTAGAATTTATCAGAGTAGTTCGGGAAGCTTTACCAGTGGCTTTTGTGATGGAAAATGTGAAAGGACTGGCGAACTGGTCAGAGGGTAAAGCCCTAAATGCAATACTGAGTGAAGCTTCACAGGAAATTTTCTATAATGGCAAAATTTATAAATACGAAGTATCCTATAAAATCGTAAATGCTGTTGATTATGGCGTACCTCAATTTAGAGAAAGAATTATTATTGTCGGCAATCGCATAGGTAAAAAGTTTAATTTTCCCAACCCAACCCATACTTCTCCATTAGAAGCGCAAATGGACTTGTTTAAAAGTACTGCAAATAGTTGGGGAACAGTCTGGAATGCAATTGGAGCATTACCCCCAGCCGAAGATCCTTCGGAGACTGCTATGCGCGTTTCAGGAACGATTAAAGAAAGAATAATCAAGCATGGATATTAAATGCTTTGCTTTTGTTTCCCAACAGGTCTAAGCTTCTTCCTAACTCTTCTAAACTGCTAAAAGTAAAACTTGATTGACATAGTTTTATATTAAATATATCTAAAAATATCCCAAGAAGATTGTCATCAAAGCGTTACAGCAATCAATTAAGACATTGTTAAATTCATATTTTATTTGGGATCGCTAGAGTCTATTCCAGCCAAGGGTTAGCAGCTAATTTATAGCAAAAGCCTACCCTGCATAATAAGAGTCATATAAAAAAAATTTAAAACATTGGCAAAAGCCAAATTAAAACTTATGAACTCTTCAGGCAACTCAGTTACCGCTTGTCGGTTATGTCAGCACTACAGTCCTGAAGGAAGAAGAGGCGGATATTGTGGCAAATTAGATGTCCCTGTTCTTTCTAAATGGGATGCTTGTAGCCTAGCATCTCACCCTTTTGAGACTTCTTGGCTATCTGCCAATGATCTCAATACACTCCTATACGATTCAGTCCATGACAATATAGTCATCACTCACCTAGACAGCACCGAATTGCAAGAAATTAATAGGCGATCGCTCAGCCTTGCCGAATATTAAAAACAACTCAGAAAGCTAGGTTTACAAAAAGTACGCCTTTGTCGTACTTTTTTGTGCGGCTTCCACATACGCGTACCAAGTAGCAAAGACTACTCATTTACTAGTTGGCATAGTCATTTTGTCGTTTTTTGTCAAGATATTCGCGTATTTACAAATTTTAGTGTATATTTGAGATTGTAAAGTTGAACTTATAAATTGAACATGTTTGACTGGAATAATCAAGTTGAAAGAATTCTTAAATCTGAGTTGATGTGAAAGGGCATATCAACCGAAGAGTTAGTTTATTTATTAAAGAAAATAGACATAGTTGAAACAAAGTCAAGTATCGACAGTAAAATTAGTAGAGGTTCTTTTACTGCATCTTTCTTGTTTCAATGTCTTACAATCATAGGCTGTAAAAAAATTGGACTAGAAGAATATAATTTTTGTTTAAATCAATCAGAATCTGTGGTTAAAAGTGTAGATTGTAATGACAAGTAATGTAGTGAGTTTTATTGACCTATTTGCAGGTTTAGGTGGAATTAGATTAGGCTTTGAACAAGCCTGTAATGAGAACAGTTTGACATCAAAATGTGTAATGACCTCCGAAGTCAAATCCCACGCGATAGAAACTTTAAAACAAAATTTTCATCATGAGAATTTTGTTGGTGATATTTTCAATATTAAAAATGAAGATATCCCAGATTTTGACATTTTATTGGCTGGTTTTCCTTGCCAACCTTTTAGCTCAAGTGGTAAAAGACACGGTTTTGCGGATACAAGGGGAACTTTATTTTTTGAAATAGAAAGAATACTAAGACACAAAAAGCCAAAAGGTTTTATTCTTGAAAATGTTGAAGGTCTAGTGAAGCATGATCTTGTCAATAAGAATGATGATATTGGGCACACTTTCGCTACGATAATCGATAAGTTAGAAAATGATTTAGGCTATAAAGTATCTTGGAAAGTATTAGATTCTATTAACTTTGGAGTTCCTCAGTCCCGAAAAAGAGTTTTTATTGTTGGCACACAAACCACAAAAGTTAATTTTGATCATCTAAATCCTAAAATCAAAGAACCTAAATTACTAAAAGATATATTGGAGAATGGATTAGATACTTTAAACAGTAAACTGATTAAACAGTTACTTAGTCACTATCCAATAAAAGATCTTTATGGTAAATCTTTAAAAGATAAACGAGGAGGAGATAACAATATTCATAGTTGGGATATAGGTGTCAAAGGTGAATGTTCTAAACAACAGATTACTTTGTTAAATAAGCTTTTTAAGGAAAGAAGAAAAAAACAATGGGCGGCGGATATAGGTATTGATTGGATGGATGGAATGCCATTGACATTATCGCAAATAGAGACATTTTATAATCCTACCGATCTATTTGAAAGCTATAATTTAGAGAGAATACTCGATGATTTGGTGGCTAGAGGATATTTGAGATTTGAACATCCTAAAAAATTAGTTGTTAAAGAGACAAAAGATGGAAATCAGACAATGAGAGTTTATGATGAGACAAAGCCAAAAGGTTACAATATAGTTACTGGCAAACTTAGTTTTGAAATCAGTAAGATATTAAATCCAATGGATATAGCGCCTACTCTTGTCTCAACTGACATGGCAAAAATAGCTGTTCCTGACGGTCATGGTTTAAGAAAACTAACAAAAAGAGAAGGGCTAAGACTGTTCGGATACCCAGAGTCTTATAAAATATCTGTCAATGAAACAAAAGCTTTTGATTTGCTAGGAAATACTGTTGTAGTACCTGTTGTTAAATCTGTTTCTGAACGCTTAATAAATGAATATCACAAAGTTTTACCAGTATTCTGATAGTACATATCTTTTACATTTCGCAGCCAATTGTGTTTGTATCTATTGCAATGGTCATAATTTGTATGCGTGTTAGCAATTGCATTAAGAAAATCATTTACATTAGCAAAGGGTTTATATTTAGACCCAGTGGAGTACCACATACAAGGTCTCGAATTATAAATTATCTTCCTGTATTATTTTTATGATAAACTTCATCAACAATTAATTTGTAATGCTTAGTTTTACAGGAAAAAAGTGTTAGCAAGGGTCTGGAGTGCAGCTATCTTAGGCATTGATGCCGTTCAAGTGGGGGTAGAGGTAGATGTATCGGGAGGATTACCCGGAATTACCTTAGTCGGATTACCCGACACCGCCGTTCAAGAAAGTCGAGAACGAGTTAAAGCTGCCATCAAAAACGCGGGCTACGCTTTTCCAATGCGAAAAATTGTGATTAATCTCACGCCTGCGGATTTGCGTAAAGAAGGGCCCATTTTTGATTTGCCAATTAGCATTGGCATTCTTGCCGCATCAGAACAAGTCGATCCCCAATTATTAGGCGATCATTTGTTTTTAGGTGAAGTTTCCCTCGATGGATCGCTCCGTCCCGTTTCGGGAGTATTACCGATCGCCGCCGCCGCCCAAAAATTAGGCATGGTTGGCATTATTGTCCCCAAAGAAAATGTCCAAGAAGCGGCTCTAGTTAAAGGCTTAGCCGTATATGGATTGCAAAGCATTACCGAGGTTGGTGATTTTTTAGCTAATCCAGACAAATATCCTCCAGCAGTTGCTAATTCTGAAATTAAATGGAATGAAAGTGAATTCAAATTAGATCTTAAAGATGTCAAAGGACAGCAACATGCTCGCCGCGCCCTAGAAATAGCCGCCGCAGGTGGACACAACTTAATTTTTGTCGGTCCACCCGGCTCTGGCAAAACTTTATTAGCGCGGCGTTTACCGAGCATCTTGCCGAACATGAACTTTGATGAAGCCCTAGAAGTAACCAGAATTCACTCAGTCGCGGGCTTGTTAAAAGGGAAAGGACTGATTAGCGATCGCCCTTTTCGCAGTCCCCACCATTCCGCCTCTGGTCCATCCCTTGTCGGCGGTGGCAGCTTTCCGCGCCCCGGAGAAATAACTCTTGCCACCAACGGCATATTATTTTTAGATGAGCTAACCGAATTTAAGCGGGACGTACTAGAATTTTTGCGACAACCCTTAGAAGACGGATTTGTATGCATTTCGCGCACTCGCCAATCGGTCACGTTCCCCGCCCAATTTACGCTTGTCGCGAGTACAAACCCATGCCAGTGCGGTTATTACGGCGATTCTGTACAGCCTTGCACTTGCACCCCCCGTCAGCGCGAACAATATTGGGCAAAGCTCTCAGGACCATTAATGGATCGCATTGATTTGCAAGTAACCGTGGCGAGGTTAAAACCCGAAGAAATGACGCGATCGCTAGAAGGCGAAAACTCGAACTCAGTCAAAGAAAGAGTCCAAATATCACGCCAAATCCAACAAACGAGATTTCAGAATGAAGTTAAAGTAAATTGCAATGCTCAGATGCAATCAAGGCATTTACGCCAATGGTGCATATTAGACAACGCCTCTCGCGACCTCTTAGAAGCCGCAATTAAACGTTTAGGCTTATCGGCACGCGCCACCGATCGCATTCTCAAGGTATCGCGCACGATCGCCGATCTTGCCAACACCGAAAATATCCAAGTGGTGCATGTGGCTGAGGCTGTCCAATACCGCACCCTCGATCGCGCCACCTAAATTTTCACGATAAGATTTAGTGACGGTGCTTTGCACCGCTACTAAATCTTGTTTATTTTGTGATACAAAAAACTATTTGACTTTAACTTAAAGAGCAAAGCAATATACATGCTATTTTATGTCTGGACTTTAGGCACTAATTTGACCTTGTTTATTAAGAACAGGTTAAAATATGAGTTTAGAGTACAAGTCAAACTTTGCGGTGCATTGCATCTGCGAATCTTAATATTTCCGAATCCTAATATATTGTTGAGCGAGTTGCTAGTGCAAGAATCCTATCGGGGCATTTGTGTATGAGTACAGTTCTGGTAGTTGAAGATAGTGTCACACAGAGAGAAATGATTGAGGACTTACTCAAGGGTAGTGGCTTGACTGTCAAAACAGCAGGCGATGGAGTAGAAGCACTTGAGCAAATGCTAGGTAACTGTCCAGACATTGTAGTTATGGACATTGTCATGCCCCGCATGAATGGCTATGAGCTATGCCGCCGCATCAAAACCGATCCTAAGACTGAGCGCGTCCCCGTGGTGATGTGTTCATCTAAAGGTGAAGAATTTGATCGCTATTGGGGTATGAAACAAGGTGCTGATGCTTATATCGCTAAGCCCTTTCAGCCCCAAGAGCTAGTCGGCACGATCAAGCAGTTACTCAGAAAAGCTTAAGATTTATGGAAATAAAGACCAAAAGTACAGACAATTCTTGATTATTTAATGGCTGTTCGCTACCATGAATACTTTAAAATCTTCTAAATATATTTGTTAAATATTTATTAAATCTTTAACAAACATTTTCATTAATTCAAAGACATCCCCAAAGTTGCAATTTTTGCAAGGTAGAGCTTCCAGAATATGGCAGGAAATCAAGACTTCTTCCCCGGTATCGGACAAGATCAGGCCACTGACTTTGAGCAAAGTCTCGAAGCGCCAGAAGGTGAATTGCACCTAAGATTTTTTGTGGCTTCTGGAATTGAGTTCGCCTTGCCTGCAATTGGAGTCAGCCAAGTTTTAGAATATGCTCCAGATCGGATTAACCCCATGCCCAATGTGTCACCCTTATTGCTTGGAACCGTAAATATTCGGGGGCGGGTGGTCTGGGTCGGCGATCTCGGACAGTTTTTGGGTGAAGGTCCTCCCGTCAATACCGATCGCGCCGAAATTTCTATCATTGCGATTGAAGATCAAGGCATGATGTTAGGCTTAGCAGTGGAGCAGATCGGAGTTATGGCTTGGCTTGATTCGACCCAACTTATTGCCTCTAGAAATGGCTCTGACAGTATGGCTCCATTTATCAAAGGTGAGTGGATAATGAATGAAGGCGATCATCTAAAGCTGTTAGATCAAGTAAATATTTTACGATCGGCGCGGTGGGCTTCTTAAGCCTTTTCGATCAAAAGATAGTAGAGATTTTAAGGATATTTAAGAACTTTAGGAGAAAGCACATGGCATCAAGGACACAATACCAAAAAGAATACGAAAAGGCTTCCTTAGCCTATATGCAAGGTGACTATAATCAAGCTGCAAAATTGACCCATGAGCTTGTCAAAGCTTCTCCTAGCGATCCAATGTACAGGTTGCTTTATGCTCATATCAATCTCGCCCTAGAACGATATCAAGACTCAATTGGCGAATATGAAACTGTTTTACAACTGACAGATGATAACTCAATTCTTGAATATGCCCATAGCGGTATCGCGGCGGCAAAAGAACGCCTAGATTTCAATGATGAAATTTATGATGATCCTAACTCAGGGGATATGAGTATCTCGTCATCAGATGAATACGGAAGTAAGCAATATAGTCACGGAGACAATAGCTATACTACGCAGCCGCCAAATACACAGAGCTCTTGGACGAATACTGATCAAAATCGGAGTAGTCAAAATCAGAATATAAGTGAAGAGTTTGATTTTGAGGACTTTAATTCTGATGTCTCAATGAACGGTACTAGTGAGTATAGCTATAGTGCCGAAACTCAAATAACAGGCTCGTCTAACTTTGACCCTAGTTATCCAGCCAATAACTCAGATAATATGCATACCGAAACTGATGTCGTCTTTATGGATGAGTTTGATGACTTTGATGATATCAGTAGCTCATCTTTTGCTAGTTCTTTTAATGATTCTGAAGCAACTCAGATGGCTTCAGGGCGATCGCCATCTGATTTTGGCAGTCAAGATTTTAGTAGCCAAGATTTTTCAGCACGCGGTAACAGTTCAGCCACAGTTTCGGATATGTCCACAGCGAGATTTAATCAAAATGATCATGAAGCAGAGTTATTTGGGCTAGGAGCAATCAATACGCCAGTAGGTAATAGTAATCGCGCAGATGGCGAGATCGTTGCTGAAGCCTCTGAACAAGGCGGTTTATTCTCGCCTTTTGACAACATGTCTCTGAGTACCAAAAATGTGATCACGGCGATCGCGGCAGGAATAGTTGCCGCGATCGCCGCAGGCGTAGTCACTAGCTTAACCACAGGCTCGATCGCTGATCAGGCGCAGCGCGAAAAAGTGCGAAATACGGGTTGGATGATGGCTGTAGCCGCCGCAGTAGCTAGTGGGGCTATGGCGTGGGGGTTAGGCAAACGATCTTCTAAATTGATCGCCCAATCGACCGAAAATCTGCAATCTCAGTTTGAGGCGGTCATCCGTGGTGATATGTCTCCCCGCGCCTCTGTCTATAGCGAAGATGAGTTTGGAAAACTTGCTACCAGCTTTAATCACATGATTCAGGCGATCGTCTCAAATACTACCGAATCTCAGCGCAAGGCGGCGGAGCAAGAACAAGCCAAAGAAGATTTGCAACGTCAGGTAATTCGGTTACTAGATGACGTGGAAGGAGCGGCGCGAGGTGACTTGACCGTACAGGCTGAGGTAACTGCCGATGTACTCGGTGCGGTTGCCGACTCCTTTAACTTAACAATTCAAAACTTACGCGAAATTGTTAATCAAGTAAAAATCGCCGCTCGTCAGGTCAATGAAAGTTCTCGCGAAAATGAAGCGTTTGCGCGAAGTTTGTCCTCAGATGCGTTACGTCAAGCTGAAGAGTTAAGCGTCACCTTAAATTCTGTGCAGATGATGACCGAGTCGATTCAGCGCGTAGCTGAAAGTGCGCGGGAAGCTGAGCAAGTGGCTAAACTGGCTTCGGAAACAGCGATCAAGGGCGGCGATGCGGTAGAACGCACGGTTGCAGGCATTATGGACATTCGCGAAACAGTTGCCGAAACTACCCGCAAGGTCAAACGGCTTGGGGAATCTTCGCAAGAGATTTCTAAGATCGTGGGTTTAATTTCACAAATTGCTTCTCGGACTAACTTACTCGCGCTCAATGCCAGTATTGAAGCCGCTAGAGCGGGTGATGCGGGTCGAGGTTTTGCGATCGTGGCTGACGAAGTGCGACAACTAGCCGATCGCGCCGCCAAGGCATCTAAAGAAATCGAACAAATCGTACTGCAAATTCAGAGTGAAACTAGTAACGTGCAGCAAGCCATGGAAGTCGGCACTCAGCAGGTTATCGATGGCACAAAACGCGCTGAACAAGCTCGTCAATCCCTAACCGATATCATTCAAGTTTCCCATCGCATTGAGACTTTAGTATTGTCTATTACCGAAGATACGGTCAAACAAACCGAAACTTCAAGAACCGTATCACAAGTTATGCAGTCAGTTGAATTAAGCGCCCAAGAAACTTCACAAGAGTCTCAGAGGGTGTCAGCCTCACTGCAAAATCTGGTGGGTGTTGCTCGCAGCCTACAGGATTCGGTGGAACGTTTCCGTGTCGATACGGGTGATAAAACAACGGGAGGACGCTCTTAATTATTCACCTCTAGCTAGTTATTCACACCCAAATCTTTTTGAGAGGATTCTGTTATGAACTCGGAACAACAACAGCAACGTATCATGGGCTACTTCATCGAAGAAGCCCGCGAGCATCTTCAGACCATTGAGCAAGGCGTATTAAACTTGCAAGAAGTTCTTGATGATACCGAATCAGTAAATGAGCTTTTTCGGGCGGCGCATTCAATTAAAGGTGGCGCGGCTATGTTAGGGGTCGGGAGCATCCAGCATGTTGCTCATCGACTTGAAGATTTTTTCAAGATCCTCACAGAAAATCCACAAATCAATGTCGATGAACGCTTGAAAAGTCTGTTATTAGCTGGGTTTGATCCTCTAGCTGAGTTGTTAGATGAGTTGCAGGGCGGTTTTAGAATATCGGATCAACTAACCAATGAGACAAATACACGCGTAAAGCCAGTTTTTGCTGAGTTGGAATCATATCTAAATCAGTTAGTTTCGGATGCTAATGGACAAATATCTGCCGATCAAATATCTGCCGATATAAATACTCAAGAACTAGACACTCAAGAACTAGAAGAGATTGTAGAGATCCCACTGGAATTAGTCGTTTCGCAGGAGTCAGTATTTCAAGAAGAAGTTACGACTAAAATGCGAGACATGTTGCAACTGTTTCGCGGAAATGATTCGGCAGAGAGCCGATCGCAGTTACAGGCGATTTGCAATTATTTTCAAGAGATTGGTAATGACTTCGATTTGAGAAACTGGACTAATTTGGTCACCCAAGTCAAAAATGCGATCGCCCAACCCACTAATTCCTATCGCACCCTTGCTCCCATCTTGATCAGAGAACTAAAAGAGTCACAAGATTTAGTGCTGTCAAATCGAGAAACAGAAATTTCTGTATCATCCAAGCTTGAAAACTTATTACCCTATCGTTTTTCTGAGCCAGAGGACGATGAAATCAGTACTATTTTCACGACTTCATCGGGTGACAAGGCTGAGGAATTGATTGGGCAGAGTTTGGGAATTGGTAATGTAGAACTGATTGAAACAACATCCGAAAATATAGTTGACAGTATTCATCTAGAAGACGTGATTCATCTAGAAGACGTGCATATAGAATCAGATATAGATCTCTTTGCGGATCAGATCAATGAAGAAGCGTTTGATCTGACAGAAAATCCTGTAGAACAAATGGATTGGATGGATAGTGAGTATACGATCACCGAACATCAGCATATCGATGGACCTAAGGTTGGTGCGTCAGAGTTAAAGTCTTTGGCAGTTCTGTTTGAAAATGATGATATTGATTTTGATGCAGCATGGGAAGACATTGAATCTAATGAAACCCATATATCAACTCATGGAATTAACCAAGCTTCAGACAGTCATGATGAGTTTGCCGATTTGCTTGACAATAGGTCTGATGGTGATAAAACATCAAAGACAAGTAATTTATTTGGTGAAGAGTCTAGTATTGAACAACTATTTGGTGATTTTGTCACTGAAGAAGCGAATGAATCTGACGTTCAAGATATCGGTAACTCACTCTTCCCAGACGATCTAGACAATTCATGGGATCAAATCATTGATCCTGAATTTGGTGTCGAGATGGAAAATGATAATGCTCAATCGAGTCTAGACGAACTGATATTAAGTGATTTAGTTGTCGACAAAATCTCAGAAAAAATCTCAGACGAAGAATTTGATTTAGGCTTTGATATTTTCGATCGCGTCAATAATCATCAGAACGAGAATCAGAGAGACAATTTTGATACCTTCAACGTTACTGAGATACCAGAGAACATTACAGATACTCAGCAGCCAATAGTGAACGACTTTATTGGCGATCGAATTGATATTCAAGGTAGCTTTGATTCTCTCTCTAGCGAAGAATATTTTGCTGAGATTGAGCGTCAAGAACATGAGCGTCAAGAACAGGCGATCGCTGATGAGGAACTCAGTCAACCCAATGAACCGTTCGCGCTAACTTTTTCCGAAGAAGGGATGACATTGCTCGATGAGCCATTTGCGATCGACGACAACTTTGATGCAAGTCTGTTAGATCCATCTCTAACTAGTGGTGAGAACGAAGAGTTTCTTTCTTCTGAAGTCGATATTTTTGCTAGTGAAGCAGAATCTATAAATCTAGAAAAAACTAATCTAGAAGAGACTAAATCGAATGACGATGTATTTCTGTCAGTCGTGGAAAACTTTGACCCAAATGAGATTTCTGGACTAAACATCTTTGATGAGCTAGGGTTTGATAGTGATGGGTTTGATTTTGAACCAGATAACAATTTAGTTTTATCGGAAGTAGAGTCATTCGGCGCAGATTTTATGAACTCTAATCAAGTTGATACTGTAGATAGTCTCAACGACTTCTTTAGTGAGTCCGAAAATGACAGTAATAATCTCGAAAGCGTCAATACTGATATCAACGTAGATACTTTTATTGAGCCAGTCCAAAGTTCTGATGACCTAGCAGGGTTCTTTGAAAGTAGCGAAGAGATACAACCTGCTTCAATTGATGAGCTTGATTACAGTGTTTTTGACGAAGAGCCTAATAATTTTGCTGAGACTGCTGTTGATGATGATGCGCTTAATACTGATGCGCTTAACACTGATGATTTGGGCGATTTCTTCTCTGTTCCCGAAGAGCCTGAATTAATTGACAGCAGTGTTGGAAGCGAATTAAATATTTTTGCTGACCAAATAGATAGTTTTAATGAATCAGACGATTTCTTGGCTACATCTGAAGATGAAAAGATTATTTCTGATGATGTCATTGATTTTCTTGATCAACAAGTGGTCAACAATACTGATAATTTAGATGACTTTTTCGTGGCCTCTGAAGAATCTGAAAATCCACTCGAAAATATTACCGATCGCGATTGGAGTGATGATCTTCAAACTAGTTCTCAAGAAGCTAATGCGATCGCCACTGATCAAGATTTAGATCAAGATTTAGAAAATTCATTTATTGATTTCGGTTTTTCACAGGACGGAAGTTCAGACTCATTTGAGATGGAAAATGATAACACTTCCGCACAAGAACTATCGTCACAATTTTTTAATCAAGTCAATCATTCTGACGACTCCGATCTAGCTGGTTTATTTGCTGATGAAGATGCGATGACCATACTAGAAAATAGTTTTGACGATGCGCGGACAACAGAATCAAACTTACAAGAAGAATTAGATGTTCAAAATTTAGAGTATCTGGACTCAATCAATTTACAAGTATCACAAGTAACAGATGATCGTATCGACGATATTACCGCAGATAACACCATCGATAATTTGGCAGACTTCTTTCAAATCGATGATGATTCAGATATTAGTATCTTACAAACTGCTGAATCACTAGGTGGCAGGAACTTAGCTATTGATGAGACTCTCGATTTTGATGCATTTAATGAGTTTGCAGACTTAAATAGCGTTAGTTCGGAAGCCTTAGATTTTTCTAATACACAAAATTTTGAATCCCAGCATTTTGCATCTGATACTTTTGCATCTGATACTCAATTGCAATCTGAAGAGTTTAACGGTATTGACGACAACTTTGACTTTGATGATCTTGAGGCAATGATTGGTGGTTCTAATTCTTCATTGGCGAGTGAAATCGATAATTTGACAGATCAAGTTCCACAATCTTTTAGCAATCGCGAACCTTTAGGGAATGAGGATCAATACATTTCTGATGATATGAATTTTGATGATCTAGAGGCACTTTTAGGTGAATCTGACGGCTTCGACAAGTTACTCGCAAACGATTCTACGTCTATAGACATGTTCCAAACTGATACTTTGGTAGTCGTTCCAGAAATAAAACCATTAGATGATTTTGATGAATTAGAAAATATGCTTCAATCAGCATTTGCTAAAGATGTTGGTCCAATCAAAACTAAAAGTTCTGCCCGCCCTCCGACAACGACCCGCAAGCCAAGGTTGACTGACTCAACTATGCGTGTAGATGTCAAGTACCTTGATAGTCTCAATAACCTTGTCGGGGAACTCGTTGTCAATCGCAATCTTTTGGAACAAGATCAAGAGCGCTTACAACAATTTATTACTAATTTATTACATCAAGTTCAATTGTTGAGCGATGTGTCTCAAAGGATGCGCGATCAATACGATCGCTCATTACTTGAAGCTTCTTTGAGTGTGGGGCGCACTAGCAGTTTTGGGCAAAAATTTGATCCCTATGCAGGTGATAATAGTAGCCCAACTAGTTCGGCTACTAACGACTTTGAAGGAATTGAATTCGATCGCTACAATACTTTCCACGTTCTATCTCAAGAGATTATCGAGTTGATCGTCCGAGTTCGTGAGTCGGCTTCTGATATCGAGTTTGTGGTAACAGAAACAGATCAAGTAACGCGTCAGTTAGGCACGATTACGACTCAAGTTCAAGACGATCTGAAGCAATCGCGGATGGTTCCCTTTGCCCAGATTGCCGATCGCCTGCCTAGAGGTATTCGCGATCGCGCTCTCAAGACAGGTAAGCAAGCGGAGTTAGAAATTTATGGGCGCGAAACCCTGATCGACAAGGCTATTTTGGAACAGCTTACCGATCCACTAACTCACCTTGTCAATAATGCGATCGATCATGGATTGGAAGATCCCACCACTCGTCAAGCTGGGGATAAGTCAGCAACAGGACGATTAACAGTACGCGCCTATCACCAAGGCAATCAGACCGTAATTTCGATTGGTGATGATGGCGCTGGCATTAGCACCGATAAAGTCAAGAAAAGTGCAGTGGCTAAGAGAGTGCGGACTCAAGCGGAAGTCGATCAACTCAACGAGACAGAAGTATATGCTTTACTCTTTGAACCCGGTTTTAGTACTGCGGCACAAGCCGATGAATTTAAGGGTCGTGGGGTGGGGCTAGATGTGGTCAAAACTTGCCTTGATGAAATTCGGGGCGTAATTATTGTCGAATCATTAATTGGTAAAGGCACAACCTTTACAATTCGCTTACCGCTTACCCTGAGTATTTCTAAGGCGATGTTCTGTATTAGCGATCGCGCCCGTGTAGCTTTCCCTGTCGATGGTTTTGAGGATATGGTGGAGGTTCCGCAGAGTCAGATTGTGCTGAACGAAAAAGGTCAGCCCTGCTTGCCTTGGCGGGATACGATTTTACCATTTCAGCATCTTTCCAATCTGCTTTCATATAGCCGACATCTCAGCCGTAGCAATATCTATGGCAAGCAAGATAACGATGAAATCTGTATCATTATTCTTCGCAATGATACTAGTTATCTGGCTCTGCAAGTCGATCAGTTCTTAGGTGAATATGAAATTGTAATTAAACAATTGGAGGGTCCAATTCCTCAACCTGCGGGAATCGCAGGGGCGACAGTATTAGGTGATGGGCGAGTGATGGCGATCGCTAACGTATTGGAGCTATTCGACATTGCCAGTGGTCGGTTGCGTCCTTCCACTTCTAGGCTACCGATTCAACCGATTGTTGAAGAAGATGTTGCTGCCGATCCAACGGTACTAATTGTTGATGACTCGATTACGGTGCGCGAGTTGTTGTCGCTAACCTTTGCCAAGGTCGGCTATCGGGTCGAGCAAGCTAAAGATGGACAAGATGCATGGGAAAAACTCCGTGCTGGCTTGCCTTGCGACATGATCTTCTGTGACATTGAGATGCCGCGTATGGATGGATTGGATTTGTTATCGAGATTGCAAAAAGATGCTCGTCTCAAAGATATTCCTGTGGCGATGTTGACTTCTCGTGGAGCCGATCGCCATCGCCAGTCAGCAATCCAACTTGGCGCAAAGGGTTACTTCACCAAACCTTATCTTGAAGAGGAGTTGTTGAGCGCTTCAAAACGATTGCTAAATGGAGAAACTTTACCTATCTAGAATTAGTTTGGTTACAGCTTACTAAGAAGTACAATAGATAGAACAGGAGACTTAATGCCCAAGAAAGTCGGCACAAATAAACTCAGCCCCTTAGAAGAATACAATGAAATAATCATAAAAACAGTTGAGTAACATCTCGCTTGGACATCATGGCAATACTGCGAAGAAATAGCAGGTGTTTCCGTGAATACGCCGAGTATGTGTTGTGGATTATTGGCAAGAAGCCAAAGATGTAGCCCCTGAGAACTTAATCTTTATCGATGAGTCATCCCTATGGGAGCGCCTAGTGGCAAGAAGGGGCGCAAAGCTTTTTGTCTCAGCGCTGTTGTTGTATCCCTTAATAGGCTGTAGTGCCAACGTATTTTTTCTCAACTTAGCCAAAGCGGTAGCCCTTGCCATATACAGTATTGACTAGAGAAATCTGGCGATCGCGATCGATTTTACGGCGCAATAGCTTGATCTGAGCCGCTAAAGCGTTACTCGTTGGCACATCTTCCTCCTGCGTCCATACATGTTGCGAAATCTGTTCGTGACTGAGTAACTGATTGGGATGAAGCATAAAGTATTCGAGAAGTTGATACTCTCTATCAGTTAAAGCGATCGCCATTTGCGATCGATAAACAACTTGGTTTGCGCGATCGAGTTGCAAATCACCATAATTTAACGGCTCACTAGTTGACGTGATCGACCCAACAGGCGATCGGCGTAGCAAAGCCCTGACCCTTGCCAATAACTCGCGTAACTCAAAGGGCTTAACCAAATAGTCATCAGCCCCACTATCTAAACCCGCCACGCGATCGTCGAGAGTGTCTTTGGCTGTGAGAATAAGCACAGGGGTGCGATCCTCCCGCTCGCGCAGTTGACGACAAATCTCTACCCCCGACTTTTCAGGCATCATCCAATCTAAAATCAACAAGTCATAATCACCTGTCTGAGCGAGTTCCCAACCACGATCGCCATTATTAGCGCTATCAACCACATGCCCTTGATTAGCCAAGATCCGTTGCAATGGTTCTGTCAATTCCACTTCATCATCTACCAATAAAATTCGCATAAATCACAGCCTATTGATATAAAAATTAGGTAATTGCTCAACTCAGAGTAAACAAGGATTTGAGGGGATTCAAAGCAGCAAGGATCGACTCGAAAGTGGAATGTCAATTTTGTCATACCCTCAACTAATGTTTGTATTGATTCTGCTATCTCTTTTCCGCATCCTGCACAGCTTTTACGGTTGCTTTGAGATTTGGTCTGGAACTTCACTCAACTGACGAACTCCTTCTCTACCTAGGCTTTTAGACCGTTACTCACTTTCTTTTCAGATTGTTTCTTTAGTTTTTGTATTTCTTCTCACAGTTTATTTGATGTTCTACGCTAACCATCAAGAAGCAATATCTTAGGCAAGAACAAAAGCATCGGCAACGGAAAGGGCGGCATCAGAAACGATTCTCAGTTCCAAATCGAATTGGAATTGAGAATCGTCCCAAGATCGCAGATTTCAAGATAAAGATTGAACATTGGGAAAGTTGCTCATCCTAAAATCTGCAAATTCAAGAAAAAAGCTTTTTTAGTTTTAGAGATAACCATGTTCAATATTATCTTTCAAGATTTTACCTGTTTTTTGGTATTCACGGCGAATTGCTTGGATGATGTGTCGTTTTTTAACTATACTGTTTTCTCTTACTGCAAAAAAAGCAGATCTTAAGGCAATATTACGAATATTTGCTCCTGTTAATTCAAAATTATGGGACAAGAAACTAAATCCTAAGTCATCCTCACAGGGAGTATCTTTTGGGAATGCTTTTTGCCAGATTTGATATCGTTGCTTTTCATTTGGTAATGAAAAATCAATAATAAATTGTAACCGTCTTGTAAAGGCTTCATCCATATTATTCCGAAGATTTGTTGTTAAGATAGCCAATCCCTCATATTCTTCCATTTTCTGGAGGAGATAGCTTACTTCAAGGTTAGCGTAGCGATCGTGAGCGTCTTTGACATTACTTCGTTTTCCAAATAAAGCATCTGCTTCATCAAAGAGTAAAATGGCATTCGCATCAGTCGCTGCATTAAAAATCTGATTAAGATTCTTTTCTGTTTCACCAATGTATTTATTGACAATTTGAGATAGATCAATTTTATATAAATCGAGTTGTAATTCTTGAGAAATGATTTCGGCTGACATCGTTTTACCTGTGCCAGACATGCCAGAAAATAGTACATTTAAGCCTTTACCTAATGAATGTTTTTGGTTAAATCCCCATGTGTTCCAAACTAAGTTTTGGTATTTAATCTGATCACAAATTTCCCTAAGCTGGGCTTCTTGGTGATTGGCTAAAACAATATCATCCCAGACGTATTTTGGTTGAATTTGCTGCGAGAGAGATTTAAGATTTTGGCTAGATAAGCCTCGTGCCGCGTTAAAGAGATGACCGACTTGTATTCTTTCAGTGGATAATGCAGATGCCTTTTCTTGGCTTAAATTTTGCCATTGGTGATGATTTGTGGCGATCGCCACAGCATTGGCAATTTGATCGGAAGTTAGGCGTAGGCGATCGCTCAAGTCGATTAGATCGTTACTGTCTAAATGAATTTGAGAAGCTTCAAGATGTTTTCTCCAAAAATGCTGACGCTGTTCAACATTGAGCATTGGGAAAGAAAGATTAATTACGCCTTGAAGCTGAGTATTGATATTTTTCCATGGAGTGGCTCCACTTAAGATAATTACTCTATTTTGTTCGGCTAATAGATTGAGAATATCTTGATACCGATTCTCATGATCTGGCTGTTGTAATCGATCTAATCTATCGATATAAAGTAATACGTTTTGAAATTTAGCTTCTCTCAAAAGGATATTAAATGTTGATAAAAATTCTGATTTTACATCCGAAATATTGTTCAGATTAGCAATTAAAAGCGGCACATTGAGTGAATGGGCGATCGCTTCGCCTATGTCTTGTTTAATTGATTGATCTGTTCCATGAAAATATAATGTTAATGGTGTTTGATCTTCCCAATGATGCTGGACAAGTTTGGGCAATGTGTACTTGATTTTGTCAGCTAATGGTAAATGATGACCATTCTGTTTAGGTATAATTAGTTTGCAGAAATGACTAAGGCGTTCATCTAAACTTTGTTGTCCTAACAGTAAATTAACTACTAAAGGATCAAGTTTAATACTATGGGCTAATAGCGAAGGTAGAGATTGGGAAGGATCAGGAATTAGCTGAATTAAACCATGATAAATAAGTGGTGACTCTGAACTGAAATGAACCCGATCCTCAAGTTTTTCTAGAGCAGAACCACTCAATAAATTGAGGCTTAAATCAACGGTCGGTCGCTTTGCGCGCACATCATCTTGTAGGTATGCGTATAGACGTTCATAGCGGCGATCAAGTTCGGGGGCAAGGGCGATCGCTATAACTCCTAAATCAAAACTATCTAATCCAAACTGCTCCTGTAGCCAAACAAACCTAGAAGTCTCCGCAGTCCCAGACAATTCAAAATGGAAATTATTCTCTACTAATGATGCAAAAAGGGGTTCAGACGGATCTTGATTTAATAACCGTTCTACTTCTTGCTCTCCGATCTGAACACCACGGTACGGATCTGCATCTATCCCCCCAGCAAATAATGTCTGAGCCGCCGTAACTGCTGCCTCTAGACGTTGATCTAACTGATGCAAGAAATGAAGTAATTCATCCATATAAATTCTCAAACTATCCTAGAGCCGTAGCTACCTCTTTTTCAATATCATCAATTTGTTTCATGAAATCATCCTCAAGGCTAACTTCTTCTTTATGCAGTTCATTTTTAGCATTCATAAATGCCTTTTTTTGCTCATTCATCTCCGTAAGTTTGTTCATGCTTACGCCTTCCTCTAACTTTTGAAGATCGGCGATCGCTGCTTCTACATCCTCTAAGACTTTTTCCGCCTTACTCTTAGCCTCTATAGCGCTCTTAAGAAAATTGGAGTGTAACTCGTGTTTTTTAGAATATTTGATTTGCAACTCTGTTAATCGCCCAATACGATCTACAAAGCTCTTTGAATTTTTGATGCCAAGCTCTGTCAATTTAATCAAAGTTTTTTCTTTGATACTTTCCTTTATCTCAGCTTTCAAACTAGATGCCTTCTTAGTCAAAGCTGATGCGTTAGATTTTATCGTTGATGTCTTATCTGCAATCTTAGGAAAACTTTCTCGCGCCTCATTTTTTAGAAGAGCAAAAGACTCTTTCTTTTTTTCTTTCAAGTTGTTGTACTTTATTCTTATTGAATCTCGCTTGGTATTAATAGCTTCTTTGACTTTGAGTTTTTTCTTCTCATACTTATCACCAATCGCATGATATTTGTCGCGTACTCCAACAGGGATCAATTTATTTTTTAAGGTCTCTTTACCTTTTCCTACAACCTTAGCAGCGCTTTTGACTTTACTTACAAACCGACTCTTGCTCTTTGACTTTTCCTTAGAATTGTTGTCTTCACTTACTAAAGTTTCAACTTCAGTTTCCAAGTCCTCATCTAACTTCAACTTCGTCTCTTCATTCTCTAATTCCTTATCTAACTTCATCTCTTCATTCTCTAATTCCTTACTTAAGTCTGTTTCTTGACTATTTACAGAATCTTCTTCTTGCTCAAGATCCTTAGCAAGCTTAATCAATCCGTTATACCGAGCTATTTTTATGTCTATCTTTTCGAGACTTTTAATGTATTTTTCGCTCTTTTCAGTTTCTTTATTAATCACTTTCTTGGCTTCATCGAGTGATCTGATATACCCAGCTTTAACTTTATTAATAATTTCCTTGCGCTTTTCTCCACTACCACCTATCTTTTGTGCGGCATCCTCTAAAATTGCATCAGCGTCTGCATCCTTAATCAATTCATAGGATTGTTCTTCTAATTTGATAGAAGTCTTGTCAAACTCTCCTGCAATTACACCGCTAAACTTGGGTTTGCCTATGTGGAACTTACCATTCTGATCAAATTCCAACTCCCCTTCTAATTTGCCACCACCCAAGCTACATTTTGCTCTAATCCGATAGAGATCCTTGGTGAAGAAATAGAGGGCTTGAGCTTGAACTCCTGCGGAAATCGATGCTTCAAATTCAGCATTTGCATAATATTTTGATAGTAATTTAGTTGCATCAACTTTCTTGGTTTCCTCGTCATACTTTAATAGACCATTAAGTTTTAATCCACCATTAAATTCAGCCTTACACCCACCAGAAACAAATGCTTGAATTGCGGCAATGTACGCACTTCCTACACCTACCTTTGCCTTTAAATCAACTCCTAAAAAGCCGTGAAGCTCTGGGTTAATACCTAGATTCCAATCCTGCCCTGCTTGCTTGGCAATTGTACCTTGTAAACTAGCGCCAATGCCTCCTTTAATACCTAATTCGAGTCCTGCTTCTACCCCCGGCACAATCGGATAGTCGAGACTGATATTTGGCCAAGCGAAAGAATCGCCAGGAAGTGTAATACTGCCCTTCACTTTAAGCTCTGCTTCTTCAACTAGAATTTTTCCTTTGCCTTTGCCCTGACTGCGATCGAGTTTGATCTTACCGCTACCTTCAGCATTTAGATATTCACCAAAATGTAGCTCCACGCCACCACTTACGGTTGTGCTATATCTGGTCGTAGCTCCTTCAACCATGAGAGCAGGTTTCTTAATTGATAAAACTGTTCCTAGAGAAATATCACCCGTTTGAGCTTTGATCGCGTCCCAATCAAGTCCATTCCTATCAATTCTTGCATTATCAACACTGGCTTTAGTATCGTTTAGCTGTTGAATGGTGACGCTGGCTTGACCGATAGTCACCTTTTTATCGGCATGGTGATATTGGATCTTGCTTGCATCAAAATCGAGAACATCGGCTATAGTCCCTTTAAGACTGACACTATTATCGGGACAACTCCATTTACCCTTCACGTTTTTGATAGTGAGTTGACCCTTAGCATTAACTTCAGCGAGGTTGGATGTTCCTAGATGTACTCCCAAAGCGCCACTAAACTCGGATGCGTAATCCTGTTTTGCTCCACAAATAGTTGCAGAAACTGCATTGATGATGGCATATTGTCCTAAAGCAATATCGGTGGCACTGAGTTTAACTTTGTCCCAATCAAGTCCAGTGCTATCAATTCTTGCCTTTTCGACAGTGGCGGTAGCATTATACAGTTCAGGAATTGTGATGCCAGCTTCACCAATAGTTACTGTTTTGTCAGCATGGTGATATTGAATATCACTGGCACTGAAATTAAGAACGTCGGCTATAGTTCCTTTAAGACTGACATTATTGTCAGGACAACTCCATTGACCTTTTTCATACTTAACGGTGAGTTGACCGTCAGCATCAACTTTGACTAGGTCAGATGTTCCCAGACTTGCTCCAAATTTACCACTAAATTCAGATGTGTATTCCTGAGATGCACCACTGATGGTTGCCGAAACATCGTTAATTCTGGCGTATTCTCCTAGCTTAACTTCTGTGATCTTGACATTTAATTTGTCCCAATCAATTCCACTCTTATCAATTCTTGCTTTCTCAACTTTGGCTGTAGTATCTAGCGGTAAGATGCTTACAGATGCTTCACCGATAGTCACCTTGGTATTTTCGTGGTCGTATTGAATATTGCTGGCATTAAATTCTAGAACGTTGGCTATAGTACCTTTGAGACTGACATTATTGTCAGGACAACTCCATTGACCTTTTTCATACTTGACGGTGAGTTGACCGTCAGCATCAACTTTGACTAGATCAGATGTTCCTAGGTTTGCTCCAAATTCGCCTTTAAACTCAGATGCATATTCCTGAGATGCGCCACTGATGGTTGCAGAAACGTTGTTAATTCTGGCATATTCTCCTAACTTAACTTCTGTGATCTTGACATTTAATTTGTCCCAATCAATTCCAGTCTTATCAATTCTCGCTTTCTCAACTTTGGCTGTAGTATTTAGCTGGGAGATACTCACTGATGCTTCACCAATAGTTACCGTTTTGTCAGCATGGTGATATTGAATATCACTGGCACTGAAATTAAGAACGTCGGCTATAGTTCCTTTAAGACTGACATTATTCTCAGGACAACTCCATTGACCTTTTTCGTACTTGACGGTGAGTTGACCGTCAGCATCAACTTTGACTAGATCAGATGTTCCTAGACTTGCACCAAATTTACCACTAAATTCAGATGCATATTCCTGAGATGCGCCACCGATGGTTGCAGAAACGTTGTTGATTCTGGCATATTCTCCTAAATCTATATCTGTGGCATTAAGGGTTACTTTCTCCCAATCCAGTCCATTACTATCAATTACGGCTTTCTCAACTTTGGCACTGGCATTGTAAAGGTCAGGGATTTTGATACCAGCTTCACCGATTGATACCCTCTTATTTTCATGGTCGTATTGAATATTGCTGGCATTAAATTCTAGAACTTTTGCGATCGTGCCTTTAATACTGACATTATTGTCAGGGCAACTCCATTTCCCTTTCTCATACTTGACGGTGAGTTGTCCATCAGCTTTAACTTTGACTAGGTTATCTTTTCCTAGATTAGCTCCAAAATCACCCTTAAACTCAGATGCGTATTGCTGCTTTGCACCGCCGATAGTTGCAGAAGCGGCGTTGATGTTAGCATATTGACTTACAGCAATATCTGTGACATTAAGGGTTACTTTATCCCAATCAATTCCATTACTATCAATTCTTGCATTCTCAACTTTGGCAGTGGCATTATTCAATTGGGGAATAAGAAGATTTGCTTGTTTAATATTGAGCGCTTTGTCAGCCCGACTATATTGAAGATCATCTGCCTTGAAGTGGAATATTTCGGCAAGCGTGACCTCTAAATCAATATTTTCACTCTTGTAATCCCATTTCTTGGTTTGACTTTGGTAATTGATCTTGAAGCTTCCCTTGGGCTGAATATTACCCAAATCAGAACTAAAATTCAGTTCTGCCCGCCCCTGAATATCAAGGCTGCAATTATTGGTGGTTTGCTCCATCTTGATGCTTGGGTTAACGATTTTAAACCAAGGAAATATTTCGACTTCTGATGGAGGTGAATTTAGCCAAGTATCTGAAAAAGATCGAATTTCTTGAGTAACTTCCTGAACAAAGATGGCACTCTCTGGAAATGGTTCATTACTAAACTGGATTTGCCCTGCTCCTTTACGTTGAATGGCAGTTTTTTGGGGATTTTGTTGAACTACATGGGTTAATTCATGGGCGAGGAGTTCTTGACCTTGGCGACTGCGGGGTTGATATGCACCTTGCTTAAAAAAGATGTCGGTTCCTGTGGTAAAAGCGATCGCCTGAATCGAGTGATTTAATTGCTGAGAACGTTCATTAGTATGAATACGCACATTTCTGAAATCTGCATTAAACGCTTCTTCCAGAGGTTCACGCACATCCTCTGGAATGGATTGCCCTTGTCCCCTTTGCTGCTGAAGCGTCGTCTCGAACTGAGGAGTTACGGCTGTGCCAGTGGGTGCAGATGTTGGCGCAGTGGCTTTTGGCATCAGGCGATCGCCCTTGGTTGCCTCAGTTTTGCGAATGGGGTCTGTGTTGATGCGTTTGACAACTTGAGCCGCCACTCGATCCGCTTCCTGTTCGTGGCGATCGCCTGCTTTAGTTAGTTTCAACTTTGGCTGTATTACTAGCCCCTGTGAACTGCTCCTTGCTAAATCTTGGGATAGTCCTCGAAAGCCAGACGAACGTTTTACTTGTGTCCCGCCCATTGGTGTAGAGGATCTGTGCGGCGATGACTGACGCTGTGCTTGCAAGATTTTACCCAGAGCCTGATTAGATAAAAGCTCCTGCGGCTCCTCACGCAGCATCGTAGTTTCTTGCTTACTAGCTGTTTTTGCTGAAGCATCTGTTTTTGTGGTTTGATGTTGACCTTGCCGCGAATTACCCATGATTATTTCATCCTTAACTTGCTAAAGTTTGGGTCAACACCAAATCAATATCTAAATTGATATCTAAATTGATCAAACAGAACTTTGATGTTGCACTCATTATCTGTGATTTATGTACCTTTAACCCGCATATTTGTAGTTACAAAACTACCAGTACCCGAATATTGCGGCATGGGATCAGGAACAGGTCCCGCAGGTGTTGGCTGTTGCGCTGGCACAAGTACTTGAAACTTGGCATTAAAGGTTCCACCTTTGAGTAGAACTGGCTTGTTATTTGATTTTGTGCGGAGAGCTTTTTGGTTGGGAGCAAGGGACGCAATACTGAGCATACCGACACCGGGAATGGGATGAGATGCTGTGATATAGGGACAACCAGGAACCATGACTGTTTTCTCATCGCCATCAACACAAGCCATTTTTTTATTGATCATTATTTTGCCTGTTCCTGTTAAATTGCCTGGGATCACCGTGACGATCGCCGACCCAAAGGCAGGGTTAAACATCGCCAAATCACCCGTTGTCAAAATGAAATCTGCCATAGCTACTGCATCTCGTTAAGAACCTTACTAATCAATCCAGTCATCTTCTTGAATACTTGCTTTCAGCATTGCTGGCGTTACTCGACCAAGAATAGTATTGCCACTCACTGAGCCATCAGGCTTTTGACGACAAATTTCTAAGGCATTAACCCTTGGACTTAATTCAAAATTCTCGGTCAAAATAACCAAAGAGATAGGGCGCTGATTGAGATTGAAGTTAATCTGAATTGTTACTGTCCCTGTTACAGTTTGATTATTAAGGTTTTGGATAACTATATAAAACCCCTGAATATTCTTGAGAAATCGCTCATAGGGCATATGGTGAGTAACGCGAATCCCTTGATCTACAAACTCCAATTCAGGAGTATAGGGCGGTAAAGCGGCTGTTTGCGACTGCATTCGGACTACTAAAAGATGACTGATTTTTTGCAATTCCTCTGGACTGATAGATTGTGGCTCGATCAAAGCTTCAATTTCGATTCGACGTTTATCGGGTGGATCAAAGAGATGAAAGCGATAAATTCTCTCTAACCATTGGGAATTGGGAACAATCCGCAAGGTATCACCGATCGCTGAGCCTAGGAGCGTATTACCAATTTTATATTCGGCGCGACGGGTATATATCTGAAGGGTTGAATTTGCTGGATCGATCGGCAGTTGCATGGTTTGATCGGGACTAGAACCAAGGCGGGTACTGCCCTGCATCTGATCCCATCGGGTACGCGGTTTATAGATACGCAGCCGCGCATCATGAACAAGGCGCAGGGTCTGATCTCGGCGCGATCTTAGGCGCGTATTTCCGTCAATGTAATGGGTTTGGGATTGATGGAGGCGTAGGGCGGGATCGCTCCGCAACTTTAGCGTAGTTTGCGGATCATCGGTGAGGCGACTATTGCCAGTCATCTCTTCAACGGGTCGCCAAGGTCGATAGATTCTGAGGTTTGGTTCTAGACTAAAAGGCGCAGTCAAGAGAACAACGGAAACAGGTTGATGATTGAGATTGAAATTGAGTTGAACAGTCATAGTGCCGCTTAGGTGGCGATCGCTTAGATTTGCCAGCGCCACAAAATAACCATTGGGATTTGCCAACAGTTTTTCATAGAAAACTGTCTGCCTTACCACGGGTCCCATTTGACTGCCATTCGGCTCTAATACTTCGGTTTTACCCTGAATGCGGATGAGAATCTTTTCTGCTAAGGCTGGCTCAAAAAGTTCTGGATCAAGGGCGACTGACACTTCCACCTGTACCTTCTGCCCTAGCGGTGCTTCAAACATGGCAAAGGGATAGCAGCAACCCCAAGTTTGGGTGATTTGCATCGTCAGGGTCAAAACTCGCAGCGCATAGAAGGTATGGGCGGGTTTTTGTTCGTTGATGATCGTTTGAGCCGCTCGACATTCTCGCCAGTAGCGATCGGGCTGAATTACTTGATTGCTGGGTAAGGCTAACTGGACTTGAAAATAATGGGGGCGATCGGCAAATTCAAAGACAGAAATTGTGCGATCGGGATAGCTCAACCCAGAATTTTCTAGGTAGATTGTGAGCATTTTCTTGAGACCGAGAATAGTCCCCCGCAGGCGATACAGTGGCACGATCTGGCTAATAAACTGCCGTTTTACCGCTTCATCCCAATCTTCTCGCAAACTCAGCGCCACCCAACCCGCTAACCAAGGCAAAAAGTCAGCAGGTGTTTGTTGAGGATCAAGATAGGTATGGATCTGCGAAATAATAGTTTCAAGACCCACTGCGGATTCTGAAGTCAGAATATGGGGTCGGAAGGGGACTGGCTCAAGAGACGGAATCCCACTCAAGCCCTGTTCAAAAGCGAGCAGAAATCGACCCAAAAATGGATCGCTTTGCAAATAGGCGGGAAGATATTCTAAATAACTGCTTAGATGTTTGGTTTCCATATTGTTCCGAAGCGTTGCAAGGTTTGAATTTTGCCAATCTGAATCTGGACTAATTCGTGTTCACGAATTGATAGCCCAATTAGTTGATTCTGCTCATTAAATTTCTGGCGATCGCTGTCAACGCCAGTTAATTCTATAGCCTCCACATAGTCCACCCCAGTCAGCCCATCAAGGAGTTGATATAGTTCCGACAGATAAATGTCAGCACCGAAGGGGTAGCCCTGTCCATCCCAAAATTCATGGGAATTGAGGGGGGCAAAGAAATTTTGAATACGTTGTTCCGTTTGGTTTTGGACTATTTTGAAGTTGGCACTGTCTTCTAGATAGAGCGTGGCGGATATGGTGACATTAACGTAATGGGGTTCAACGATATGTAGGTGAGTGGTGATTAAGCGTCGCTGGTTTAGGAAGCGTTTGAGGGTGTGTCGCAGTAGCGTGGTGTCATCTTGAAAATGGCGAGGTAGGACGACAAGACTAATGTGAGCTTCGATGATTTGATCGATGTCGGCATTGTCTAAATCGCGTTCAGGAAGGCAATGGACACGGGCAATTTCCGCATTTGCGCCAAATTCTCTGGGAGCGGTTTTAGTTTCGAGCCAGTCATGGAGAATCAGTTGTGTAAAATCGGCGGTGGTGACAGCGCGGTAGGGTTGACGCAATTGGGCGAGAGTATTCTGGATTTCACTCTGGAGCAAGTTGGTTTGGGCGGTGGTGGAGAGTCCAGTGGGGATTGCCCAAGGTTGACCCTTGAGTAGGGAAAGAAAGATGGCTTGATTTGAATTGGGAATTTGGTTGACGCGGTATAGCACCATTTCGGTTAGCCAAGCCAGCAGTTCGATGAGAACAATCCCCGTATCGGCAGGGTTGTAATCTGTCCATTCGGGGGCTTCGAGGGGGATGCGCCCGATCGCCTCTTCCACAAGGTCAGCGTAAGTGCGATCGTCTAGGTTAGTGAGAGGAATAGGCATGGCTTAGGTACTAATTTCAGGTAGTTTTAGCTCAATTTGGTGAGTTCCCGAATAGATCAAGGTTTGCTGGTCAATGATCATATCAGCAGGTTGAATCTCGAGGGCATGGACATAGCGCACTCCAGACACAGCCTCAAGAACAGCATAGACATCGGAATAGTGGGGGCGGCGACCGAATTGCCAACCATTACCCTGTTGTCCGCCTGTCAATGGATGAAAAAATTGTTGCAGAGCTTTGAGGACATTGGCTTGCACAGTTCCCGCATTAGCCACGCTATGGGGAACAATCTCAGTATTAACGCGGATCTCCTGCCATTTGGGTCCCGAAACACGGAGTTTGAGGGTGGGAACATGACGGGCTTTGAGAAATTGGCTAACACGGTTCAGGAGCGCTAGATTGGGGGTGGGTTGATGGTCGATGCTATGGGGGACAATAATCACTTGCACCCAGCCTGCGCGAAGTTCATCTTTAAAAACATCGATTTCGTTACCCGCGATCGCCTGATGCTTGGGATTAGGGTGAGGATCAACCCAGAGTTCCTCAAGGAGAGGGCTAAAGTTGGGAGCCATCATGTCAGGGGTGATTACTTGCACACGGGCAATATCGATAGAAGCTTCATAGGTGAGATCGGCAAAGTCTTGGGCGGTCACGGCGCGATCGCCATGACGCAAACGTTTTGGCGATCGCTCTTTCAACCGTTCAAGGGATTCTTGATTACTGCCCCCTTGGGAGGTCTCCCAGTTGATCACTTGGGCAATATAGGGAATTGTCGTCTTCAGTTCCGTAATGCTCTGAGCAGTTTGATTGCCGCGAATACCGCCGCCAGTGCAGTAGCTATTCAGACGAATATTATTGCGCCCACGGGGAGGGATTTTCCCTGCTTGACCATCGCCAAACCGAATTTGTCCCAATTGACGATCAATTACATAGTGGCGATCGTGGGGAGCCGAACTATAAAAATCTGGTACTTCTTGCCAACGTACCCAGACAGTTTCCAGACGACCCGTTTCATCATAGTGGGCGGCGATCGCCTGATCGCCAAAGTGCTGACGTAAATATTGCTGTTCCGATTCTGAGGGCAAGCGTCCTTCTTCGACTATTAAAGATTCACCCCACAAAATCGGGAATTGACTGGCATTCAGCACCTGATTTGGTTCATGGTTGCTCGATCCGAGAATTTCTCCATTCAGGGTAATCGATTGACTTGCCCAAGTCGTATTGGTTCGCACCGCACAGAGACGCGGCGGCACTGGGAAATCTCCTGAGCGAGCTACTAAACGCGCAAAGTAACGCATCAGACCGTACAGATTATAGAGTTTGAAATTGATCGCCCACTGCCATAGATAAAACAGAACTATAGGCAGAGATTGCCAATCCAAGGGCTGTTGGCGTACTCGTAACCAATAGCGCTGCTGCCCAAAATGGGGTGAAGCCATCCAATCAGTTGGTCCCACAAACTGGATCAAACCCTTTTCTAAAAATCCTTGAGTCTCATCCGCCACGGTCAACGGTAGCCACCCCTTCGGACTGGGATATTCCCATACCAAGCGCTGGGCATGGCTAAGATGCGCCGTCTGATTTACCCCTGGGGCAACATCTTCAGGTTTAGGCGGTTGGATTTGCAGATAAAGGGTATTAGCGCGATTGGGAAAAGGGCGGTTAAACCCTAGATAAAGAGCAGAATCATGATGAAGTTGGGGCGTAAGTGGATGGAACGATCGCAACACTCTTGTGGCGTTGAGGTGGTCATAATCTAAGGGTTTAACTAAAATTACTTGTTGGCGATCGCGATCGATCAGTTCAATCTGCGCCTGTTCAACCGTCTGCCCTACAAACTTGAGAACTTCTCCAACTGCCAAGGCACTGACATCACTCAACTGCACGATCTGGTCCCCCGCAAAGGCAGGGCGATGGAGAAACAACTCTAGGGCATCACCATCCGCAAAAATAAAATCGTTGTATGCTTTGATCTTGGCTGTTCGTTCTAGAAAACAGCGATAGGTCAGGGTAATCGATTGCAGAATCGGCGGCTCAAATACATCTGGTGTTTGTTCAGTAATAGCAAACTTACTGAGGATACGACTGCCAGCAGTGTAAGCATTACGGGTGGGACGATTTAGAACGACAACAGATGTGGCAGGACGAATAGCAACAATTTTAACTTCCTCTTGGCGGGTCAGTTCCAATCCTGACTGGAGACGGATCGTGTCTTCAACCGCCAAAGCATCAATGTTATCCACCACAATCTCAGTTTGCCCGATCGCGATCGCGGTCGAGAGCATGGTCACATCGTTATACATCAAATATTGACGCGTGCGCCCTCGGCTGCCATATATTCCCCGCACAATTCGCGCCCTTAGCCAATAGTTCTCTTCACCCAAAGGCAATGGTGACAGCGTGGCGGGAAACTGAAATGTTCCCGTTATACTTCCTTCGACCAACCGCAATGGAGTCGTATCAGATACCCACCGAAATTTTTCAGCGTTTTCTGTACTTGGCTCTATAACTGGATTTGTATCTGGGTCTATATCTGGGTCTATATCTGTAACTTGATTTATACTTTCAATAACTTGCCATTGCGGTCCACAACCAACTTCCCAAAGTAATTCCAAATCATCTGTATAACGCGGTACTTGGCTTAACTTCGCCTGTATGGCGATCGCCATATTCGGTTGAATCAGACGCTGATCTAACGCCATCAGGAACGTGTCGTTATATTGTGGCGTTGTGCCGAAGGGATAGAAGTCCTTACTGAGATCTAGCCTAATCGTGTTAAAAAAGCATTCTTTGGGGAGAGCCGTTTGATCAATATGGGTAGTCACAAGACTAGGAAATAGTTCTGGCAAATTTTGGCGATGATGGGGACTCAAACTCACCCGTAACCATTTTGCGGAAACGCCATCTACCTCAACCTCTTTAAGTTTCGGCAATTGTGAGAGAGTGACTAGTACCTGCGATCGCGATGGTTCACCCCCACACTCACATTTAACATCTGTCAAGGGTTGCCATGATTTTCCATCCCACACCATCCAATCGCGTAACCGAAATGCAAGCTGTTCGGCACTCTTTGGAGAGTCTGTCTCAAAGGTCACAGTGATAGTCGCTAGCTTCGGCAAATCAAACAGATCCTTTCCATGCAAATAAAGATAATGGGCGACTGGCGTATCCCCACGAAAGACATGGAATGGCTCATGGACAGCATCCACAACTGCCGCGACATGGCGATCGCTATAGTAATCACGATCTTCAATCACAAAAACCGAAGTGAGTTGAGTATCAGTGACCAGTAACTCCCGCTCCGTCTCGAATACGACTTCTTGATCTTCTCCCTCTGGCGGTGGAGCCGCAATTCTTGTCTGGGCTGGAACCAAAGCTTCAACTGGACTACCTGCCGCCAAATTAAACGTGACGGGAACCCGTGACGGCTGAGGGGGAATCAACTCCGTACCGATCAGATTCATAAACACGAGCTGATTGCGATTAGGAACTTGATTGAGGCGATCCTGCACCACCGTCATCATGTGACCGAAAATGCGTACCAACGCTAGGCCCACATCAGCAGATGGGGAAGATTTAGACTCTGGCGATCGCCAGTCTGTGTAGGATTCCGCCAGCTTTAGACTATGCTGAACAATATCTTCATAACTACGTTGATCTAGCTTCGGCGGTTCCAAGGACATATCTTTTTAATGGAGATGATTTACTAGAGATGATTTACTGGAGATAAAAGGGATAGACAAGATTAAACTCGTTAGTTGTGGTTCGGACTTGATAATTAATCGAAATTTGTAACAAGTTCGGGCGGCTAAATTGCGGTAGTAACTCAATATCTAAGATATCAATACGCGGTTCCCACTCAATTAAGGCAGCCCGTACATCACTAATAATTTGTCCCACAGTTCCGGCCGTATTCGGTGCAAAAATATGATCGTGAATTCGACAACCAAACTCAGGGCGCATTAGCCTTTCACCTCGCGCAGTGCTGATTATTGCCCAAATTGATTGGCGCACCGCCGCTTCATATTTTGCCGTCTGGATCTGCTGTGTTTCATCTAGTTGGATCGGAAGTGACCAACCAACTCCTAAAAAATCAATATCCATTACATTACCTCCAACGCCCCATTGTTCACTTTTACTCCCGCCGAACAATTCAATTCAAGCCCAGACTTTGAACTAAATTCTCCCTTCATTTTTGCTTGAATATTACAATTAGAACCAGCATTAATTTTAATATCCTGTTCAGTTTTAAGCTCCAAATTTTTACACTCAATTACTATATCATCGTCACTACTTTTAATTGAAACTTTTCCCTTAGCCTTAATAATCAAGTCTTGCTCAACTTCAATTTGCATTGAGTCATTTTCGCAATCAATCGTAATTTTATTTTTGCCACTTTTATCCTGAATAATGAGTTTTTCTTTGTCCTCAGTGTCATCAAAAATAATCATGTGACCACTGCGCGACTTAATGAACCGCTTATTATTTTCGCCATCATCATTCTTTTCAGGTGGTTTATCTTTGCCATTCCATAAGCTTCCTAAAATATAGGGAAATGCCATATCGCCATGCTCAAAGGCAACTAACACTTCATCATCTACTTCTGGTAAAAAATAAAAGCCGCGATCGTCCCCTGCCATCGGTGTCATCACCCGCGCCCAAGGACTTTCATCCTCATCGCTTAACCAAGGGAATTTAACTTTTACTCGACCTAATCCATCATCATCTTTAATATTTGTAACCACAGCGATTGTGACACCATAAAATCTAGCTGTTCGATCCTCAGGCATTAATAAATCCAGTCCCATCATGATGCTGTTCTCCTCGCGGTAAATGATGTTCGATAACCTGATTTGTGACTATAGTGATGTTCTGTTGCAGTCACATAATAGAGTCCACTAAAGCGTTTTCCGACATCTTGAATATCGATTACTTTGGCAATTTGTAAAGTGGGATTACCTGCACAGCTTCCTTCGGCTGTAATATAGTCAAGTGCCATATCTTTAAACTGTCCTAAAGCGATTTGATCTGCCTCCGCTTTAGTTCTAATTGGTTGATCAACGATCGTAGCGATCGAAGAGCCAAAACTTCCGACTACCTGAGGACCCGTTTTTTTACCTGACATCTTACTGCCCTCTTTTCCTGCGGCGGCCTTTCCTAAAGCTTCCTTTTTGTCATCGGGTAGCCACCCTCGCACCTCCACCTTTTCAACTTGATTCATCGTACTTAAACGGGGGAAAAACTCACTTAAGCTCTCTTTAAATTTTAGGGTTAATACTTTTTGACTATCAATTTGAGGAGGTTGAAAAAATATATTTTTTTTCTCAATAACTATTTCATAACCAATCCGTTCAGCTCGACTTTTTAAAAAATCCCAATCCGTTTGATTATGTTGCAAAACATAGTCATGCTTAACTTCACTATCTTTAACTTTTGGTGTTAGATTTCGCACCCTGACAATATCACTGAAAATATCGCTATCTTTCATTTTGGTAAATGATTTAGTCTTCGATCCGCGCAAAAGTCGGTGTCTTAGATCATGTCCGCGTACCACTAGCCTAGGCGTAGCCCCTTGACTAAATTCTGGTTCTAATCCTGTAATTTCACCAAAAATAATAGTTTTAAGCGTATTTTGATAACCCATTTTTATTTCGACCTCGTTGCCAATATCAAATAAACTATCGTCAACCCAAGTGAATTTACTTTTTGCGAGATCCCAACTCAGAAATTCCAAAGTGAACATACTCGGAGCATCAATATCTTCAAATACTGTTAATTCTAGAAGATCTGCATCAGCTTTCGTGGATAATTTTTGTCCTTGAATTAGGACTTCGACATTAGGGGAAAGAGTTTTAACGCCAGAATATTCAGACATTTATTATTATTATTGATTAATATTTTTATAAATAAGTTTTTAGTAGTGCTAGTAATTTTTTTAGTAATTGTGTTGCATGATTACCAAGTTTTTTAGTGTTAAATCCTTAATGGTGGAATAGTTAAGACCAGTCCGGGTGGTAAGGAGCGCGGATTGATTAGCTCGTTTTCATTGGCAATAATTCGCCATAATGCTGGATCGCCATATTCTTCATTGGCAATACTGCTTAATGTTTCACCTCGGCGGACAATGCGGACTGGATCATCAATTAAATTAGCCTCTTTTCTGCGTTTTTCTAAATCTGCCCACTCTCGAAAAGTACAGTTTAATGTGGCTCGCACTGGCGTTCCATCTTCTAGAAAATGAGTTAACGTTTTACTTACTCTTTCTAAAAAACCATCGGGCAGTAAAACACTGTCATTACCGCCAATTTTCCCCCAAGTCAATTTACAACGCGGCGGACGTTTTGTATCTGTGCCAATTTTAGGATGGGTTAAGTTAAAGATTTTTTTCGTATACTTCTGCACATTTTCTGGAGGCGATCCGCTTAGAGTCGTATCAAAAAACAGAGTAATTGTTAAGGTCGCTAGTTCGTTAGCTGCAACAGGATAGCCATCGCCTAATCGCCAACCTGTTTTGTCAATTTGAAGCTGGTTAGGATTAAACAGAACTTCGATTTCATCAGCGAAATCGCCCTCTTGATCTCTTTCTGCTTTAATTTTTAATTTCTCTAGAGCCATTTTCGTTTTCCTCTGCGTTCGCCTTCAACAACCAGACGTTTCATTATTTTTCGTTCTACTTGGGCAACCAATAAATCCATGTTAATTGTGTTTGTTTCCTTTACTTCTGGAATATTTTGAGGTCTCATTGAATTATTTTGATCTTGATTAGAACGATTGGTAACTGCGGATGGTTGTAATGGGGATAATTGTGAAGGTATATTCGTTTGGGTTGATGAGTTTGAAGTAGGGTAAGTAATCATATTACTAGAGTTGGCGATCGCCCTTGAATTTGGCTGACCCTGATTAGGATGATTTTCCGTAATCTCTGATGCGGAAGCGTTAGCGCTGCGACGGGATAACAGCAAAGGTTCAAAGATCTGCTCAGAAATTTCGGCGATCGCTTGCACCGTTGGTAAAACAGGAGACTGCGGCGGCGATTTGCCAAAATTATTATTAACTGAAGTCAAGATGGGCTGAGAATTTTGAAAGTCTTCCATTGCTTCCATTGATAAAGGTAGCAAAGAGTTAGAAGTAACAACTTTTTCTCTAATTATTTGAGTTCTCACGATCGAAGAGTTGATTTGTTCCTGAGTATCGGTACTTGGTGATGAGTCAGTAGCTTTATTTGTTTTTGGATTATTTATTTTTGAGGTAATGGGAGTAGTAACTACTATATTTTCATCGGCTAGATTGGGATTTAAAGGTGTAAATACCAATCTATCTTGTGGTGAATAAACCGTTTGAGTAGATGGTGGTGTAATATTCACAATCGTTGACTTGCCTATATTTTGATCTGCTAAGTTAGGGTGAACTGTAGATGCTTCTACGTTTGCTGGCTCAAAAAAGCTTGGCTCCTGAATAATTCTTTGAACTAAAGAATCTGGTTGATTTTGAATAATCTGAGCATCAATCTTGCGAACCTTAATGAAAGTCGGTGACTCAATAGCCAAATTTTGAACGCTTGGGTTTCTTGATGGTAGCGATGAGGTAATGGGGGCAGCGTTGACTATGGGCATTGGATTCTGAGGATTTTCAGAGGATATCCATGAAATTTCTGCAACTTCTGGCAAACTATCCAACCAAGGATCTGCAACTGTAGATATCACAGGTTGAGCATTGACCATACTTGGAGCCGTACTATCATATCGAGATTGAATCACTCCTTCACTAACAGGCTGAATAACCAAGGGTTGAGAAATTTCAGGCTGAGTATTAGGAACTATCTGTACAGTTGTAGGAATGCTCGAAATCTGAGGGCGATCGCTAATCTGGGTTGGTGTCTGCTCGTTTTGTGTGGCGATCGCCTTAGATGTCTTTACAGGTAGTTCTATTGAGACTATTGGAGTTGATGAGATTTCCTGTCCCACTATGGGCATTGCGTCTGATGCAGAATTTAATTCAGTGGAGAGCGGGTTAGCGATCGCCGTTTCCATTGGTAGAGAATAAATCGGAGCGTCACTGACCGTAGATATCAAAGGTTGAGCATTGATCATGCTTGGGGCGGCGCTATCATACCGAGCTTGAATGACACCCTCACTAACAGGCTGAATAAGCAAGGGTTGAGAAATTTCAGGCTGAGTATTAGGGACTATCTGTACAGTTACTTGAGGATAATCAGGAGTAATTTGTTGGATTTGTAAGGAGGATAGTTGACGCTCTGATGCTTCTGAGAAAGTGTTTATAGCAAAACTCAAAGGCTCTGACGATAATGTTGTAGATGGGGAATTTGAAATAGGAATAATCGAGATTTGGGAGCGATCGCTAATCTGGGTTAAGGTCGGCTCAGTTTGGGTGGCTTCTATAGGCAAATCTATAGGTAAAATTGATGTTTTTGGTAAGGAAGATTCCGAAGATATGAATAACTCTTGATTCATTGGGGTAGAATCTGAGCTTTGTAGAAGCTGCACAAAGGATAGTTCTTGCGCTGAAGATGCGATCGCCTTAACCACCGTTACAGATGTTTCTACTGAGGCAATTGGAGTTGGTGCGATTTCTTGCTGCACTAAGGGTATTGCGTCTGGTGTGGAATTAAATTCAGTGGAGATCGGGGTAGCGATCGCATTAACGATCTCATCTTTGCCATTTTCTGATAAATGGATGATACTTGGAACCGTGCTATCACTCCGAGCTTGAATGAACCCGTCACTAACAGGCTGGATAAGCAAGGGTTGCGGGAGTTCAGGCTGATAATCAGAAACTACTTGTACGGTTATTTCAGGATGATCATTATTAACAGTATTAACTTGTTTGATTGGTAATGAAGAGAGTTGATGCTCTGATGGCTCTAAGGGGATGTTTGTAGCAAAACTCAAAGGATCTGACGATAACGTAGATGGGGAATTTGATATAGGAATGATCGGAATCTGAGGGCGATCGGAAATCTGGGTTAACGTCTGCTCGTTTTGTGGGGCTAGGGAGCTTGTTTTGATGCTTAAATCCTCTTTTTTAGCTTGAATTACAGGCTCACTTACCGCATTTATGGTGATTGGCGGAGTCTCCAATGCGATCGCCTTAAGTGGCGTTACAGATGCTTCTGCCGAGGCTATCGGACTTGCTGAGATTTTTTGTGGCACCACGGGCAGATCAGGACTTTTTACACTGTTTTGGGCAGGGGCGTTTTGAATAGGCGATCGCAACTCTTTTTTTATTCTTACTAAAGACTCCTGAAAATTATCTACTTCGTGATCATCAAATTCAGAACCTTGAGCATAAACAATTGGAACTTGCCCCGCATCAAATTCGACAATAGTTGACCAACGGCTCAATTGCTGATCCAACAATGGCAAACGATTTCCTAAAACTTGAAAACGCTCAATCAAACCCTCAGCCATCCGATGATTAGTCACACCAGGATGTTTTAAGGGTCGATTCAAACGTTGGACAAGTCGAGGATCAAAATTCATACATTTTTAAAGTTCATACATTTATTGACACCAATCCAAAAACATAACAAAACTCAAACTCTAAAATTCTAAGCTTTATACACGCCTCGATGGACTAGTTCCATACGTTCAAAGGCAACCTCTGTACCATTTGCAGCATTTAGTTGAGGTCCCTCCCATGCTACGGGATATGCTTTTTTAAAATTCCAAGCCATCACTTTTGATTGCTGACTATCTTTTAAGATAATCGTGCCATTTTGCAGCCGAATTTTACCGCGTGTCACATCTTCGTACCATTTCCAAAGATCATCCCTTTCAGTCAAACCTCTTACTAAGACTAAATTCGGATAATCCATTTGTTTAGGAAAGCGATGAATGTGATGATTGACCCCACCTTCCACATAGCTCTCAAGCTCTAACTTTCCACTTAAGCCAATTACCTCAGAGAACCCACCAACCGTTAAACCTTCAATTTCAACCGCAAAATTAAAAGCCATATACGGATCACGAGGTTTTTCTCCTTTTTTTTGAGAGTTTGCCATTTCCTAACCTCTATACAAACAGTAATTGACAAGAACAATCTGTAATCTTAAAAAATCAATCTCAAGTTCATGGGCGACCCTGATGCGATTGTTGATTAATTTGAGCAACTTGCGAAACCCACTGTTGACGCTCCCAATGCTCCATATTAAGCACATTCTCATAGGACCAATGAAAGTGATAGGAAAGGTATGCTACCTCCTCCAGCAAACGCTTGTGGGGGTAGCAGGTCACTCCCCCACGGGGGCAGATTCCACCTCAAATTCACCGTTGCAATGGGGACAAGCAACTCGAAATCGAGTATGACCGCTTCGATTAATCCGTTGATAAAAGTCCTGAAGATAGGCTAAGTCTCCAGAAAACAACTCCTCGACAATTTTAGTATTGAGCTGCTCGATTGTACCCAATCTAGTGATTACCCTTGCTAATAAAATAACCACTAGATACCCTGAATTTTTCTGTACTCTGGGATCGCGAAGTGGCGCAATTTCATCTGTGGCTCTGGAGAGTCGCATGACTCCCTCTCGATGCAAGCACCCTTCAGCGTCAATATAGCCATGCGGCAAAGTAAATGGAAATTCAGTTTGATACATTTTTTACGTCATTAACCAACAGTTACGCCTTCATGGACTAGTTCTAATGACTCGATCGCCACATCACTACCCGTTGCATTAAATTCAGGTCCATTCCAATTAGTTGGCCAGCAGTTTTCCAAGTTCCAACGAATTTTCTCTTCTCCTTTATCATCTGCCAGAATGATCGAAACATTTTTCCTTTCTGTTTCACCATCAAGCATTTGGCGATGCCACTTCCACAACTCATCATTGTCGGTAAAGCCTCGTTTCAAGCTGATGTTGCCGAAGCTATTTAAACCGGGAAGTTGACGTTGTGCCAAATTTTTATCTGTCCCTTCACGATAGGTACTGGCAGTCCGAGTTCCAGTTAAACCACTACATTCGCGAAATCCAGCATGGACAATACCATCCCATTCCACCCAAAAGTTATAACTGTTATAAGGATCGTGGGTATCTTTAATATTCGGCATGGAATCTATTCTCCGTTAGTAAAATCAAGTGAATAATTAATAACATTCTAAGCAAAAGTGATGCCGCTACTTCCATGAATCAGGGAAATAACAATAAACTCTGCGGGTGTTGTGGGCGCTATACCCACCTCAGCCACGACCTGCCCAGCATTGCGAACCTCTAAAGGGTTTGTTTCTTCATCACATTTGACATAAAAGGCTTCTTCTGGCTCTTGACCTTGGAGTGCGCCTTTTTGCCAGAGTGACTCACAGTAAACGGCGAGTTCGCGGGCGATCCGAGTCCATAGGGTTGTGTTATTGGGCTCAAAAACAATTCCCATCAGATTATGTTCAGCCCATCGTAAAACCGTAATAATTAAACGACGAACATTCACATATTGCCAACCTGGAACCTGACTAACAGTTCTCGCTCCCCAAACCCGAATACCGCGACTCTTAAAACTATGAATCCAGTTCACTCCAGCACCATGTTCCATATTAAGGCGTTGCCAATCTTGGTCAGACAAGGCAAGACTAATATCTAAAACGCCTTTGAGTACATAGTTGGCTGGAGCGCGATGCACACCACTTTCTCGATCGTTTTGGGCATAAATCCCAGCGATATGTCCACAGGGAGGAATAGGATATGAAACTGTTTCAACCATAATCCAAGCCCCGTAAATTGCGCCGTTATTGCCGATGAGATGTTGTCGCTGCTGATTGATGTCTTCAAGATTAGCGGTGTTAAGGCTATCAAGAATGGCAAAGCGATCGCCCATGCGATCGCAGTGTTCAAGCACTAAAGCTTGCAACTGCATGATCTCATTCATTGAAGTCAATTGCATGATGTCAGGCACACAAATGAGATCAATAGTATTCAGAGCTTCAATAGTTTGCAAGCCCTGACCGAGGGTGTCCATTGTCAAAGAAGTATCGTCTTGGGAAACATTCGGTAAAAGTAAGACATAGCATAAACGCCCACCATTTTCAAAAAAGCCCCTTACCGCATGGGTTAAATAATCACTCACTGGATATTTTGCAAATTGTTGCAAAAATTGCGGCCAAAGAGTGAGCATTTTGGGGATTACAGGAAAGTCAAGCAGTTGATTGCTAGTGACACCCAAAAATACTGGAACACCAGTCATTAAAGCATCTCTGGGAATTAAGGCAATATCCTGAAGGATGACACCTGGTGCAGTTAATGTTGGATAAGGAGAATTAAAGGGACTCACTCGACAATCCTTCTCGTGATAGTTATGGGCGTTTTGTTTGGGCTTAAGCTTTTTCTTCTGTCACGATTTGCGTAATACGGAAAATCACAAATTCCGCAGGTTCAATAACAGAAACGCCAATTTCTGTTATCACCTGTCCCAACTTCCGCACATCAATGGGATTGGTTTCCGCATCGCACTTAACAAAAAAGGCTTCTTGGGCAGTTGTGCCAAATAAAGCGCCTTTACGCCATTCATTCGTCAAGAATGCAGAAATATTACGGCGAATTCTCGCCCAAAGTTCTGGAGTATTGGGTTCAAAGACTGTCCATTGTGTCCCTTCGTCAATCGACTCACGGATATAGTTGAACTGTCGCCGAATATTGATGTATTTGAAGTCTGGATTATCTTTGCCAGCCCCTAGGGTTCTCGCTCCCCAAACTCGGATATTGCCGTTAAGGTTGCGGATGCAATTAATCCCCATTTGATTGAGGGGTTCTTGTTTGATTTTGCTGATTTCTTGCTTCAAGCCCACTGCACCCAAGATAGGCTCATTCGCAGGAGCTTTATGAACTCCACGCAGATTATCGACACGGGCATAAACCCCAGCGATATAGCCACTAGGCGGCATGAATTTTGGAGCGTTGCTGATGGGATCGAAGACTTGAATCCAAGGGAAATACACTGCTGCATAATCCGAATTGCCTAGGATTTTTGATCCACCAGGTTCGAGTAGCTGTTGATCTACTGCAATGTTTTCTTCGGTGTCCAAAATTGCAAAGCGATCGCCCAATAGCCGACAGTGAATATCAATTTTAGCAAGTGTCGATTTTTCGGTTACTCCGGGAGCCGCAACGATCGCAATCTCATCGATCGCTTCAAATCGGTCTAGAGCGACATCAATATCTTTTTCGGCTTTGACCCAAGTAACAAAACAGCGCGTTCCACCATTTCTAAAAAAGCCGTAGACCGCATGGGCAAGGATATTCTGTCCAGAATCAGTAGAGAAATCCCCGAAATATTTCTTGAATTCACTGAAGTTGGTGCAGAGCTGAACTTCACCAGCCTTGATAGATGTGACAAAAGTTACAGTATCCTCAGCTTTTTTTTGATCTTGAACGACGACTGAAAATTGGTCATCTCCAATAATAAAGTTTCCTTTTGTAGCAAGAGTACTTGTCTCAACTGTTAATAAAGCAGTCGATGTTGTATCTTCACCATCAGCCTCTTTTTTCGATTTTGTTTTAGTCGTTGTAATAGGAGCTAGAGATGCAAGTGAAACAATTCCAATAAATCCTGCTGTGCTTGTCCCAACTCCTGAAATAGGAGCTAATCCAGAAGCAACTTCTTCAACGTAGACACCTGGCGATAAATAGGTAGGCATTCTTACTTATTCCTTTACCTGAACTTGGTAATGATTGATCACACAAACTAAATTAACGATCACTGAGAAACTAATTGAGAGAAACTAATTGAAAATCGAGTTGTTTGATATCTCCTGTCTGTAAATAAACTTGGTACTTCTGGGTCACATAACCTTGAGCCGACACGGTTAAAGTTGTGAAAGATATATTTGGCTCTAAAGCAACTAGACGATAATTCCAGCTTCCCTGTCCATTTTGATTAAGCGTTCTTGAGCTAATGGCATAGTCTTCACTTTCATGAGCTTTTACCTTCGCCATATCAATTAATTCACCAGTTATTGAATCAACGATTTTCCCAAAAACTGTTATTGGAATTAGTTTTAGAATTAGTTTTAGTCTATCAGGAAAAAAGGTATTTGGATCGAATTCAATATTATTTTTTGTGTCAGGAATTTGCACTTCAATTGAGCTATTTGTATAACACTTTCCAGCAATAGGCAGTGATGCTTCTAATCGGTAGAAACCTGTTGGTAAATCAGTAAAATAAAACCAACCATCTGAAATTGAATATGATCGTTCTGGATATTGAGTACTTATGATTTTATCAGATTGAAGATAATCTAAAATATTCTGTAGTGATTGAAACTTTTGACGATTATTTAGAGAAGGATCGGCTATTAGTATTTTGAATGATTCTAGTTTTTCTTTGTTATTGATCTGGGGATTGATCAGTCGCTCTTGAAACTCTTGAACTCTTGGTGATAAATATTCAAGAGGAACATTTGATATTCTTGAGTATGATTGCTTTTTCCATAAACTTTCGGGCAAGCCAAAAAGCTTGGTTTTGAAAATCACGACATCAATAAATTTATCTGGAGCCTGCACGATTTTTATCCTTGCTCCCGCGATCGCCTGACCAGTGAGAGCATTGATGACTTGACCTGCTAAGGCGACTTGATAGCGGCATTTTTGCTTTAACATCTGGGCTTAAAATCATGAGCTAGGGTGAGGTTTAGGACAAACGTGATAGTTGAGGTAGATTTTCCAAGACCAAAGGATATTCTCCCGTGTCTTTTTCAATCGGGACAGCGATCGTGACGGTGCAGTGCAATGAAACCTTAGCCTTACCGCCCATTACTTGCCAAAATTCGCTAGGACTTTGCAAATAGCCAGACTGCATGGAGGTTAGCACCACGGGCAGTTCTTGGTTTTGTAAACTGCCTTGCAACATTTCGGGAGGAATGACTGAACGAGATAACAACAATTTCATGATCTTGCTCAAAATATGGTGTTCCTGTTGCGGATCATCGGCGTTGACCCAGACAGTAATTAGGTAGGAGCAATCTACCCTTGCTGGCGGTTGTTTTTTGACGGCTGTGCCATTGTCACGCCGTTGCATTGTCCATTCGCGACTCCGCAATTCGAGATTTTCCCGCACATCGTAGAGGAATAGATTGATGGCTGGTTTTTGCTGCATCCCTCCTTCAGTCGGCAATTCAAAACTAATAGAAACACTTGTTTCCGCCGAATTTTGTAAATCTGGCAGTTCATGAATCAGAAACTTTTTGAGGGTGCTATCCAAGTCGTCTAACATTTGGTTATTCCTCCTTGGCTAATACTTCAATGGGTTGATCATTCCCGCTTTGATTGATCGCCAGTTCTTCTTCCAATACTTGAATAGCGCCACTAATCCGCATCAAGGTTTCGCGTAAGCCCGCTTTCTTAGCTTCTAAACTTGCCAAGACTTGCTGCCCTGCGTCATATTCCGCCTTTAGGGATTGGAGTCGTTTTTTGAGTTGTTCTTGCATGGGGAAATACTTAGTATCGTGAGAATCAAGCGGGAGCGATCGTTTAGAAACTATTTAAGGTTTAGATCCCCCCAGCCCCCCTTGTAAAGCTGCCGTGTACACACAAGTCTAGCTGTCTTCGTTGCAATGGATCTAAGCCCCCTAAATCCCCCAATTCTGGGGGACTTTGAAAGAATTTTATTTTCTTGTTCCCCCAGAATTGGGGGCTAGGGGGCAATTAATTGTTGACTTGACTGGGTTTTATGACTTGTGTGTACACGGTAGCTTGTAAAGGTGGGAAAATTTTCTTCCTCCCCCTTTACAAGGGGGATTGAGGGGGATCTCTGAGGATTTTTGACAATAGAAAGTAATTCTTAAATATGTTTTTAGAGAAAATAGGGAAGCTCTAAATCGTGAGTACCAATTTCTCGGAAATAGATCCTATCCTCAAAATTATTTTTTTCCTCACCTTGCTTGGTTAGATCGATCTTAATGCTGATCAGTTGGGTGATACGATCATTGGGTGTAGTAAGATTTAAAGCCTTGGCAATCATATCGGCGGGAATACGAGCAGCAATATAACGGTTATAAAACCTACTACTCCAATGCCGCGCAAAGGGATTGTCATAGGTGGCAAGAAAACGCTCAATGGGTTGATAGTTGTCCCCAATCTTGATTGAAAGTCCTGTGTGTAAACACCCGTTCCAGTCATCGTTATGCTCAATTAAATACAACAACTTATCGCGATCAGAGGGGACGACAGGAACCCGAATTTCGTAAGTCATGAGATTATCGAAGAATGCTAAACTATCGCCTTTCCAATTATGATTGTCCCATGTGGCAGCATCTCCTTGGTTCACTCGATCTGCAAAGTGATAACCTAGTGCCGATTGAGCCGCATGACCCCATGGATTTTTACTAAAGGCAACCCCTGATATCACGAAATATACTCCATTATCACCTTTATGAATTAGCTTCACTAGCCCCGACTGACCTACGGGAATTGGCAACCACTGGTGTACAGGTCGAGATGAGTCCCCTAATGAACCATCAGGACAGTAGCAATTGCCATCCCTATGCCCTGCCGTCCAATTGCCCAAATCTCGGAATATTTTGCCATCTAGGGAAAACTGGGCATTGACAATGTGCCACTCGTGAGCATTGCCGATCCTGATCCAAACTGTGTCGTAGCCGGGAGGGACAGTAACGATCGCGCCTCCCTTGTCCTCTTTCCCCCTACCATAAATAATTCCCTCACGCCAATAATAACTCCCTTTTTGACTCCACGATGTTTTGTCGTAGGAGGTCTTAGGGAGATCGTCTGATTTGACGATCACACCCGCTTTTTCAGCGGCAAAAATATCGTCATATATTGACGGCTTTTCTGGGTCGGTGGAACCCGCAGGGTACATCCGATGACGCATCGGGTTGATTACCTCAAGATGTTTTGCTCGAAGCGTTTCATGGACGACAACTATGCCAGTCTCCCGCTCGATGGTCAAACGCGGCTTTTCAATCCCATCTTCTGAAGCAAGCAACCGCAGCAGTGCAGTCGGGTCATTTTCTTCTTCAGAACCCTTGATCTTCCAGCCCACCATCTTGCCATTTTTCTGATCAAGGCGCACCGCAGGAGCCTCTCCCGTTGGCTTACCCGCATTAGCTAACAACGCCGCAATGTGATCTTTAACCGCCTTTTCGGAGGGGATCACATTAGGGCGATCTATGGCAGGAATACTCTGGGAAATCTCTTCAATGAGGGTTTTGCCCAATTGCAATGCCCCTGATACCGTCAAGTTGCCTTGGATGCTCAAATCCTTGCCATCACTGCGAAGTTCGATATCTTGGGTAGCACTAGGAAGACGCACCCCAGAATATTGCCGCACACTGGTATCGACAATTACTTGATCATTTTCTAGAAAAACCTTTGCCAAGGTGGTCGTCAGGGCATCATTAGATTGGATTGCCTCTAGGGTGATAATCGGCGTTTCTTCAAAACGAGTATAACTATCAGGGATTTCGGGCTGCTGTAATAGTTTGGGTTCTTGGTGATAGCGAAGACATAACCAACCCAAGCTATTGATTTTTCTGGTCACGGCTTCGGTGAGAATAATCAGATTGCCCTCTCCATCGATCGCCGTTCCTGACTTAATGATCACCTCTGGTTGACCAGCGATCGCCTCCACTTCAAGCCCTTCTACAATACCTGCCAAATGTAAACGTCTGTTGACATAGCGCTGGCGATCGTCAAGATATCGATGACCAAGTTCAAAGTCTTCATCTAGTAAATATTGTCCAGGAAAATAGTTAGGACGTTGTAACGCGAAATTAACCCAACCTTGTTTTGATGACATATTAAAAGTTTCCTTGCCTTGATTTTTTGTGAAGAATCAAAGCGATCTAATAAGACTAGATAGGCGTATTTTTTCTGCTTTGAATAAGAAAATACAGGAAGCTACGAATGAGCAACTTGAATAAATTTAAATAATTTTCTATTCCTAATGACATACTTATACCTTGGTTTATGTAATTTCACAAGAAATCTTAAATCTAATTTAGACATTTTTTAAAAGCAAGTCTAGTCTAGTGTCGAAGGAGTTTATATCATTTATAAATTTGATTGCTGATAGATAAATTTCTTGCTTCTCAATTCTCATATTTTTGTCATAGGTATGAACTGTATCCGTTGACAGGAGCAATTAAAAAAATGATCGCCATAATTGCAGACAAAATAGTTGTAAATTGCAGAAATAGGACTGGCATTGGGTAGTATTAGTACAGCGTTGCTAACTAGCACTGTCACTACTGGCAAAATATGTCCGCGATCGCCCAATTACCACTGACAACCTTACGCTGGCAGAAGATCAAAAGCTCTTCATTTGCCCGTCAACGTGACGTATTTTTAGCTGCATTTACATTTTTGTTTTTTGTGTGGTGGGATAACTTTTGGCAAAATGACACGTCTGACACCCGCCGCAAAAGAGCCGAATGGTTACTCCGAAACATGCTGGAATTGGGACCAACATTTATCAAAATCGGGCAGTCGCTCTCAACTCGTGTCGATATTTTGCCGCCCGAATACACCAGAACCTTGTCGCAACTTCAAGACCGAGTGCCAGCCTTTAGCGCTAAAGAAGCTAGAGACATCATCGAACTTGAACTTAAAAAACCTCTTTACACGATCTATCGCGATTTTAATGAAATCCCCCTTGCGGCAGCCAGTCTCGGACAGGTGCATCGCGCCACCCTGCACACAGGGGAAGAGGTCGTTGTCAAAGTCCAACGCGCAGGCTTAAAGAAACTATTCGATCTAGATTTACTGGCGGTTGGCAAGCTGCTAAAATTCATAGATCGCTATTTTCCTTGGACACGCAGACAAAATTTGCAAGGAATTTACAAGGAATTTTTTACCGTCCTCTATCAAGAAATTGACTATGCGATCGAAGGGAATAATGCCGATCGCTTTCGTAAAAATTTTGAAGGATATCCGCGCATCATCGTCCCCAAAGTTTATTGGGAATATTCCACTTCTAAAGTGTTGACTTTAGAATATGTACCCGGAATTAAGATCGACGATCGCCAAGCCCTCGAAGCCTGTGGATTAGACCCTAAAGAAATTAATCAATTGGGAATTTGTTGCTACCTCAAGCAATTTCTGCAAGATGGCTTTTTTCATGCCGATCCTCACCCCGGAAATCTGGCGGTTAGTCCAAATGGAAGCCTAATTTTTTATGATTACGGCATGATGGCTGAGGTCAAGACTATGGCAAAAGATCAAATGGTCAAGACTTTTTTTGCAGTGTTGCGAAAAGACACCAATGAAGTTGTCGATACTTTAATGAGCATGGGCTTTATTGAGCCGATCGCCGATATGAGTCCGATTAAGAGAATGTTGAAATTTGTGTTAGATCGATTTACCGAAAGACCTGTCAATATCTATGAGTTTGAGCAGATTAAAGGCGAAGTTGTGACGATTTTTGAGAAACAACCATTCCGTTTACCACCACAGATGACCTATCTGCTCAAATCTCTGACCACCCTTGACGGCATTGCCCGAATTCTTGACCCAGAATATAACTTCACCACGGCGGCTCAGCCTTTTGTCAAGAGTATCGTGTTGACTAGAGGACGAGGCAATACCTTAGGGGCTTTGGCTCAACAGGCGAAAGATTTTTTGGTTTATCAATTAAATAAGCCTAGCCGTATGGAAATTTTGTTAGATCGGTTAGAAGAACGGATCGAGCGCGGTGAGCTAATGATCCAAGTCAAATCGTCAGAAAGCGATCGCACTCTCAAGCGGATTAATATTGCGGTCAAAACCCTGATTTACGCTTGTTTTACAGGTTTTTTATTACTGGCTGGAGCCGTGTTATTAGTTGGGACAACGGGCGCATATACGGGTTGGGCGATCGCCGCTTTTGTGGCAGCAAGTTTCTCTGGACTGTCGCTGATGCGCGGATTAATTCAACTATCGATCCGCGAAAAAATCGATAATATTGCCGAATGATATAGCTAATTATTCAAAATCAAAAAGCGGCACGATGCGCCGCTTTTTGATTTTGCGGGTTATTTCAGGTTAAAACTTTCTGCTAGAATGAAACCGAAATGGCTGCTTAGGTTCTAGAAAATCTAAACGCCCAAATACATATTTAACCAAGTTTAATCAAGAGAAATATAGAACCATGATCAACATCGGTGGCAACCCGCTAATGATTCTTTTGGCAATCGTTGCCGCTTTAGGAGGCGTGGGTTTATATTTTGTGCGGAACTTTCGACCTGAGTTAGCCCGCGACCACGATATCTTTTTCTCAGCGATCGCCCTTGTTTACGGGATTATTTTACTAGCTTTTAATTTTCGGATGGAAATTACGACACAGCTAGCTCAAGTTTTGGTGGTTGGTTTTGCGGGATGGTTTGCGGTGGAATCTTTGGTCTTGCGTCAAGCTCTGGCAACCCAAGCTCGCCGATCGCCATCTAGCCCTTTAGTTGACGACGAGGAGCCAATTGGTTCTGACTATCGGGTGGAGATTGATCCCACGCGTGAAATTTCATCTAGACGCGATCGCGAAACATCTCGACGGATGCGGGGAGCGATCGCCAACAGTGCGGAAGCCAGCGAACTGCGCGGAGATACGGCTGACGATCGCCGTTCACGCCGCCCCAAGCGCAGCAATAATTCTAGTGATGCTGTGATTGACATTGACGAAAATGATATTAGCCCTGTCAATCCTAAGCGCCGCCCTAGACCGAGCAGTGATAATGGCGGCGATCGCCCTAAAAATCGCAATAGCGAAGCTGATAGCTTTGGCAATAATGAACCTAGCGGTACTGCATCTGGTCGCAGACGCAAGCCCTCCAGCCGTCCATCAACATATCCAAACACAGCAATTTCGGATACTGATGATTTTTAAATTTCCCTAATGGCATTAACCACAGCTATACTTAATTCACATCTATTTGTTAAGAATCTTCAAATCTAATCTAAGCTATAAGACTTGGTGAGATTTGGTAACAAATTGATTTGATCAACCATTACTTGGGCTTTCGATCAACCGTGAGTTATTGCGTTAATCCAACCTGTGCCAATCCAAACAACGAGCCATTTGCTATTCATTGTGCAAGCTGTGGTTCTAGTTTGCGGCTGCGAAATCGTTATCGAGCAAGTATCCCATTGGGCAAAGGTGGTTTTGGGGCGACATTTCTTGCCGCCGATGAAGGACTTCCGGGTTTTCCATCTTGTGTGGTCAAGCAGTTGCGACCAAATACGCAGTCCGCGAGTGTCCTAAAAATGGCACGAGAACTATTTGAGCGAGAGGCTTTTACCCTAGGGAAGATTGGCAATCATCCCCAAATTCCGCGTTTACTAGACTATTTTGAAGAAGATAGTAATTTTTATTTAGTTCAAGAATTTGTAGATGGCGAAACTTTAAAACAGGAATTTGAACGGCGGGGCGTGTTTAGTGAAATTGATATTCGTAAAATCCTTACGGAAATACTCCCTGCTCTCGGTTTCATGCATGAAAATGGGGTAATTCATCGCGATATTAAGCCTGCCAATATTATGCGCCGTAAACAAGATGGACAGTTAATCCTGATTGATTTTGGGGCGGTTTCAAGTCAAGTAAATAAGCCTTCGGCCGAAGAAGATCCTAGTGGTTTATTAACTAATTTTGCGATCGGTACGCCCGGTTTTGCCCCACCTGAGCAAATGGCAATGCGTCCTGTGTACTCCAGTGATTTGTATGCGACGGCGATGAGTTGTTTGTATTTGATGACAGGGCGATCGCCCAAAGATTTACCCCATGACCCATACACAGGTGAAATTAATTGGAAGTCGCAAGTCAAACTCAGCGATCGCCTGCGGGTAGTTTTTGAGAAATTACTTCAACAATCAGTATCACAGCGATTTCGTTCTGCGGAAGAAGCCTTACGCGCATTAGAATCGGGCGGCATACCTGAGCAAGCCCCTAGAGTCGCGCCGAATTCAAATTCATATTCTTCGGCATCTCCTCCTTCTTCGGTGACGATTAAATCAGCAAGCAGCCAAACCCAAAGTACTTCACGCATTCAGTCGCAAAGGTATGGCAGTAGTCAAGGAACACAATTTGATAGCGGAATGCTCTCAGGGTCAACTCGCGCTGGCAGCAATAACAATAGCCGTGTTGGCGAGCTTAAAGGCGGTCGCCGCGTTATTGTGGAATATAGTCAAGGCAAGCGCAATTTTGCTAATCAAGACTATTCCAAAGGGGGATTTGGTAGTGCCAATCTGGTGGGCATTGTGATGAGTCGCTCAAAACTGATTGAGGCAGATTTTTGTCAGTGCGATTTGACTGGGGCAAGCTTTCAAGGTGCAAATTTATCCCAAGCTAAGCTCAATGGGGCAAATTTGCGTGAATCAAAGATGCAGAGGGCAATCTTGATTAAAGCTGATTTGGGAGGCGCTTTGATGATTGGGGCTGACTTGCGCGAGGCAAATCTTCAGTCAGCTTATATGAGTAAAGCCGACCTGTCAGGAGCAAACCTAAGTGGCGCAAATTTGAAAGGAGCATATCTCAGCCAAGCCAATTTGAATGGCACAAATCTTTGTGGTGCGGATTTAAAGGGCGCTAAGATATCTGATGAGCAGTTGGCTCAAGCCAAAACCAACTGGGGGACAATTCGTCCTGATGGCGGTAAACGTTTGTTTTAAAAACTTCCATATTGAAAAAGCCTTGCTTTGCAAGGTTTTTTTTAAGATTTATATTAAATTTATTTATTTTTAGCTAATTTTGTGAGACTTACCGATAATCAACTGATTGCGCTATTCACTGACCTCATGGGAGGCGATCGCCTTGTTTTATTCGATCGCCTTAATCCCCATCTACACGATCGCATTGTGCATAGCCTCACGCCCGATGGCCTCCCACCCGCCTGTCTGCTCTATCCGCAAACGATCGCCGAACTATCACAAGCGATCGCCTGCGCTTATGAACACCGATTGCGATCGCTGCCCTGCGGCAATGCCACAAAATTAGACTGGGGCGGGTTGGTCAGTCGTGCCGATGTGGTGATTAGTACATCACGACTCAATCAAGTAATCGAGCATTGCGTTGGTGATCTCACAGTTACAGTCGAAGCTGGAGTCAAATATCAAGATTTGCAAGCAGTCTTAGCCAAGCAAGGGCAGTTTTTGGCGATCGATCCGCCTTATGCCGATGAGGCAACTATGGGTGGGCTGCTAGCCACAGGTAGCGCAGGTTCATGGCGGCATCGTTATAACAGTGTCCGCGATATGTGTTTAGGAATCGAGTTTGTGCGCTCCGATGGTGAGGTGGTCAAGGCGGGGGGGCGCGTGGTCAAAAATGTGGCGGGCTATGACCTGATGAAATTATTAACGGGTTCTTACGGAACCTTGGGGATTGTTTCTAAGATTACCTTTCGGCTCTACCCCTTGCCTGAATACACCAAAGTTGTCGTAATTACGGGGAATCATGAGGCGATCGCCCAAGCCCAACAAAAAATTAGTACATCGGTACTTACGCCAATGGCTTGTGATTTGTTGTCCGCATCAGCCATTAATCAGTTGAGATTAGGGGAGGGTATGGGCTTAGCCATTCAATTTTCGGGACTCAAAGCTAGTGCGATCGCGCAGGTCGATCGGGTGATTGCACTTGGCAAAGAACTAAATCTCCAAAGTCAGATCATTGATGAGGTTAAAGAATTTTGGCAATCATTAGAAATGCTCATGTGGCAAAGCGATCGGCGTAACTTGGAAAAAAATACCGATGATTATGTGGTTTGTAAAATTGGAGTATTGCCGTCGGCTAGCGTGTTGGTGCTTCAGCAATGTCAGCAAATTTTTAGCAAGCAAGTTTATTACTCACAAATACATGTAGGTAGTGGCTTAGGTGTGTTGCGATTGGATGATGGACAAGATCTGGTGGCGATCGCCAAGCAGATTGATCAAGTGAGAACTTTGGTTGAATCTCACAGTGGATTTTTGACAATTCTTGAATCTCCACAATTTCTAAAATTTGGCAATAAAACATTAGGAAGTACTTCTAGTAATTTAGAAAATGTCTGGGGATATCGTGGCAATGCGCGAGATCTCATGATCAAGATTCGACAGCAATTCGATCCTAGGGGCTTACTCAGTTGCGATCGCTGCTAAGCACAAATTAATTAACTTTAACTTGTGTATTATCGAAATGTGTCAGAGTTGAAATCTCGACTATACTTTTTTGATGAGTTTTATTCAAGGTTTTAAAATAATGACAGCAAAACTACAGTTATCGCTCGGCATTGATGAGCAAGCTACAGACGTAAAAATCACCCGATCTAAAGATGGCGATACCAGTATTGCGGTGTTTATCTTCGATGTGCCTAACTGTATGACTGGCGAGAATGCGAGCAGTAACGAGATTTTAGGTATGTATATGATTGATGAAGAGGGCGAGATGGTGACTCGCAATGTCAATGCCAAATTTGTCAACGGAAAGGCGGCGGGAATTGAAGCTATTCATAAAATTGAGGGCGAACGTGAATGGGAGCGCTTTTTGCGATTTATGAATCGTTATGCTGAGTCCAATGGCATGAGTCTCAACAAAGCCTAGATTAACGCCAGTTCGGGTAAAGCTAAAATAGCAAAAGCCTCGCGTTGCGAGGCTTTTAGTGTTTTGACTTTAAGAAAGAAACCATTTCTCAAAGCCATCTTATGTTTTGGGATTAGACGATCGCTTGATTAGCGATATTGCTGTCGATCGCCACTTCTAATGACTCTCTGAGAGCGCGAACAGTTGCCATCATGGAAACCACATCGGTCAATTGGTTGACCGCCGAACCAACGCCAACACCTGATGCGCCACTGGCGATCGCCATTGGTGCAGTGATATTGCTCAAGCCAGAAGCGCAAAGAACGGGGATCGATACAGCGCGGCTGATGGCATGGGCGGCGGCGAGGGTGGGAGATGCTTTTTCGATCGCACCGAGGATACCCGCATGAACTGGAGTCGAGCTTGTACCGCCTTCAGTCTGGATGATATCAACGCCGATCGCTTCGAGTTTTTCGGCGAGGGTGACTTGCTGATCGAGGGGCAAGGTGTGGGGAACGGTGACGGAGATGGCAGTGTGGGGTAATAAGGCTCTGGTTTCTAAGGTCAAAGCCATGATTTCATCGGCGGTGAAAATACGACCTTGAGCGTAGTAGCTATCGTAGTTACCGATTTCGACAAGATCTGCGCCATTGGCTACGGCGGCGGCAAGTTGTTGAGCATCAACTGCCGATACACAGATAGGCAATGAACAGTTAGCCTTGGCGATCGCAATTAGTTCAGCATCGGCGGCGATATCCACAAAAGTTGCGCCACCGCGATCGGCGGCTTGGACGACCATTTTCACCGAGTGGCGATCGAAGTTTTGGATACCGCTAATAATCTTAAGCGCGTTGCGGCGGCTAAAGGCGGTGACCAAAGAAAGTGGTAAACGAGACATAAGGTTTATCGTCCTAATAGACTGAATAATTAGATGTACGATTACTTTAACTTGATTTCGCATAAAATCCAAAGACTAGGATGCCGCGCTTCGTGTCGCATCCCACTCTTTAGGTTTTAATTAGGACTTATTGAGAAAAGACTCAACCACTTTCACGTCGTCATAGCTGCCAATGATTAGAGGTGTACGCATGTGCAGTCTATCTGGAATAACATCAAGAATCTCTTGAGTTCCAGTAGAAGCGCATCCACCCGCCTGCTCAATCAAAAACGCTAAGGGAGCCGACTCATATAGTAAGCGCAGTTTACCATCTGGATGACCGATCATCCCTGGATAGAGAAATACGCCACCCTGAAAGAGAATGCGATGAATATCCGCAACTAAAGCACCTGAATAACGCGCCGTATAACCTTTTTGACGATGAATATATCTCACATATTCACGCATCGGCTCTTCCCATTGCCAAAAATTTCCTTCATTGACACTATAGGTAGAACCATGAGATGGAACAGAAATATTTTCTTGAGATAGAATAAACTCGCCAATACTAGGATCGAGGGTGAAAGCATGAACACCTTTGCCAAGGGAATAAACGAACATCGTGCTTGTGCCATAAAGGATATAGCCTGCACCGATCTGTTTGCGTCCTGATTGCAATAAATCGAGGGCTTCGTGTGATTCATCATTTCCTTCTTGTTGACGAATCGAAAAGATAGAACCGATCGCCAAATTTACATCGATATTACTAGAGCCATCAATTGGGTCGTAAAGTAATGTATACCGACCAATGGGACAGTTTTCAGGAATGTAATAAGGATTTTCCATTTCTTCAGAGGCAAGGCGACAGACTAAGCCACTTTGCTCAAAAGCTCGCAAGAAAACGCGGTTGGCATAGTGATCCATATTCTTGACAGCTTCACCTTGGACATTCACTTCACCTGTTGTCCCAAGTGCATTTTCGACTAAACCTGCGCGGCTTAGATGTCGAGCGATCGTTTTGCCTGCTAAGCCAATTCGCCCCATTAATGCACTTAGATCATAGGCTTCAGGAGAAAATGTCCCAAACTGTGAGAGGACATGCTGCGAAAGCGTCATAAAATCTCGTCCAAGGACGATCTCATCGGCGAGATTGAGTCTGGTAGAATCGGTCATGGGCGCGAGATTACCTTAATTCTTCTTCCCTATTATGAACTAAGTGCGTGAGCTTGATTAAATATAAAATTCTAAGCCCTGCGGCGCACGCTGCGCCACAGGTTTCGGTTCTGGTTTTATATTTAATTGCGCCTAGCTACTTAAAGACCTCCAAAAATATAAAATAATCATGATTATGTGTCCTAGTTGTCAAGCTGAAAATCCTGATAGTTACCAATTTTGTCAATTTTGTGGCGCTAAAATTTCTGAAGCGATCGCTGCATCAGCAGACGTGGAGATTCAGGTAGAAGAGGTTGATTTGTCTCAACTAGAAGAATCAGCAAGAGAGTTGCCTTTAGAAGTGAATCCCCCAGTAGTCGCATCTTCCCAGACTATAACTTACGCGGGTAAAACTGATGTGGGAAAGCAACGCGATCGCAATGAGGATGATTTTAGAATAATTTTCCAAACGCTTAGCATTGATAGCAAAAGTCAGATTAGCGATCGCCATCATCGGGGATTATTTGTGGTGTGTGATGGCATGGGTGGGCATGAAGGCGGGGAAGAAGCTAGTGCGATCGCGGTTAATTCTATTGCTGAACAGTTCTATCCATTTTGGCTCGATATCTTGCCAGGTGAGCAGAAACTTAATGAGATTATCTGCGCGGCAAATCAGGCTATTTTCACAAAAAACGAAAGTGAACAACGTCAATTTCTTGGCCGAATGGGAACAACCTTGGTGATGTTGGCAATTCATGATCTAGATGTGGCGATCGCCCATGTGGGTGATAGCCGAATTTATCAAGTTACAAATTCACCTGCTCAAAGTGAAGCCTCTACCGAAAATTCTACCGAAACTTCAACAGAAACGCGTCCAGAGTCTAGCTTGCCAAAGCTAGAACAAATCACTCGCGATCATGAAGTTCTAAATCAATTACTGGATCTTGGTGTTGATCTTGAATCGGCTCAAGCCAGACCTGACGCTCATCAATTAACTCAAGCCCTAGGTCCAAATCCTAGCGATCGCTTGTCACCTTCGATTCAATTCTTTTCGCTCACAGAGCCAACTCTCTTTTTGTTGTGTTCTGATGGTTTGTGCGATAACGAGGCGATCGAGCAGAACTGGCGATCGCATTTATTACCAATCCTGAACAAAGAAATGGACTTACAAACTGGCTTAGACAGGCTGATTGAGTTAGGAAATAATGTCAATGGTTATGACAATATTACGGCGATTTTGATCTTGTGCGATCTCGTTATTCCATTTCCACTAAAAGCATAGGCTTCATATAGCGCTTTGCGCTCCATTTAAAACCAATTAAAACCAAATAAATTTTTAAAAGCCTTGCAACGCCTTATTGGCTCGCAAGGGAGTAACATAGAAAAACGCGCAATCTACCCAAAATAATAGAGAATCAAGTGTCTGGTAGTGTATCTATAAACTCGTCAAAAAATTTGCCCAAAAATTTGCCCAAAAATTTGTCAGAGTCAATTCAATGTACGCGCACTGCGGCGATCGCGTTGGCTAAATTGTCGAGCGCTGCCAAAAATAAAGCTTTAGAAGCGATCGCGATCGGACTAGAGCAGCAAGCTGAACTGATTTTGGCAGCAAACCAACAGGATGTCGCCGCCGCGATCGCCGCTCAGCTACCTAGCGCCTTAATAGCCCGTCTCAAGCTCGATGCAACTAAGCTCAAAGGCATGATCGCTGGGGTGCGGGATGTGATTCGCCTTGACGATCCGATTGGCGATCGCCAAATCCATCGCGAATTAGATACAGGTTTAGTGTTAGAAAGGGTTTCTTGTCCGTTGGGGGTGATTGGCGTAATTTTTGAGGCGCGTCCTGATGCGGTTACTCAAATTGCGGCGTTGGGGATTAAGTCAGGCAATGGCATCATTCTCAAAGGTGGTAGGGAGGCGATTCATTCTTGTGAGGCGATCGCGGCGATAATGCATGATGCTCTCGAAAAACTGTATTTAGAGGAAAATGGAGTTTCGCCAGATGCTGTCCAACTATTGACCACCCGCGCCGAAACTCTGGCTCTTTTAAAAATGGATAAATTAATCGATCTGATTATCCCTAGAGGTTCTAATCAGTTTGTGCGTTATATCCAAGAAAATACGCTTATTCCCGTTCTCGGTCATGCTGATGGTGTTTGTCATTTATATGTCGATGTAGCGGCTGATTTGACGAAGGCGGTGGCGATCGCCGTGGATAGCAAAACCCAATATCCTGCGGGTTGTAATGCGATCGAGACTCTGTTAGTGCATAGGGCGATCGCCTCAGAGTTTTTACCATTGGCTTTAGTCGCCTTTCAAGAACGCGGGGTAGAGTTGCGCGGTTGCGATCGCACCCAACAAATTATTGAAGTCACTCCTGCCACTGAGTCTGATTGGTCAACAGAATATTGTGATTTGATCCTATCGATCAAAATTGTTGACTCTGTGCAAGCGGCGATCGCCCATATCACCGCCTACGGCTCTAAACATACTGAGGCGATCGTCACTGAAGACTTGGCGATCGCCGAGATATTCATGGGCGATATCGACGCGGCTGGGGTATATCACAACTGTTCGACCAGATTTGCTGACGGTTTTCGGTATGGTTTCGGCGCAGAGGTGGGCATCAGCACCAACAAAATGCCCCCACGCGGTCCTGTTGGCTTAGAGGGTTTAGTGACTTATAAATATCGCCTGATTGGCAATGGGCATATTGTGGCAAGCTACGCTGGGGCAAATGCTAAAGCGTTTACCCATCGAGATTTATAAGGAGAAAAAACAAAATGGCATCGAAATGGAACGTCTATTTGGTAAGGGGCGTGTCAACTCACTCTACCCAAAGTTGTGATGTATAAAACTGCTTCATCACTAGGAATCCCCAGCACTTCATTCACCAGATCGTCAAAAAACCCCGCAATTCCACTCACTCCCAAACCTAAACCGATCGCCGCTAGATTGAGTCGTTGTCCTAGATGTCCCGCATCCATATGTAAATAGCGATACACGCGATCGCCATATTTTTGGACGGCGCTCTGAAGATCGGCCGTATGAAAAATGACGGCTCCAGCATCTCGACCAAGTTCTTGACCAAGACAGAGATAATGTAATTCTTCACGAAAATTTTTAAACCGAATTTGGCGTAACTCTTGAGATTTGGGAGCGTAATAATAACATCCTTCTTCTAAACCTTCTACACCCGTAACCGCGACAAAGGTTTCAATCAAACTCAAATCGAAATAATCGGGAGCAGCTTCAAGCCCTTGATCGCTATAGTGTTGTGGCTGATAAGCAAAATCAAGAATTGCTTTGAGTTCAGCTAACTCCAACTTGACTCGACTATATTCACGAGTCGATCGCCGTTGCAAGATCGTATTTTCGAGTAGTTCCAAATCATCGCCCCAATTGATACTTGCGGTCGCTGTACCAACTTTTGTACAAAAAGGGAAGTTGTACTTATCTTGATCTTGATTTTGATCTTGTGGGCGATCGGGATCGTCTAACACCGTTGCTTTTGAGGAGTCCATCAGCTTTTGGGAGCTTGGATTTTCGGCTAGTTTTTTGGTTGGATTTTCGGTGATATGAGTGGCTTGATGCAGATATTCTAATAATGCGCCATCAGGCAATTTAGGGTAACTAGTAACTTGTGCGGATGGCAAGGCGGTCATCAGGCCCCTTGCCATATTTGGGAAATATCGCTTCGCGGCTTCCCGTGATTCATTACCTCGCCCCGTTTGCTCTTCGTCTTGCAAATCTAGAATTGGCACGATCGCGATCGCTCCTTCCACTTGCTTGTCCAAAAATAGCAATTCATTCACCGCCTCATCCGCAAAACCACCAATCAAAGAGGCTTGATAATCTTCGATCGCACTTGCCAGATCAATATTTCCTAACAAATGCCCCGTATCCAGAAAAATTCGGCGATAAGCCCGATCTTGATAGCGCCACGCCGATCGCTGAAATATGGAGGTAATGGCGATCGCGAGGTTAGTATTTTGCAAAGCAGGATGACCAAAACAAGCCTTTTGGAGTCCTGACCACACATTATTATCTTGCCAAAAATGAATCAAGCTATGGGTTCGCACCTGATAGTTATAGATGCCTGCGGACAAAAGCGGTGTACCTGCCGAAATCAGATACAACTCCGCAGGATATAAGCCTCCTGCTGAAGGAGCCGATCGCAAATAAAAAGCTTCCCCCGTTACTGTCGGCACTCGCGCCGTCAAACCATAGCTACAAAACAACAACCGCGATAATCGCTGCCACCGACTCGCCAACAACCCATCGCGATCGGACTGAATATCTTCGGTAAGATAGGGCTTGAGATCATATACCGTGCCGATTTTGTAGTCTTTATAGGGTGAAGGCTGGGTACTCCAATCTAAGCCTTGGCTTTTACTGGCAAGGGTCGCTGGCACATACTTAGTCCGTTCATGATAATGTTCGGCAAAAGAAAATCTGGCTTCGGGCATAGCTTTGCAAATAGGCAGCAGGGATTGAAATGATGTTATCGCAAAAGTAGGGGTAAAAGCTAAGCAGATACCTCTACTTTTGCGATATAGTAATAGGATTGTCAAAAAATTTCCAATCGGAAATCATAAAATCAAACTAGAGATAACGTAATGGCAGTTCCCAAGAAACGCACATCCAAATCCAAGCGAAATAGTCGTAAAGCCGTATGGAAGCGCAAAGCCGCAGTTCATGCTCAAAAAGCGATCTCGTTAGGTAAGTCCATTCTCTCAGGCAAAAATGATGGTTTTGTCTACCCAATGGCTGAAGAGGCTGAAGAAGAGTAATTTTAGGGTGAGTGACTGTAAAAAAAATAGGTGAGCAAAAGCTCACCTATTTTTTTGTTTTTTATGCTTGCTTGGCTAGACTTTCTTTGATACAAGCCCCAATTTGCGTATCTATCCGCAAAATATGGCTCACCAACCAGTCGCACAACTCATCATAGATTTTACGAGCAACTTCTTCACTGGCATCGCTCTGACGATATTGATCGTGCAGTTTGCCAAAAGTCTCAATAAATTTTTTATGAGCTTCTTGATTGACTCCCGCCATAGGGCATTGATGCTTGGCAGCACAGGTTTCTTCATTGCCAAAATGCCACTCGGCATAAAATTTCAAAAATATCAATAATTTCTTAATGGCATTTGCGCCATTGCCTCTTTCGATCGCTTCTCCAATCTCGTTGGTGGCGGCAATTAATTCTTTGTGTTGAGTGTCAATCATCGGGACACCTGTACTCAAAGAATCACTCCATTCAAATTTCTGCATATATTTTCACAATTGAGCTAGTTTTCAGAGTGTCGGTATCACCATCTAAACTTATTCAACCTCTAGAAGGATAAGTCCCATTAATTTCTTCACACATTTTTGGAATTCTTTACATAATTTGGGAATAATGACGTTAAAGAATAAATAAAGTCAGAAAAATTCTTTAGTAATTTTTTAGTAATTGGTGCATTGCTATGCTGTCCGCATCAAAAACATTTGTCGCCATCAAAGCTGGCGATCGCGAGGGTTCACCATTAGGGGCGATCGAAAATGCAACTTTACCATTGCAAAACGTAGGCGGGGTAAGTTTACTTTTAATACTGCTCTGGGGGGCGATCGCGGGTAGTGCCTATACTTATTGGCAACTGCGAAAAACTAGACACCAATTTAAAATTGAGAAAATAAAAAATCAAGATCTTGCCAAGAAGCTCAAACTAGCTCTGCATACAATCGACGAAAATGAGCGCAATCCCGATTTGATTCATTCGCGGGAGTTTAATCTCGATTATCTCAGCATGAGAATGGAAGAGCCGCATTTTTGCGAAATTATCTTGGCGCAAATGAAGGTCAATCTCCGTCAAAAAGTATCACCTGCTTTGATGCCAAGCGAAGAAGACAGTGGCAATGTCCGCAAAGTTGATGTGATTTTTGACGTTTCCTACAAGCCCGAACATCATGACAATACGCAAATTCGGGTTCTCTTTCGTGTCCATGTGAAGCTAACCAAAATTCCTGCCCACGGTTCTCAAAGTATTCTCAAGGATTTGGCAACTGGTTTAGAAAATTTTGTCGTTGCCTCGGATGAAAATCGCAATTGGCAGCCAACAATTCAAGGACGGTTAGCGGTAATTAGTTGGGATCAAACGGCTAAGCCCACGCCGTTATTGGTAATTGAGCAAACTAATGAAGGCGCAAATGTATTGATGCGGAATAAGCGTCTTGCCCAAACTAAAAAATAATTAGCAAAAAGAGTGCGCTACGCCCTTTTTTCTTTATGAGGCGATCGCATAACTACCCAAAATCTTGAGGTTTTCAGTAACCGCTTTGAGTTCTTGTAAAGCTTCACTCAAGTTGGGATCGTCAATGGGCGCATCAATGTCGATGAAGAAAATATATTCGCCGAGCGATCGCTTGGTGGGACGGGACTCGATGCGGCTCATGTTAATTTGGCGATCGGCAAATACTAACAAAGGCTTAACTAAAGCTCCAGGTATATTGCGTTTGAGACTAAAGGCAAGTGACGAATGTGTGCCTTTGGTCGTGGGCGCGGTGCGTCCTAAGACTAAAAAACGAGTGCAATTGTCAGGTTGATCGTTAATCGGAAATTGGAGAACGGGCAAATTGTATAGTTCGGCGGCGCGTTGGGAAGCGATCGCCGCTACGGTAGGATCTGTCGCCACGATATGCAGTCCATCGGTGGTGGAGTCGGTGGCAATTTGCTGGACGTTCGGTAAATAGCGATCGAGCCATTGCTGACACTGGGCTAAGCCTTGAGGGTGAGAATAGACAACTTTGATGTCTTCAAGATTTTCAGCACGAGTGATTAGAGAATGGGCGATCGGTAAGACGATCGCCTGTTGGATCTGTAAAGACTCCGATCGCCACAGGCTATCAAGAGTCATAGTTACGCCGCCTTGGATCGAGTTCTCCACAGGCACGATCGCGATCTCCACATCGCCATGTTCGGCAGCATTTATTGCTTGGGGAATGGTGGGATATGGACACATTCTGGAAGGATCGTGTTCTGGATGGCTAAGTTGCAAATATCGCAATGCTGCCATTTCTGAGTATGTTCCTGCGGGTCCAAGATAAGCGATCGTTGTCATGATTAAAGGTGTGTGGCAGTCTCGTTAATAATAGCGCGATCGCTTTGATTAGCAGGAATGTAAAAGCAACCTGTGGATGTCCAGATCCCCGACTTTTTTTGTGACAAGCAAAAGCGATCTGTACTGATGTAGAAAGAGTCGGGAATCTTTAGATTTGACTAAGCTCCGAAAACTTTGCTGACGGTTTCGACAATGTTAGCGATGTTGTCAGAATGTAGCAATCCTAAATGATTTGTGAGAGGTCTCGACTTCGCTCAGGCTTCGACTTCGCTCAGGCTTCGACTTCGCTCAGGCTTCGACTTCGCTCAGCCAGCGTATATCGTTGGCTGAGCGAAGTCGAAGCCCTATTTTTCTCATAAATGATTTATGACTGCTATAGATAAGTGCAAAATGTTTTAGATCAGCCAAATGCGATCTTGCTTTTTTGATAAATAACAAAGTATTCTTTAGCGAGAGTCGCTAAAGCAATTTTCAACTCTAAGCTATATAAACAATAAGCCCGTTGCCTGTAAATCCCTACCTAACAACCTGTGACCAAATGCTCAAATCTAAAATAAAAATGGGGGGGGGTGACTGCTCTCCTAGCAACCACTCTAGCCTTTTCTAGCTCCGCCGAAGCAATCAATCTGATTGGTAACTTACCTTCAAATGATACTAGTGCTATTGGGATTGGGGGTCTTTTTCAGGCTGCTGTCGGTTTCACATTACCCGTAGGCGTGGGCTATCAATTAGATAATATTGTTTTGCGACTCTCAAACTACAACACCTCTACTGATGTAGCCCTGCTGCAAATCTATGCCGATGCCGCTAAAACAAGTACTAGTCCATTAGGACTCACTGCTGAGTCAGTTTTATTCACTAACCCCACATCTGCTTCTGATGCATCTAGTGACTTCACCTTCACTCCCACTAGCAGCTTCACCTTTGCCGCAAATACTAAATATTGGCTATTAGTCGATGCAACATCTGGTAATTATAATTGGAACGGTAGTTTTAGTTTTCCTCCTGTCGCGCCAACAGGAGTTGCTACTTTTAATAGTGTTCAGAACAGCGGTAACAATGGCGTAAGTTACATTAATGACACGAGTCGCTATTCTTTTCAAGTCAATGCTACGGCTAATGCTACGGCTGTTCCCTTTGACTTTTCGCCAGAGTTTGGCATAGCAGTCCTTGGCGGCGGCTGGTTCTTGCGTAAAAAGTTTAAAAAATCAAAATAAACAAGAAAGGCGGCGCATTGCACCGCCTTTCCTTTTTTGAAATGACCTATACTCAAAAAATATAGTTACATCAGATTTAACGATGACAACCCTAACAGTCACCCTTCCCGAATCCTTGACCCTATACCTACAAGAGCAAATAACATCAGGATTTTACACCAATGCCAATGACTACATTCAAACCTTAATCCAGCAAGATCAGTCCCGCAAACAATACCTCGAACCCCTCATCCTCGAAGGTATCGCTTCAGGAGATCCAACCCCCATGACCAGCGACGATTGGAATGCAATCCGTCAATCAGTCCGCCGCAACTATAGCGATCGCACTCAAAATAGCTAATACCCAATGGCTAACATCAACAAACGTCCGATTGTAATTCAGGATCTAATTGCCCACGCAACCAATATCAGTCTCGAAAACCTTGATGCCAGCGATCGCTTTCTCTACTCTGCTGAAGCCACGTTCAATGTTATTTCTCAGTTCCCAGCGATCGGCAGACTTAGTAACTTCAGCCATCCACAGCTAACTCAAGTTCGTCAGTATCAAATTAAAGGGTTTACGAAATACATTATTTTTTATCAGATTCAATCCCCTGAAACTGTTGAAATCCTGCGGATTTTACATGGCGCTCAAAATCTTGAATTTATACTTACCCCTGATGAATAAAAAGACTATCCATCCACTTGTAGCTCCTGATAAAGATCTTGACCAAATATTTTGCTGCATTTGCTCGCGATCTATCGATACAAGGCGATCGAGTGATGTGTAATATGTCGCCGCCAGTTTAGGACGGGAGCCGATTTTGATCATCAAAAAGGTAAAAAGCGATCGCCTTTCCATCAAAATTAATAGGCGATCGCTCTTTCAAAAATCACAAAAAGGCTACTACCTCACCAGAATTATTTGCTCCAATTTGCAGGACATTCAGGAACTGGATTTCGCCTTGCTGAATCTTCGGGCTGCAAGGGGTCTTTCTTAATTTTTAGATTAATAAGTAAAAATGCTCATGCTTGACACATTGCGCTCGATCGCACTGTAGTAAACTGACTTATTAAAAGCACCCCTTTACTTAACTCTGCGTTTAACCGCGACCTATGGAATTTGCATATCAATACGCATGGCTGATTCCCTTGCTGCCACTTGCCGCAGCATTGATTATTGGCACAGGACTGATCACTTTTAATAAATCCACCAACAAACTGCGATCGCTCTGGTCTACGCTCAGCGTATCCGCGACTGGCGGCGCAATGGTGATGGCTTTTAACTTACTCTGGAGTCAGATTCAAGGACATGCTACTTACGTCTACAGCTTTGAGTGGGCGCAAGCAGGTACTTTTCATCTGAATATGGGGTTTGTGATTGATCACCTCACCGCCATGATGCTGGTGATCGTCACCACCGTGGCTTTTTTGGTGCAGATCTATACCGATGGTTACATGGCGCATGATCCCAGCTATGTCAGATTTTATGCTTACCTAAGTTTGTTTACATCCTCGATGTTGGGATTAGTCATTAGTCCCAACTTAGTCCAGATTTATATCTTCTGGGAATTGGTGGGAATGTGTTCTTATCTTCTAATTGGTTTTTGGTTCGATCGCAAAGGAGCCGCCGATGCTTGTCAAAAAGCATTTGTCACTAACCGCGTTGGCGACTTCGGGCTATTACTAGGCTTGCTTGGCTTATATTGGGCTACGGGTACGTTTGAATTCACCGAAATGGGAACGAGGCTGACTGAATTGGTAGAATCAGGCGCGTTGAGCGTTGGACTTGCTACTTTATTCGCGATCCTCGTATTCATGGGACCCGCCGCTAAGTCTGCACAGTTCCCTCTGCATGTGTGGCTACCTGATGCCATGGAAGGACCTACGCCCATTTCCGCATTAATCCACGCGGCGACGATGGTTGCCGCGGGTGTATTCTTGATTGCGCGGATGTTCCCAGTATTTGAAGAAATCCCTGCGGTGATGAATACGATCGCATGGACGGGGGCATTTACCGCCTTTCTCGGCGCAAGTATTGCTGTTACTCAAAACGACATCAAAAAAGGCTTAGCATATTCCACCGTTTCCCAATTGGGATATATGGTCATGGGTATGGGCGTTGGCGCATACGGCGCGGGACTGTTCCATTTGATGACCCACGCTTATTTCAAAGCGATGATGTTCCTCGGCTCTGGTTCGGTCATTCATGGCATGGAAGAAGTCGTCGGACATGATCCTGACGTGGCTCAAGATATGCGCGTGATGGGTGGTTTACGCAAATATATGCCGATCACTGCCATCACCTTCTTCATCGGGACACTTGCCATTAGCGGCATTCCTCCCTTTGCGGGTTTCTGGTCAAAGGATGAGATTCTGGCTTCCACTTTCAGAGCTAATCCGATCCTGTGGGCGATCGGATTTCTTACCGCAGGAATGACCGCTTTTTATATGTTCCGTATGTACTTCACCACTTTTGAAGGTGAATTTCGTGGTACGGACAAGAAGCTGCTGGCGATCGTCAAGGCTGAGAACTCCGTTGGCAAAGAACCTCAAGCCCAAGATGCTCATGCTCATCATGCCAGCAAGCCCCATGAATCGCCAATTACGATGACCTTCCCTCTGATGGTATTGGCGATCCCTTCGATGCTAATTGGTTTAGTTGGCACGCCCTTGGGTAATTACTTTGAGTACTTTATCCATGCGCCATCAGAAAAAATCACTGAAGTTCCTGTCGAGGGCTTCACACCTGAATTTTTATTAATGGCTGGAAGTTCGGTTGGTATTGGTCTGATTGGAATTTCTCTAGCAATTTTGATGTATTTGCAAAAGAAAATCGACCCCAACGCGATCGCCAAATCGATCGCCCCAATCTACCAACTGTCCAAGAACAAATGGTACATTGACGAAATTTACGAGGCAGTATTCGTCATTGGCTCCCGTCGCTTAGCGCGTCAAGTGCTAGAAGTCGATGCCAAAATCGTCGATGGGGTGGTCAACCTCGCAGGTTTTGTGACTGTAGTTAGTGGCGAAGGCTTGAAATACTTTGAAAATGGCAAAGCCCAATTTTATGCGCTGGTCATTTTTATTGGTGTTCTCGGTTTTGTAATTGTAACTTCGATTTGATTTTTGATTGCGCCAACTCTAAGAGCGTGTTTGAGAAGTTTTGCTTTAGCCCCCCTAGCCCCCCAATTCTGGGGGGAACAAGATTAAAGTCCCCCAGAATTGGGGGATTTAGGGGGCGAGAATATTGACTTTAGCTGAAAATATCGTGGGTGTTGACCTCTCAAACACGCTCTAAGGATGAACTGCCCCGCCTAGACAGATTGTGGAGCGTTCATCTTTTTGGAAGGAATCAAAAACCAAGAGAGTAGCAACAATACGAGATTTTATTGTGGAGTCATTAGAGGCGCAGCTAAAGCGCCTCTGAGGGTCTAAATGTGATATTACTTACGCAAACTCAAAACGCTGTATGACCACAAACCTTGCCAAACCACTATCAGAAAACTTTTGGAGCGAATATAACATTCGTTTAGAACCTTGGAGTATTGGTTATGATGCACCTGTAAGTATTAATCCCGAAGAGATTCCTTCTAGTGACAACGTAAATACAGAATTTGAATGTGATAATGGCGATTGGCAACCGATGCGGACGGCGATCGCCCCTGAGCTTCCCAATCAAATTTTGTTTATTGATGGCAGAATGCGAATTGATTCATTGTGGTTGGGAAGGCGTGATGATGAGATTTTATATGGGGCTTTTGCCACGATCGCCGTGGGAGCGGTGTTAGTCGATCGCACTATCTCTAAAGCCAAATGCGTGGCGGCTGAAATCAGACGCATCATTGCGATCGGCGGTAATTTAAATCCGCCTGTGACGAGCATTCCTGCGCCTATGGGGGGGCGAGGCGAACTCAAATATGATTTTTGTCTGACTAAGGCTGAGAACGAACCAGATACACCTTCCCAAATTGTGCAGAGTGCGATGCTTGATGAAGAATTACGGATTGCTAATGAGATTTCGTTAAATAAGGAATTAATCAAAGAGAATACCCTAATTGTGAGGGATGGACCGCTGCTTTATCGGGTTTATCAGACTCCTTACGAGACGATTGGCTATGTCAAAACTATGGGTAAAGCTTATCTCAAGGGTGAAAATGCTAAAGTATTGCGATCGCTAAAGGTGGGAGAACGCACGCCAATTTTTAGGATTTCTAATAATAATGGCTCAAATCTGAGTTGGTATTTGCGATCGGGCAGCCAAGATTTGAATTATAAAAAGCTGGGCTATCATGACTTACATGGAATTATTCGCATCGATCTAAATGGGGGGCTTACTCTTGAACAAGCTAAAGCGATCGCCGATCAAAGTACATATTTAATTCCGCAATATGCATCCCATCCCACCCGCGATCCGCGTGCGCCGCAAAACTTAACCCCTGTGGGAGCGTTAGAAAAAGAGCTTGGTCGGAGAATGGGCAGCCGCGAATTGATTTCACGGCGGTTACGCAGCTTTTTAGCCGAATCAGGCAATATTTAAATCATGCATCACAATCCGATTTCAATTAAAAATCTCAGTTATATCTATCCAGATGGAATCCAAGCCTTAGATGGAATTAATCTCGAAATTGCCGCCACAGAACGCGTGGCGATCGTAGGTGCAAATGGTTCGGGTAAATCCACATTGTTATTGCATCTTAATGGAATAATCTTGCCACAGCAAGGAGAAATGGTGATCGGCGAAATGCTGGTTATTACTAGAAACTTAGCCGCAATCCGTAACTTTGTCGGGCTAGTTTTTCAGAATCCAGATGATCAGCTATTTATGCCAACGGTTTGGGAAGATGTGGCTTTTGGTCCGATGAATCAAGGACTGAGGTTGGATGAATTAGAAATCAGAATTGCTGAGGCGCTGGTATCAGTGGGTTTAGATGTAAATAAATATAGACAACGCCAGTCTCAAAATCTATCTGGAGGCGAAAAAAAGCGAGTGGCGATCGCAGGAGTATTGGCAATGCAACCACAGATTTTAGTATTTGATGAACCATCGGCTCAACTCGATCCGCGATCGCGCCGTCAACTAATCCAACTTTTGCGATCGCTACCCGAAACCCAATTGATCGCCACTCACGATTTAGACTTGGTATTAGAGTTATGCGATCGCACGATCGTATTGAGTGAAGGTAAAATTGTCCGCGATGGCAAAACTGAACAAGTATTAAGCGATCGCCAGTTTCTGTTAGCCCATTCTCTAGAAATGCCATTAAGCCGTAAGTAGCTTGGCTTAATTACGGTAAAGCCAAAAGTACTAAGTTCATTGGATCTGATGGCATCTGGAGTTTGTTTAAGTTGAAATCTTATACTCAATGCCAAGGTGGGATGCTCCCCTATCCTTGTCCTATTTGCATGATACTCGCTAATGTCATTTCAGCGATCGGAGTCATAGGTTATAATTCAAATATTCTGACTCCATAAATACGCTTATGACCTACCTTACGATCGCCTTATCAGAAGCAATGAAAGATTACGTCGATCTACAGGTTTCTAGCGGTATGTATGGCACTGCTGATGAATTCTTATCGGCTTTAATCGAACGGGAGCAAGAACATCAAGCCAAACAGAAAGTTAATTCTCTACTGAGAACGACACTCCAGAAGAACAAAACGGTCGAAGTCACCGATGAGTGGTGGGAGCAGCAACGTCAATATCTAACTGAGCAACTTCCTGTCTAAACATGAATAGATATATCGTAATTCACGAAGATGCTACCCTCGATCTTCAGGAACACTTTAATTATCTCGCTCAAAATAGTAAGGATAATGCCTTTCTTTTCTTTGAGTCAGCACGACAGACTTTTGCAGCTTTAGCTCGTATGCCTGCAATGGGGAGACAATACGAAAGTGAAGAGGAGGATATTCTCAACATTCGTAAATGGGCTGTTAAAGGGTTTAAGAACTATAGCTATAGCCATTTGTGTCAGGACAGAAACCCAGAAAAGCGAGTGGCGGCGCTTCCGAAAAAACCTTTAGCCGCGTACAGGTAATTATTGATGTGGATAGTATTTGATTTTTTCGGCCAATCTTATGCTATGAAGGATAGGAACACGGATGACACTGATGAAATGGATAACCACGGATTTTTTTTAAAGTAGTCATTTCGCAACCCAAAATCCGCCATTAGAAGTGCTTTTTTATAAATTAATTGCCTCGTTTCTTCTTGATGCAAAATATTATCCGTGATAATGCGTGATAATCCGAAAAAATCCGTGTTATCCGTGTTTCTATCCTTCGTGTCTATATGCCACCCATTGTCCACCAATTTTATTGACAATCAACAAACCATCACTTACTATATTTGCCGCCATGAGCATAGAAACGAGTTATCC
>JANODY010000145.1:0-11001 GCA_031412945.1 Cyanobacteria bacterium SOY_65_metabat_81
AAAATCGATGAGTAAATCTTTACTGCCTTCTTCACCGAACAGTTTCTTAAAGCCGAAATCAGTATAAGGATTAAAGTATTTCGCAACCATTATCACTCCTAAAAGATTATTTTATTAAAATGAACGTTAAATAATCATGTATTTAGAAAACTTTGTCTGATGTTTCTTGTGTAGCACAAAAATGGTTTCTATCTAAACAGTGGAGATTCAGTAGCGATCGCAAGAGCATTTTATTTGAACGATGGTCAAAAATACAACTAAAATTTCATTAAAATAATTAACTGACTTGAAATTAGACGAATCTATTTTTTCTCAGTCATACTACCTTTACCTTAACATTAGATATTATGCCACAAGGGAGTGCGACGAACAAAGGCAAGAATACACACGCCGATGCTAATGCTCAACCATCCACAAACCAGATTTAGTGAAGGTAATGCTTGATTGAATGTGAATAGAGGCGTTACATTTCCTACAGTTTGAGTTGACAGAAAGGCGCTGATTAATAAAATTGCTGTGCCGATTTCCCAAGATTGTAAGTGATTAGGATGATTTGAATGACGATCGCTTTGCAGAGTATTGGTGGCAACTAATTGCAGAAAAAATCGGGCGATCGCAGGGCTAACTAAACAAACCCCAAGCCATGCGATCGCACTTGTCGCTAATAGTTGTGATGGCAACGGAAATATAAATAACAGCAATCCACCCGCCACGATAAATGCTGATCCAGCTAAAATTCCAGCCCCTTGAGGTAATAGCACATTGGCTAAACCAAGACTATCGCGCTCAGTTTCTTGTTTGGCAAGATGAAATTCTTGACGGATTACTTGCCCTAATTGATCGTTTTGACTTGCCGGCTGGGCTTCCTGAGTTGGAACGGTGAACATGGTCATTGTCAATGGCATCGTAATCTCGCTATTTCCACCCGCCAGTTGCATCCAACTTATTTCACCATTTGCTTCTTGCAATTTGACAACTGCCAAGCGCGAAAATGGACGTAAATCGATCGCATATTCCGCGCCAATTCCCCATAAGCCCGTGAATTTTAAATGCAAAATCTTTTCGGGCGATCGCAATTGGGCTTGCCATGTAAAAAAGCCCGTCAACCCTGTAGCTGTAAAACCAATTGCGGCGGTCGCCCTAATACTATTGGAGAGATCCAGCATTGTCCAAAAGAAAAAACCTAAGACCAACAACACCAAACTATTAAACTGTCGTGGTTGCTGCCCTAGGCTCGATGGACTTACTAAAACCGTGCAATCAGAATATGTAACAACATTTAATAGATCACTCAGAATATCTTCACTTACGGCTTCGACAGGATGTTTTTGAAGGTGCTTTTGTTTTTTGCTAGATGCCGATCGCCATGTCAGAGAGCATGAAATACCGATAAAAATAGCGGCGGGTAAAGTCCACCAAATTGCTACGAAAATCTTGATCAAAGCGGGTGAAGATGTAGCTAATGATGTATTTAGTCCTGCAATTAGAACTAACCAATAGGCAGATATGGGGACTAATTGGGCTGTTGAGAATCGATATTCTGAATTATGGCGGCATACTTCGACGATGGATTTGGCTGTATATAAGCCCACCACAAAACCGATGCAGGTGAAACAAATGGCGATCGCCACAAACATCGGCTCGACTACTTTCACTAATTGGGCGATCGCCAAAGTCAATATCAACAAACCCGCAAAGCCAAAATTCACAGAAATAGGATAAGTCGCTTGTCGCCAGCCCCACCCAACTTGACCTGATACCAATTGGCGTTGTGAAGGCGAAACTTGCATCGGCGATTAGTCTTTTTTAGAGTTGATTTAATTAGAATTGCTTTAAACAGTGGCGATCGCTTCATGACGGGCAAAAATCATCCGCCCTGCCGAAGTCTGCAAAGCACTGGTCACAATCACAATAATTTGCTTACCAAGATATTCACGACCTTCCTCAATGACTACCATCGTGCCATCTTCGAGATAGCCAATACCTTGCGATGCTTCTTTGCCTTCCTTCAAAACTCGAATTTCGATCGGGTCGCCAGGTAAATAAGTTGGACGCAAAGCTTGAGCCAGATCGTTAATATTCAAAACTTCAACCTGCTGCAAATTAGCAACTTTGTTGAGGTTGTAATCATTGGTGATCAAGGTACAGCTTAGCTCTTGAGCCAGACGCACCAATTTTGCATCAACGGTTTGAATATCTTCATAATCGGCTGAATGAATCGTGATGCGATCGCTGAACTTGTCACGCATATTGTTAAGGATATCTAGTCCCCTGCGACCGCGCACTCGTTTTTGATCATTAGAGCTATCGGCGATCGTCTGCAATTCTTGAATCACAAATTGGGGGATCAATAACTGTCCATCCAAAAAACCAGTCTCCATCAATGTTTGAATACGTCCATCAATGACAGTACTTGTATCCAAAATCTTCGCGCTAGCCGTTCGCAATGTGCCATCGGCTAACAGGCTGCTCTCAACATTATTAGGATTAATCAACCGCAACAGAGCGCGTCCGTGAGTGTCTGAAAGCGTCATCCCCGAATATGCAAAGATAATGCTCACTAAAATTGCCGTGAGTGGCTTAATAAACGCAAAGTCGTCAGGAATAGGGATCAAAAACAGTGGCGCTAGCATCAAGTTAGCCACCAATAGCCCAAAGACTAGACCAACGGCACGTCCCAAAATAGTTTCGAGTGGCAATTCTCTAACATTTGACTCGATGCGACGATAGGTATTTTGGACGATTAATCCTGAAATTAGTCCAACAGATGAGCCGACCCCAAGGGTAACCCAACGAAAGTTGTCGAGGTTGACATTGGCGAGCGCTTCAGGTGGTAAAAAGTCAATACCGTGGAAGCCAGTGCCTGCTCCCGCGAGGATAAATGTGAAGATAATAATAGCGTCAATCATGGGGCGGAACTCCGCTTGGACGAATACACTCCATTCTACACAAATCTCACCAAAGAAGACTTAGTTGTGTTCTTCAATTCAAGCAATATTGGCATTATTTCTAATTTCGTTTAGCTTTTGCAGCCCAAACTGAGCGCGTTTAATTTGCTTCTCGCATAACTCTTCAATATCAGTACGCCCAATTTCAAGCCCCCTTTGGGTATCAGTAGCCCGATCAAAGAACACAATGCTGTCAACCTGTTTCATCCCAATTAAGCGAAACAGCATATCGATTACGTTATATTCGCCACATTCAAGATTTTCGTCATTTAATTTCAGTCGATCAATATTGGCAGGCGTGCGATCGCAATAAGCATAAATAGTCGTCTTCTCTATTTCAGGATTATCATGATTGTTAAGGGGCGTGAGTAGCCAACCACCCTCGATATCTTGAATCACAAAATAGGTTGGATAGCGCAGATTTTGGGCGATCGCCTTGAGTACCGATGCAATCAAACTCACCGCACTAGCCGTTTCTTGATCGGGTGTATTCTCGACCAGCAAAGCTACTTGGCGATCGAGGATTTGATTTTTAGTTAGATCTTTAGCTGACATTAAGTACTTGTCCAAAATGAATTACAGCGCTTTGCGGCATTTTTAAACTTCTCTCTGGACTACTTGAAGCCTCAATGGGCTGATTGATTGCAGAGATTCAAGAGTTTCAAATAGAGCATCACGCATAGTCGGCTCCGTCTCTCGGTTTAGTAAAAGCTGACAACAATCGGCGATCGCCCTTTCTTGAATAGCTGGTAAGCGATTGTCATGCACATATTGATTAATCTGCTTAATAGCGATCAATCTTGCCAAATCATCATTCACTGCAAGTTGAGCAATTAGCTGATCAAAATTATCTTGTTGACGTTGCAACCATTGCTTAAAAGCTTGGCGAACTAAAATCATCAAAATCCCTAGAGTTGCCCCTAACTGCAAAATATTGGCTGATGCTAACCAATGATTTGCTTGATCTGACCAGATCGCCAGTACGGTATAGGTCAAGAAAACCGTAACCGTACCGCTAGCCACGGACAGGGGTAAATGGCGATAGGGACTTTGTAAAAACTTCTGAATTCGCCATAAAATCACGTTCCAGTTCCAGTCCTGAACAACATACACCGCGACCATCACGAAGATACCCGCACTTGTAGCCGCGATTAATTGCCAATTCCAGACCAGCAACATTACTCCAAAAATCGCCAGCAAAGCCCATACGGGCAATCCTTGTTCCTGCCCAAGTCCACGCTGAAGCGATCGCATGAATTGCTGAGATGTTTTTGATGATGTTTCTTGTTCTTGATAGCGAAAGTCTTTGAACACGGTGTATCTCTAAGGACTCCAGTAGCTACTATATCAAAAGAAGATGGACGCAAGGTATCCATCTTTTTAAAACCCAATAAGTGATTGGCAACGCTAGTTCTTGGTTTTGTATGTCTATTTCTTTAGTGGGAAGGGAGTAGCAGGCTTTTTATGCATATTTTGTAAGCTAAGCAGCCCTACACCAATGGTGACTAAAAATACCCCAAATAGCTGAATCGTATCTAACTTGTTTCCTAAAATTGTGAAAGCCAAAAATGTGGTAAACACTGGACCACTGGCACTGACGATCGAAGCTTGAGCCGCGCCCATCAGCTTTGTGCCAAAACTAGTCAGCAAATAACCGCCCAGAGTTGTCAGCGCAATCAAGAAGCACATGAACACCAGCGAACTATTTAAGGATATCGATGACAGGGTGAAAGGTAATGTGCCAAAACAGAGCAGCAAGATAATGGAGAAATTAATTGCGGTAAACGACACAGGGTTTAGCTGTTTAAAACAAGCCTGTGAGGTGATGATATATCCTGCAAAAGAAATACCCGAAAGCATCGCCGCAACTACACCCCATGTGTCAGGCTTAGTCACGCCAAAAATGTTGTAGGTGAGCATAATTCCGACATAGATCAACGCAATCACAAACCAACGCTCATTGCTAGGGCGATCGCCAAACAACAGCCAAGCGAGCAACACGGTGACGGTCGGAAAAATGAAAAATAGCGTGACCGCAAGCCCCGGTTTCAAAATGCCTAAAGCCACATAAATGAAGGCAAAAGAACAAAATTGCAATAAAGCACTAAAGGCGACCCGCCAAAATAACAATCTACGGCTAGGCGTGAGCAGTTGCTGAAAATCGCGCAGCACGTCCACCCTAAAGATAAACTTGGCTACTATCCACATAATCGGTGTGGCAAATGCCATTCTTAGCAACAACAACATAAATGAGTTAGCAACAGTCGGCTGAATCAAACCGCCGAAGCTAAAAAACCCTAAAATACTTGACTTGAAGAAGATTACCCGCACTAAAATGTTTTGGAAAGACAGGACAACCGAAGCCCCCAAAACTAACACAAAGCCTAACCACCAATCATTTAAGCGTTTAGTGGTTTGAGATTCACTTGGGGATGGCTCTGAGGTCGTAAGTGGTTCAGTGCGATCGCCAACGTATGGGCGCGTATCGTTTTGATCATATGGTCTAGATTGACTGTTATTGCCACCATTGAAAGTCGGGATCTGGATTTGGCTATAGTTACCGTTAATATTGCTGCTGGGGCGGGTTGGGATGTTGCCATTAGCCCCCGCAAAGTTTGATCCCCCCGTAAAGTTTGATGGTGCTGTGGGTGAATTGTCTCCCATATTCCCACCGCCATGGCGATTGTCTGAAGATCGTCTCAAGTATTCATCAATTCTTTCGACAAGAGCCGACAGCATTAACTCGCCCTGTTGTCTCTGGGTATACATCCGTTGCATTTGATCATCAAGATCGCGCTGATAAGTACCAACATCGCGCTGTAATGACTGAAATGTGGTGCGGATGGCACTATCAAGGTTGAGCATTAGCTGCTCAAAATTTTCAGAGTGGTCGGTTAAGGTCTGAGAATTAGTTGCGATCACATCATTTTTAAGGTGATAAGTGATCGATTGGGCGAGTTGCTCAATCCATTGCTGGCGCTGAAGCTCTTGTTGGTTCATTCCTTGCTGCGCGACAGTTAGCACCTCTAGCTCTTTACGTTGAGACTGGAGGCGATGAATATCGTCGGTTAAGGCATTTTTCTGGGCTTGCAAAATCAAGATTTCGCGACTGAGCTTGCCCAATATGTTGGCTCGCAAGTCGGACAAGTCTTTGGTGACTCCCGCGAGGGTCTGCTCATACGCCGCCGCACTATTACGAATATTATTACTCTCCATTGAAGAAATCACCTCGTAACCATGCCATCTGAAATGCCATCTGAAATAACATTAGGAACTAAAATTGGCACTAGTTTAATTGCTTGCGTCTAGTTTGCGAACTTTATAACACTAATTTGAGCATCTGACGTATTTTGTTTTGTTCGTTTTTGGCAAAAGCTATAGATAAGGGGCTTGCAGCAGTTGTCGATCAAAGCGCTGTCAGCCCAAAAAGTTTGTCAAAGTCATGACAATTCACGACATAAAGTGGTATACCTCAATCAAGGGTGACAAATTAGTGAGTTCAATAGCGATCAAAACTACGATTCGAGAAAGAAAAGGTTTAAAGGTTTAATAGTTATGAGATCGTTAAGTCCCAGCCGCATGTCAATGGCGATCGCCGCGAATTGCTTGCTTATGACGGGTATTGTTGATGTAACTCGATCAATGGCGATCGCCAATCCTAGCGACCAAACGATCGCTCAAGTCAACTTAATTCCTGCTAACTCTTGTCCGCAGCTAACTAATGGGCGTTATGTGGTCATCGTCGATCGCCCTGCCAATTTACTGCCCCAATTACCAGAATTTTTAGCGATCGCCGCCGCACCATGTAACTATCTCAATGGTTCGATGACTTTTTTTGGTGGTTTTGATAATGCTAGATCATCAACATTTCGGGCAAATCAATTACGCGAATTGGGGCTTGGGGCGATCGTGCATTCTTTTACAAGCAAAGTAAATGATATTCCTCCCAATTTTCAGGCGGCGGCGGTTTTGGTCGAGCCGAATAATGACCCAAATATTGTGATCCAACAAGTGCGATCGCTGACTGGCAAAAGTGCGGTGCTTGCCACGTTTAATAATCGCTCGGTGATTGTGGCTGCGCCATTATCTAGTCAACAGAATGCCAATGCGATCGCCTCATTGCTGCGTAACCGAGGGATCGCCGCTCAAGTAATTGGGGCAACCCTGATTTCGGCACCGACTGAGCCTACAAGCTCTATTCCCACAGCTTCTAGTCAAATAAGTTCAGTCCCAATTTCCACCCCAAATCCACAAACTCCTAGCCAAGTCATTTATCGAGTTCTTGTTCCCAATAATAACGCTAATACCTTAAAACAATTACGCGCACTTGCCCCTGATGCTTTTGTTACCATTTTTAGAGGCAAGTCGTATATTCAGGTGCGGACTTATAATAATCGCAGCAATGCCCATCGTGAGCGCGATCGCTTAAATGCTCGGTTTCCCAATACGATTCTGCTCCAAGACTAAACCTAATGGCTTCATCTTCTAAATCGCAACTTCCTGATTTATCTAGTTACACTGTGCGGGTGAGCGATCGCGCTAAATCTGTGCGCCTGTCGCTTTCGATAGAAGGTGGCTTAGAAGTGATTGTGCCGCATAATTACGATCACTTAAAAATCCCCGATCTAATTCAAAAAAAGCGAGATTGGATTGTTCGCAATCAACTTAAACTTGATGAACGGGAGGCTTTTGTGCAGTCCCAATCGCCTCAAATATTACCTGACTCGATCTTATTGCGATCGCTAGCTCAAGAGTGGCAAATCGTATATCAGCAAACTCCGACTAAATCAAACTCAGTTAGTATCAAAGAACAGAAACATCAATTTCAGTTAGTGATCAGTGGCAATATTGATGATGTCGCATCTTGTAAAGCTTTGCTCAAACGATGGCTAATGCACAAGGCTGAACAACATTTATTTATGTGGTTACGCAAAATCAGCGATCGGGCTAATCTGCCCTATCGAGCCAATACCATTCGCAGCCAAAAAACTTTGTGGGGTAGCTGTTCTGGCGATCGCAATATCAGCCTCAACTACAAGTTACTGTTCCTAGAACCTAATGTTGTTGAATATGTATTACTGCATGAGCTTTGTCATACAGTACAGATGAATCATTCGGATAAATTTTGGAAATTAGTCAGTAAGTTTGAGCCGAATTACAAAGCACTAGACAAATCTCTTAATCAAGCATGGCAGATTATTCCTGCATGGCTAGATTTTTAATAAAAACAAAAAAACAAAAGAACTAGGGAATCGCTGTGTCCCTATTCTTTTGGCTTTTGGTAGATGTATGCCACTAATCTGTGTTTTTTTTATTTAGGCTCTATACTGTCATATTGAAATACTGTCATATTAAAATTAATAAGTGCGAGGTATAAACTTATGACCGAAACCAAACCGAATTTATTGCCGATTATTGGCGGCGCGGTCGTGGTAGTCGCGGGCGCAGTCGGCGCTTATTTTTTCTTTAATAAGGCTGCCGATTTGACTACGGGTGTTGGGACTGGCGCGACTAGCACGCTCACAGTTGTGCCGAAACAGTCGCTGATGGCGATGTCTATCTCAACCGATGGTGCAGCCCTGTCTCAGTTAGATCAATTTTTGTCGCCAGAAACCAAAAAACTTTACGACCAAGCGATCGCTAAAGTTAGAGCTAATCTGGCTTCGGGTGAAGTTGACTATGACAAAGATATCAAGCCTTGGATTGGCAAAAGTGTCACGATCGCCTTTTTGCCATCAGTCAAAACTGCTAGCCTCGCTCCAAGCAAATCAGCGCAATTTGTGCAAGATAAAGCAGTTCCCGCTCCCCAAACAGCAGCCAAACCTGCACCAAATATTCTGATGGTGATTGAGGTGAAAGATAAAGTTGGTGCTGAAAAGTTTTTGACTGAGAAGGTCAAAACCAAGGCAGGTGGCAAAGAGAAGGAATCTGATTACAAGGGCGTAAAGATTACCCAGTATGGCGAAGGCTCAACTTTGAATACTACGGCGATGGTTGGTGACTACTTGATCATCAGTCCGAGCGCACAGGGTGAACAATCGACTCAAAAAGCGATCGACACCTTCAAGGGTGAAGCTTCTCTAGTCAGTTCAGCCAGTGCCGATGATCTCAAGCTCAAAAATCCCGTTGCCCAGATTTACATCCCTAATTTTAGCGATTCCATCGTTCAACTATCCGCCCTCAACGCTAACGCCAGAACGATCCCCCCAGAATCTCTGGAGCAGTTGAAGAAGGTCAAATCGATGAGTATGGGCGTTGGTATTGATGACGCAGGTATTCGTTTTAAAGTACTTGGCAAATTCGACTCAGCCGTAATTTCGGGACTCAAGAACTCCCCCAATAAAGTTATTGGTCAAATTCCTGCTCAAGCTTTTACTGTCACCACAGGTTTTAATATCAAGAATTCGTGGGAACAATTTGTCAAATCGTCTGAAAATTCTCCTGAAGTCAAGAAAAGCCTCAATGAAGCGAGAACTCAGTTGAAGACTTCTCCATTTGCGCTTGATCTGGATAAAGATATCTTTGGATGGATGGATGGCGAATTTGCATTTGCGACTGTCTCTAGCAAGCCAGAAGGAATTTTGGCTCAAACCCAAGGACTAGCACCATTGCTGTTGTTCCAGACTACAAATCGGGCTGCGGGTGAGTCATTGCTCAAGAAGTTTGATGATTTTGTCTCCAAAAATGGCGGCAAAGTTAGCCAAAAAGATGTTGGTGGGGTCGCAGTTACTGAGTGGTCATTCCCCAATGTTGCAGGGGCGATCGTTTCTCACGGTTGGAGTCAAAAAGATACAGTTTTTATCACCGCTTCGCCGATCGTATCTCTGTTTGTGCCAAAACCTGCTAGTGCGATCGAATCTGATCCCACTTTCAAGGCTGTAGTCAGTACCCTTCCTGCTAACAACGTGGGCTATTTTTACATTGATGCAGATAGAAGTTGGAGTATTTTTCAAAGCTTGATACCTCCTGCTGAGAAGGAGAAAACTCCTGCTGAAGCCAAAGCTGTGATCGAGTCTATACGCGGTTTAGCCGTAACAGCTATCTATCCCAATCAAGAAACGGCTGAAGTCGAAGCAATTATTGCCTTGAAGAAAGGCGGCAAGTAGATATAGCGCAAAGCGCTTTCTTAAAAGCCAAGAATTAGCGTTGCGGCGCGAAGCGCCGCAACGTCTAATCTTTCACTCGGAAGGGAGTAAGCTACAAAAGTTGTTGTAAAAAATTATTGACACAGTTGAAAAGATAAAAATTATGCTTACTATTCGGAAATCAGCAGAGCGGGGACATGCAAATCATGGCTGGCTCGATAGTTATCACACCTTCTCTTTTGCTAGCTATTACGATCCACAGCACATGTCCTTTCGGTCATTGCGGGTGATTAATCAAGATCAGATTGCAGGTGGCAAAGGCTTCGGCACACATCCTCATCGGGATATGGAGATCATTACTTATATGCTTGAAGGAGCGTTAGAGCATAAAGATAGCATGGGAACTGGCTCGGTGATTGAAGTTGGTGATGTGCAACGGATGAGTGCAGGGACTGGGGTTACTCATAGTGAGTTTAATCCTTCGGCAACAGATGTTGCTCATTTATTACAGATATGGATTTTACCTAATCAACAGAATGTTCAGCCTAGTTATGAACAGGTTTCATTTGGTCGAGAAGAGAAGCTAAACCAATTGCGATTGATTGCTTCACCTGATGGGCGCGATCGCTCAGTCACAATTCATCAAGATGCTTATATTTATGCGGCTATTTTAGAGGATGGCTCACAGGTGAAGCATCTGGTCAATAGCGATCGCCATGTGTGGCTGCAAGTCGCCAGAGGTAAGGTGTTAGTCGGCGATCATTTGCTTGAGTCGGGTGATGCTATTGCGGGCGATCGCCTTGGCGCGATCGCGATAACTGGACAAAGTGATGCCGAAATTTTGTTGTTTGATTTACCATAATTAAAGCCCGAAAGCCTGAATCTATAGCTGTAGTCACTACAATTAGGACAATATAAAACCCAAGAAGCGAGTGGCGGGGGGGAAAGGCGCCCCACGCGGTTGTGGG